>NZ_JAUBUE010000034.1:0-79741 GCF_036705305.1 Microcoleus sp. B3-D7 | reverse complement strand
ATCCTCAAAAGTATAAACAGTTAAAGCAGCCTGATAAAACTCGATCGCCCTCTCCAGATTATCCGCTCGCGAACCGTTGATTCTGTCACTGTAGGCATTAGCTAGGTTGTTTTGAGTCGTTGCCCATTTTTCGGGGAAAGCCTCAAAAGTATGGACTGTTAAAGCAGCCTGATAAAACTCGATCGCCCTCTCCAGATTATCCGCCCGCGAACCGTTGATTCTGTCACTGTAGGCAGCAGCTAGGTTGTTTTGAGTCATTGCCCATTGTTCGGGGAAATCCTCAAAAGTATGGACTGTTAAAGCAGCCTGATAAAACTCGATCGCCCTCTCCAGATTATCCGCTCGCGAACCGTTGATTCTGTCACTGTAGGCATTAGCTAGGTTGTTTTGAGTCGTTGCCCATTTTTCGGGGAAAGCCTCAAAAGTATGGACTGTTAAAGCAGCCTGATAAAACTCGATCGCCCTCTCGATATTATCAGCCCGCAAACCGTTGATTCTGTATAAGTAGGCATTAGCTAGGTTGTATTGAGTCCCTGCCCATTGTTCGGGGAAATCCTCAAGGGTACGGACTGTTAAAGCAGCCTGATAAAACTCGATCGCCCTCTCGATATTATCAGCCCGCAAACCGTTGATTCTGTCACTGTAGGCATTAGCTAGGTTGTTTTGAGTCATTGCCCATTGTTCGGGGAAATCCTCAAAAGTATGGACTGTTAAAGCAGCCTGATAAAACTCGATCGCCCTCTCCAGATTATCCGCTCGCGAACCGTTGATTCTGTATAAGTAGGCATTAGCTAGGTTGTTTTGAGTTCCAGCATATTTTTCGCTCCCGGGTTGCCGATTGTTTAAAACTATTTGAAAACCAGTAATGGCAATTTCAATATTTTTCGCTCTATTGCCGCGCGGAAAGTCACTAATATGAATACTCAAATTTACAATAAGGCCGACAATGTGCTCAATTGCTTCGGGATGTTGGGCAATTAAATTGTCGGCTACTTGGTGTAAAGTCTCGGCAAAACGGAGATTGAGGAGATGTTGGCGCTGAGCCAGCATCGGGTAAATTACGGCAACACCACTATAGCTTTCTTCTGCTTGCAGTAATTCTAGGATAAAGTTTACATACTCTTGGGGATTTTCATCTTCAGAATTATCGCTATCTCCGTCATAGTTCATTCCCAAGAATTGCCCTAGCTGACTGGCCAAATTCCGTAAAAAATTAGCGTGATTTTCCTGTCCTTCCTCTGCCAGGTTGTCTGCTACTACCTCGCAAACTTGCAGAAACCCCGAATCTACCAATTCTAAGTTATCCTGTAAAATCTGCGGTTCCTCACCGTTGGGGCAAGTCAGGAGTGTCTCAATCAATTGCAGATAAGCTTGGGTGCGGGTTTCTTCCATTGTGGGGAGTTGTCAGTAACACAGATGTTTATTTACCATGATTCGTCGATGGGTGGCCAGAAACCGGATTTTTTCGAGAATATTTGGTTACAGGCGAAGAGATGGGAAAAAACCCGGTTTCTAAAGTTTGTGAACCGCAGATGTCGGCGGATATACGCTGATGGACGCAGATGAATTTAGTCGATAGGGGCGGGTTTATTAGTTTGTTGGTTTTCGGCAATTATTGTGAGTAAAACCCGCCCGTACAGGATAAATGGTAAAAAACCGGGTTTCTTCTAATTTTGCGCTAATTCTGGCGGCCGCCCCATCAAGCCTGTCATCAGCCGCAAGGCTAAAAACCTCACTGGCGGAATTGTCCGCAAACACCACAATCCGAAGCGGCGAAATGCTACAATTGGCAGCCAAGTATTGGAAAACAATCTGTCTAGAAAATCTGTAAATCCTAACACGATTAAATTCTCTTTTTTCCGCCAGTTGTGATACCGTTTCAATACTCGCAAGTCGCCGATGTCTTCGCCTTTTTGGTGGGCTTGCTGCAAGATTTGGGCGATCGCCCCTGCGTCTCGAATGCCCATATTTAATCCCTGGCCGCCGACGGGATGGCAGCAGTGGGCGGCGTCGCCAATTAGTGCTAATCTGGGCAAAACGTAGCGATCGCTCTGCATTAACTGCACCGGAAACAAAAAGCGATCGCTCTCCAATTCCAAACGCCCTAAAAGCCCGCCCGTGCGCTGTTCCAACAAAGTCAAAAACTCTGTTTCATCCATTTGTTGCAAAGCTTTTGCTTCCGCGTGGGGTGCTGTCCAAACTACTTGACAGCGGTTCCCCGGTAATGGTAAAACTCCCATCGGGCCGCTCGGCCAAAAGCGCTCAAAAGCGATATCATTGTGCGGTTTTTCTGCTTTAATAGTGATAGCAACGCAGGATTGCCAGTATTTCCAGCCGCGAGTGCTGATGTTGGCTTCGGTGCGGATGCGCGATCGCGAACCGTCGGCGGCGACTAATAATTTGGTGCGAATTGTGCGAGTTTCGCCGTTTTGTTTGACTTCTATTTCGGCGCAATCGGTTAAATATTTTACCTCGACTACTTCCGCCGGACAAACCCAACTAAAATTCGGGTTTTTTGCCAAAGATTCTTGCAAAGCTGACAGCATGACTCCGTGCTCGCCAACGTAACCTAAAGCTGCTTTTGGTACGGGCAATTTGCCAGTATTTCCCAAATCCGGGCGGTGGAATTCGACGACGCCGGGATAGTCGCCGTCGCAGAGGCTAATTTGCTCGAAGGTGGTGATTTGCGGCAAGATTTGCTGCCACACGCCGATACCTTCTAAGATCATTCCTGATAGCAGGGTGATTGCATAGGCTTGTTTTTTGGCTGCGGCGGCGGCGGGGAGTTGGGTTTCAATTATTGCTATTTTTAAGCCGGAATCTTTTAAGGCGCTGGCTAAGGTGGCCCCGACTATGCCGCCTCCGACGATGGCTATGTCAAAGTCGAGTGTCGGTGTTTCCGTGGAGGCTGTGGTTGGAGAAAGTTGGTTTACAGGCATTTTCAAGGGATTTTGTCAAAGTTAATTGCATTGTTACTTTGTTATTGTAAAGAATTATTTCGATTTAGGGCGATCGAGAAAAGGAGACTATCGGCATTCGTGGAAATCAAGGTTTTCAGACTACGATCTCAAAATGCAAGTCCTAGATGCACTCGCTACTTCAGAAACCCGCTTTCTTCCTATATTTCTCGTCACTCAACGCAAAACTCGTAGAAACCGGGTTTCTAGCCCCCCCGATGGGTCAGCCCTGAAACTAATGACTAATGACTCATGACTAATGACTCATGAATGCTGACCATTTCCTTTGTGTTTTCGGCAGCCAGCGCTGATACTTTCTGGCAAAGAGGAATCTCAATGACAAACTCTGCACCTTCCCCGGGCGCGGAAATACACTGCACTTTGCCTCGATGTTTTTCAACTATAATCTGATAGCTAATTGACAGTCCCAAGCCGGTGCCTTTGCCTACGGGTTTAGTAGTATAAAATGGGTCGAACAACTTGTGAAGAGATTCTTGATTGATTCCCATCCCGTTGTCGGAAATCCGAATTTTTACTGTGTCTGAATTCGCACTGGTGCTAATCCGAATTCTGTTGGAAATAAAAGATAGTTCTTGTGAAGAACGCTTGCTGTTGTACTCTTCGAGGGCGTCAATCGCATTTGCTAAAAGATTCATAAATACTTGATTGAGCTGACCTACATAGCACTCAACTTTGGGAAAAGTCCCGTATTCTTTGATGATCTCAATCGCGGGACGAATTACATTAGCTTTGATCCGGTGCTGCAAAATTAGCAAAGTGCTTTCGATTCCTTCGTGAATATCTACTCGCTTCATCTGCGATTCGTCGAGTCTGGAAAAGTTGCGTAAGGATACAACTAAGTCGCGGATGCGATCGGCTCCTACTTTCATTGATTCCAGAATCTTCGTAAAGTCTTCCATTAAGTAATCGACTTCAATATCTTCGGCTGCTTCTACAATTTCCGGAACGGGATTTGGGTATTTTTCCTGGTAAAGATGGAGCAAACCGAGCAAGTCTGTGGCATATTGGCTGGCGTGGGTGATGTTGCCATAAATGAAGTTAATCGGATTGTTAATTTCGTGGGCGACGCCGGCGACTAGCTGCCCGAGAGAAGAGATTTTTTCGGTTTGAATTAGTTGAGTTTGAGTTTGGTGCAACTCGTGGACAGCTTTTTCGAGCTCGGCTGCTTGCGATCGATACTGTCCCTCGGACTGCTTGAGTGCTTCCAAAACTTGGACTCGATCGCTAATGTCGGTGTGAGTGCCCACCCATTCGCGAATGCTGCCGTCTGCTGCTAAAACTGGAACTCCGCGCACCCAGAAGTGTCTGTAGCTACCGTCTGCTGCCCGCAAACGGTGCTCGACTTGGAAGACACTTTTTGCTTCGACTGCGCGCATCCAAGCTTGCGCCGTGATCGGGCGATCGTCTGGGTGAATTGCCGAAACCCAGTCGTCTGTAGCTTCCTCCAAACTTTGACCTGTATATGCCATCCAGTCGATCGGCGCGATCGGCTTTCCCTGGGCGTCTCTCATCCATACCAGTTGCGCGGTGGCCCTTGCGAGCGATCGATATCTTTCCTCGCTCAGGCGCACAAATTCTTCGGCTTGTCGGCTGGCTGTCACATCGCGCAAAATAGCTGTGAATATGATTTCGCCTGCTACTTCGAGTTTGGAAATAGAAGCTTCGGCGGGAAATTGCGTACCGTCTCGGCGGCAGGCGAAAATTTCTTTGCGGTTGCCCATTTGTCGGGCTTGTTTAACGCCGCAGCCGAAATTGCTGACAAGGAGACTGTGAGGAGTGGCAAAAGCTTCGGGCAACAGGAGGCTCAGGGATTGCCCGATCGCCTCAGCAGCCGTCCACCCAAAAATCCTTTCTGCACCTTGGTTGAACAAGATAATTTTTTGCTCCGCATCCACCGAAATAATCGCGTCGTCGGCAATTTCTACAATGCCGGCGAAACGAGCTTGAGACAGTTGCAGCGCTTGTTCAGCTTGTTTGCGATCGCTGATGTCGCGGGCGATCGTCGAAATGTATGTGAGTTTGTCGTCCGGTGCGGAGTGGGAGATGAGGACTTGGCTGACGGGAATTTCGAGTCCCGATGTTGACAGGAAGGTTGTTTCTCCGCTCCAAACGCCCCCGGAAACAGCGGTGGCGATCGCTTCATTCAAATTGCTGCGGGCTGACGCTGGCGTGAATTCTGCAACTTGTAGGTTGGATATATCTTCGTTTTCGTCTATACCCACCATTTTTCTGCCTGCTTTGTTGATGTAAATGGCGCGTCCTTCGAGGTTGCAGATACCTACAAAATCCGGGGTTGCTTCCAGAATTGCTGCCAGACTTCTGTTGGCGATTTCGGCTTTTTTGCTTTCAGTAATATCCCGCGCGATGGTAACTATACCGCTAATATTTCCTAGTCCGTCCCGGTAAGCACTTTTTGTAGAAAGAAATGTCCGCAAATTTCCTTTGACTGGCAGGTCTTCTTCGATCGCTTGCGTTGTTCCCGTTGTCATAATTGGGCGATCGGTTTTTATAATTTTGTCGGCTATTCCCGGGTGAAATAACTCGCTGTCATCTCTGCCGATAATGTCATCTACAGACTTGCCAATTATACTGGCTCCCGCAGCATTGAGCATCAGGTAACGGCCCTGAATATCTTTGACAAATAAGGCTGCTGGCGTACTATTTATGACGGCAAGCAACAGGTTGTAGTTTTTTTGAAGTGCCTGCTTGGTTGTTTTAGTGTCGAAAATTTGCTCCTGCAATTGCTCATTAGCGAGTTGCAGTTGGAGAGTCCGTTTCTCAACTTGAGTTTCTAAGTCTGATTTAGCTTTCCTAATGCCCAATTCCGCTCGATAGCGCTTCCGGTCTGCGGTGCAAAGAGTTTTGGCATTCTGCCAAATCAGAATTGTAAAAATAATCACGTTCAATACGCTTAACAGCGATATCCCTACCTCCGGCGTGTAGGCTTGTAACCGCTCTCCAGATAGGATGAAATAACCGACTAAAGGCGGGATAATGATTGCCCGTGGCAACAAGCGCCTCGCCATGATGCCGCCCGCGCGATCGCTGGTCATTACTGCTATCAATCCTCGGCCTGGACTGGCAAATAAAATGCCGAAGCTCAGCAACATAAATCCTGCGGAAGTGTGCAAAGCCATTCCTGTATAATTGCCAATTTGGTAAAATAAAGCTTTGTCGTAGAAATAGCCTATCAAACCCATAAATCCAATTAAAAATGCTGAACAGCTTAATATTTGAATCCGCAGGTATTTAGGCCGACGTTCTGACAGCAGCAGCAGCGCTGTTCCCAGCAATAAAAAAGCACAAGCAGTATTCGGCGCCATGCGTCCTGGTGTGCCGGGGATGGTCACGGTATAACTTTCTTTAAATACCAGTTGGTCGATGCCTAAGTCTAAATTAAAGCTATATTGAACTAGGGTTAATAGGCTAATTAATATAATTAAAAATGATGGCAATAAAATTAATTTTTTGTATTTTTTGTGATACTTTTTTGCTGTTAATTTGGCGTGCCGGATCTGTTGGATGAATAGAGAAAACCCGCCCAAAATAAAGCAGACCGCAGTATTGGCTTTCATGGTCACGAGTCCGGGCAGAATGCTTTTTAACATTTGCAGATCGAATATCCAACCCAAAATGACTGTACAGCCGATCGCCATTACTGCAATACTCGCTTTTTTGGCAAAAGACTGGACGGCAGCCATTCGGGTTGAGGGCGTTTGCCGTTGTTGTGCTCGTTCAAAAACTTCCAATTTCTCGATCCCTCTAATTATTGGGTTTCTACGTATCTAAGGTAACAATAAACACTCTAGTGATATTGTTGCCCGCTATACAAAGCTGCTTAAGATTTTCTAAAAGCTGCTTAGCATAAAACATGAGTTATTTTATCTAACTTTAGATAGATAGTCAAATGAAGGTGGAAGACTCTTATGTAGAAGGCATCCGGCAGCATCCAATAATTTTTGTTGGTGGTAAATTTAAAAAAAATTCCTTGTTCCTTGTTCCTTGTCCCTTGGATCTCGGAAATTCGCGCCCGATTCATCGGCAAGACCGAGTGTTATTACTCAGTACATGGAGGGATAATGGTAGCGGATGAATCACTCTGTAACAAGATCACTCGGATTGTAAACCGGGTGCTGTGGCTGTGGGAAATGGGGCATAACAGATAAGACTCGGCGGTTGAAACCGCTACTACAAAAACAAAGTCCCAGCAGAGAGGGACTAAAGAGGGCATATTAAAGTCGGATTTGGTAACTGTCAACTGTCAACAGTCAACTAACTCCCAAATTTTGAAGTGCTTGCAAAGCTTCGATTGCTGAGGGGTAACGCTGGGGGAAAGCGTATAGCACCATCTTGTCTAAAACGCGAGCCAATTCCGGGGTGACAGTTGCATTTTTCTGCCAGATGAGATTCCCTAAATTATCAACTCTGAGTTGTTTCGGGCGCATTCCTGTCAAGGCTTGAATCCCGATGATCCCGACAGCATAAATGTCGCTGCACAGTTTCGGGGAACCGATGGCTTGTTCGGGGGGAATGTAGTCTTGCTGAGTACCGCCGCGCGATTTCGTTTGACCGATGCTGTTTTGTGAAGTGTTGATTTCTTTAACGGCCCCAAAGTCAATTAATACAATTGTGTTATCAGATGTGCGCCTGATTAAGTTTTGAGGGTGAACGTCGCGGTGAATTACATCTTGTTTGTGAACAAAGACAAGCACTTCCAAGATATCTTTCAGCAAAGCAATAACCTGATGTTCTTCCCAGGGTTGACCTTCGATTAGTTCTTGATACAAGGGTTGCCCTTCGATGAATTGATAGACTAAATAAAAATATCCATCTTCTTCAAAGCGAGCTAACAATTCTGGTATCCGATCGTGTTGGCCCAATCGATATAAAAGCCGCGTTTCTCGATCGAATAGGTGGCTGGTTCTCTCACACTGGCTTTTCAGGCGCTTGACGAGGCACAAAGGTCGATCGGGCAAATTTTCATCTTCAGCCAGATAGGTATCGCTGTACTCGGTGCTGACCAAATGTTCTCTAATTCGGTAACGCATCCGCAGCAGCTTTTGCAAGATCGGATCGACAGAATTAGCTGGTTGTGTGCCTTTTTGTACAGCTCTCATGATGCAGTCCCAAAGATTTGCTCCGACGACTCTTTCTTCTTGTCCAATAATTTCTGCTTGCTTCAGTATCTTGGTGAGGTCTTTCCACAAGTTGTAGCCGACATACCGCCCCAGGTAGCCCACTGTGTACCCGCGGGCGATCGGATCGTTTTGCTGAATTTCTTGATAGGTCAAACCCCCTACAACGCCGCGAATTATCGACTGTTGCAACCGACTTAGGTGTTTTTCCGTTTGTTCGTATACCAGATTGTCCAAAAACAATATTGCTTCTTCTACTGTCATAGCTTCATATTTTAAGTGATTTGTACAGGAGCCACGCATTTTTATATCCCTAGATTTCTGTTATATATGATTTCTCTTAAATTTGCTAGATTGTCTACTTATTGAAATATATTTTTACCAATATGACTTTTATGACTTTATGTTATGAATTTTATGAATTGACGTTTTAAGTAGTTACTGGTACTATCTCAAAGACAACTTTTAACTAGAGAGTACATTGCCAAATTAGGGTCTCGCAGATTCGACTTTACAACTCCAAACATCAGAAACGAGTGTTGTCAATTAATAGGTAAATTAATCATGTCTATCTTCAGTACCGCAACCAGCTTCCCTGTCGGCGAAGGGCCGAGTGACGTTGTTGTAGCAGATTTTAACAAAGACGGTAAGCCAGATCTCGCCACAGCCAATCAAGGAACTAACAACATCTCGATTCTGTTGGGGACAGGCACTGGCAGCTTTGGCACTGCCAACAACTTTAACATCAGCTTTACGCCCATAAGTCTGGCATTAGGGGACTTTAACAGCGACGGCAACCTCGACATAGCTTCTGTAAAGACGGACAGCGCAGATGTAGGTCAAGTAGCCATCCTGTTGGGAAATGGCACAGGTAGCTTTGGCACTCCCACGAGCTTTGATACGGGGGAAGCTGATGGGAAGTCAGAGTATGGCCTTGGTGTTGGTGCGGGTGACTTTAACAGCGACGGCAAGCTAGATTTAGTTACGATAGGCAATAACAATCTATCGATCCTGTTAGGAACTGGTACAGGAAGCTTTGGGGCTCCTACTAACCTTAATGTTAATGGGTCGAATTCGCGGTTTTTCGCCGTGGAAGACTTTAATGCTGACGGCAAGCTCGACTTAGCTTTCATAGACTCTTCTGATAATGTATCGATCCTGTTGGGGACAGGGACAGGCAGCTTTGGGACTCCTACTAAATTTAAGGCGGGGAACGATCCGATCGGGCTCGCCACAGGGGACTTCAATGGGGATAACAAGCCAGATTTAGCTGTAACAAACATCGGCGAATCTAAAAACGTATCAATCCTGTTGGGGACAGGGAAAGGCAGCTTTGGGGATCCCACTAACTTTAATGCGGGGGACTTTCCCAATAGTGTTGCTGTTGGGGACTTTAACAGCGATAACAAATCAGACTTAGCTGTGACGAGCAATGGTATCTCCATTTTGTTGGGAAATGGTACGGGCAGTTTTGGTGCGCCCGCCAACTTTTCGGCTGGGGAAGATCCCTTTGTCATTGCTGTTGGGGACTTTAATGCTGACGGCAAGACAGACTTAACTACGACAAACGATACTGAAGAATCTAGCTACGTCTCGGTTTTGCTCAACAAAAACGATGATGTAGCGGATGGTAGCGGCAATGAGGACAATGATACGGCTGGTGTTTCTGTTAGTCTTACCGAAACGGAAGTTACAGAAGGCGGCGCGAATGGCAGTTACCAGCTCAAATTAAAGTCGCAGCCAACAGCCCCCGTTACCATCACTCTCACAACCAATAATCAGATTCAGCCGATCGGCCCTGTGACTTTCACTCCAAATAATTGGAATGTTGCTCAAACCGTTACGGTAAAAGCTGTTGACGATACAGTTGCCCAAGGTACAGACAGCGCTAATATTACTCACACTGCAACCAGCACTGATGCTAAGTATAACGAAATTTCGGTGCCAGGGGTGAGAGTGGCGATCGACGATAACGACACTACGCCGACACCGACGCCGACACCGACGCCAACGCCAACGCTAACGCCGACACCAGTCACGCCGACGCCAACGCCGACGCCAACGCCAGTGACGCCGACACCAGTTACGCCGACACCAACGCCGACGCCAGTTACGCCGACACCAACGCCGACGCCAACGCCAGTGACGCCGACGCCAACGCCGACGCCAGTGACGCCAGTGACGCCAGTGACGCCGACACCAGTCACGCCGACACCAACGCCGACGCCAGAGACGCCAGTGACGCCGACACCAGTGACGCCAGAGACGCCGACACCAGTGACGCCAGAGACGCCGACACCAGTGACGCCAGAGACGCCGACACCAGTGACGCCAGTGACGCCGACACTAGGGACGCCCCCACTGATACTTGCAACTCCAGACATTATTATTAATCCACCAGCGGGATTAGTCACTTCAGAAACAGGTGGCACAGACCAATTCACTGTCAAACTCAACAGCCCACCTACTGCTGATGTGAGTATTAATTTTAGTACCGATAGTGTGGGAGAAGGAGTAATTTACAGGCCAACTGTTACCTTCAATTCTACTAATTGGAATCTATGGCAGATCGTGAGGGTAACAGGCGTTGATGATAGTGTATGGGATGGAGATCAAAATTACAGTATTATTGCCGACCCTGCTGTTAGCGCCGATCCCAATTACTCCGGGTTAAATACATCAATTATTTACGTTACCAATACTGACGATGACGATCCTCTTCTTCAGACGACCGTTTCTAGTATGAGCGACGGCTTTGTTATTGATGGTTACATCTCCGGTGCAACCATCTTCCTAGATGCTAACAAAAATGGCATTAAAGATAGTAACGAACCATCAACTACTACTGACTTTAACGGTGCATATCAGCTCGATATTCCCTTGGAGACTTTCGACAAAAATAAAAATGGGAAAATCGATGCCGATGAAGGCAATTTAGTTGCTTTTGGTGGGACGGATACTGCGACAGGTTTGCCGCTGGAAATGCCTGTTTCTGCACCTGCGGATGCTAATGTTGTCACTTTGTTAACCAGTTTGGTAACTGATTTGATGGCTGGGGGAATGACGCAGAGTGAAGCCGAGTCAAAAGTTAAATCTACTCTGTCTATTCCTGCGGGAGTTGACTTGAGCGACTTAGATCCGATCGCCTCTACAGCAAAAAATGAGCCTGGGGGCGTTGAAACTCTAGTCGCCATGACAAAAGTCCACAACGTCATCACCCAAACCAGCAGCCTCATAGACGGTGCATCTACGGCGGACAATGCTGCGATCGTCAAAGCTGTTGTCGGGGCAATTAACAGTAAAATTAAATCCGGTGGTTCCCTGGATTTGAGCGATGCGGCACAGGTAGAAAGCATTATCGAGCAATCTGTTGCCAAGGTCAAAGAAATTGACACCAATCTCAACACTGAAAAACTTTCCCAAATTTCCCCGGAAGCTGCGAAGGTAATGGCTGAGGCAAATCAAAGCACGGATAAAGTTAAATCTAACTTTTTGCCTGAGTTTATTCCCTCAGAAATTGCCAAAGTCCAAAAGGTGGCATTAGGTGAAAGTTCGATCGCCCTCGAAGAAGCGGCCGCTGGCACAAAACCAATCGCACAGGTAGTTTCCGAAAATACGGGCGAATTTTTAACTGCCAAAATTCAAGGTAATCCAGTACCGGAGCAACCCGCGGTTCCGGTTGTGCAAGGTGATGTGGAACTTGTCAATACTTCTCCTGAAATTCTCGGTGCTGAGGGCAAAAATCTTGTCGGTACTGATGATAGCGATACTTTAATCGGCGACAGCGGTAACGATTTTATCAGTGCCAGAAAAGCTAGCGATTCCCTCGATGGTGGCGGCGGCAATGACACGATTTACGGTGGGCGGGGACTCGATACGCTGACAGGTGGCAGTGGCGATGATATCCTATTTGGAGGCCGCGGTGCTGACAGTTTGGACGGCGGTATCGGCAATGACAGTTTGTACGGTGGCAAGGGAGAGGATACTTTGCTTGGCGGTTTGGGAGATGATTTTCTCAGCGGCGAAAATGGCAACGATTTTCTGATTGGAGGTAGCGGGAGCGATCGCTTTTTGTTAACTCCAAGTATCGGCTCGGATACGGTGGTTGATTTTGAGGTGGGTATCGATAAGTTTGCCCTCGATAACAGTTTGACTTTCCAGCAGTTAGAAATTAGTCAAACTGCGGGAGGAACAGTGCTGAAAGTTATATCCACCGATCGAGTTTTGGCAACTGTGACTGGGTTGAATAGTTCGATTACTGCCTCGGATTTTGTGTTGCTTTAGATTTACCTCCAGCGTAGGGGCAATCCTGTGGTTGCCCTCCTAAAGTTCTTCAGTGGAAATCAGCGGCAGCAATTTGTATTTTATTCAAGCAGAACCAGAAGTTACAGATGTCAATAATAAGGACTAAAGTGTTGACCACAAAAAACTTCACATTTTTTGAAAGTTACCATTTTTTTTAATTTATGTTAGACATCAAGACGAATCCTACCGATCATCGCCTTTCTTGCCTTCAACAGCCAAAGGATATCGCCACATCAGCATTTCCGGTTAACAACGACTTGCTCAACCGAGCGATCGATCCATTCAAGGTTTCTAGTTATAGTGCTGAATCTAGCTTTCCTAATCTCCCAGCATTCAGCACCGACCCACAGACACAAACTGCGAATTTTCTTGTACCTAATGCTAACGCTGGCTTTAGTTACTCTGTGAGCGATGCTCAACTCAAACCGCAGTCACAGTCAGCGAGCCCAAACACAGATCCCCTAATAGGAACGATATCTGCCTATCAGTTGAATTTCGCCGATTCAGATAACTCTCTTTTTACAGCTCGTAATGTTGTTGGCGTTCAGAACGGTAGCATCCGCTTAACTGAGTTCGTGGGGACAGGCGATCCCGATGATTTCTACCGATTCGATATCAACACTAATAGCAATTTTAGCCTGCGTCTCGACGGTTTGACGGCGGATGCTGACGTAGACCTAATTCAAGATATAAACGGCAACGGTGTAGTGGAAGATGGTGAATTAATTGGCTACTCTCTTGAGAGTGACACAATCCCGGATGTGATTAATTTATCCAACCTGCCTCCAGGGACATACTATGTCCGAGTCTCTAGCTTCCTAGGCGACTCTACCAATTACAACCTGACTCTTTCTGCAACACCTGTTCCTGTCTTGCCCGATATTCCTACACCTAACGGTGTTTTTAATGGCAATTACGGCTACGGTTTAGTGAATGCAAATGCAGCAGTTACCCGCACCCTAAACCGCTCAACTCTCTTCTCTGATGTTCCTAATTTGAGCGATAATAATTGGGGGGTAGACACTATAAATGCGCCCGATGTTTGGGAGCAGAACATTACAGGAAATGGGATTGTTGTAGCTGTCATCGATACTGGTGTTGACTACAACCATAGCGACTTGGATAGTAATATTTGGGATA
Organism: Microcoleus sp. B3-D7; assembly: GCF_036705305.1. Lineage (NCBI taxonomy): Bacteria > Bacillati > Cyanobacteriota > Cyanophyceae > Oscillatoriales > Microcoleaceae > Microcoleus > Microcoleus sp. B3-D7. The sequence goes on along the minus strand of NZ_JAUBUE010000034.1, from coordinate 66,183 downwards.
ACGCTGATGAAATTGCGGAAAATGGCATCGATGACGATCGCAACGGATTTATTGATGATATTCGGGGTTGGGATTTTGTGTATAATGACAACTACCCAATCGATCTAGATCCCGATGGTCACGGCACTCACGTAGCAGGTTTGATCGCCGCGGAACGAAATGATTTTGGCATCACAGGAGTTGCCTACAATGCCAAGATTATGCCTGTCAGAGTGTTGCCCGTCTTTGGTGGCGGCGAGGTGAATAATGTTGCTGCTGGAATCCGCTATGCTACTGATAATGGAGCAAATGTAATTAACCTCAGCTTGGGAAATGAGTTTTACCCTTCCAAACTGGTGAATGACGCAATTGAGTATGCAAATAACAAAGGCTCTGTTGTGGTGATAGCAGCAGGAAATTTGGGTTTTAGCCAACCAGCTTATCCAGCTCGTAATGCCGATCGCTGGGGAATTGCCGTGGGCAGTATTGATATAAACGGCAGGATGGCTGACACCTCGAACGCTGCGGGTTCCACACCTTTGGATTACCTAGTTGCTCCGGGAGTAGACATCTATTCTACAACTCCCTATGACTACTATGCCACCCTAACTGGCACGTCTTTTGCAACGCCACAGGTAGCGGGTGTAGCGGCTTTAGTTTTGAATGCCAATCCGACTTTAACTCCGGCTCAAGTGGAGCACATTTTGACGACAACAGCTAATCCAAATGGGTTGACTGTATAGCATCTATCGGGTCAATGAGACAGGGGTGTAAACCCCTGTCGTGGGACTACTACAGTTTTGAGAAAATGAATCAGCCCTGCTTAATTCTTAATCTTATTCACATACCCCCACAAACTGTAATCGCGACTCAGCCAACCCCGGAAAAAAGCCATCTGAGTCGGATCTTCTTGCACCCTTTTGTAGCGGTAAATAATTCGTTCGTTAATCATTTGCAGCGCGGTATTTCTGTTATTTGCCCCTTTCAGCGCTTCCTTGGTGCGGGCATCAAAAACTCCAGTTTGCGGCAATCCTAATGCTTGCTGGAGAAAGGTAATTGAGTTATTAATACCGAAATTAACGGCGGTGTCAAACATGACGATCGCCAAAGCCGGCTGCATCGTGCCCGAGAGGCTCGAATCCCAGTAATATTTATAAATTTCTAGGAGCTCTGCTTCCGACATCTGCGTCACATCGAGGGGCGGAAGCCCACGACTGTAGCGGTAGGCGTTGTATTCCGTTTGCAAAACGCCCCGATAAGTTCTGCCGCCCTTATCTGCGGGGTGATTGCTGAATCCACCCTCAAAATATAGGGTGAAATAAAGAGCCGTTTGAAATAATTTCTGCCGAAAGCTGGCTGTCTGCTGCTGCTGTGCGAAAGTCTTTTGGGCAAAGGGTAAGGGGATTGCTAAGGTTAACAAGAGTATCCCCAGCAGGAGGTTTGGTTTCCACTTGATGTTATGTTGGCGCTGTGTCGTTTGCTTGTCGCTCATAAATTCTCTGTGACGATCGCCCGTAATTCCGCTAAAACTGCTACTCTGCAAAATAATATAGATTCAACCTTTAACTTGATAGCACAGATAGGCCGCCAAATGAATTCCGATTTTCCCAACCAATCCGAAACACCCCAATTTGAAGATGCTGCATCGCTGACAGTCGTTGCAGAAACCTATTACTCTCAAGGCAATTTAGCAGCAGCCGTCGCTGCTTGTCGCCGAGCTCTGGAATTGCAACCGGATTGGGCGGCGGCTTACGTGACAATGGGCAATGTGCAGCAAGCAAGCGGCCAAATTGAGGAAGCGATGCGGTTTTATTCTGAGGCGATCGCTCTGAATCCCGATTTTGCTGAGGCTTATGCTAATTTGGGCAGTATGCTGTACAAACAAGGGCATTTGGTGGAGGCTATTGTCAATTACGAAAAGGCGATCGAACTTAAACCTAATTTGGCTGCTGCTTACTGGAATTTGGCAGGGGCACTGAAGCAGCAGGGGCAGCAGGATGCAGCGGTAGCATACGAGCAAAAAGCTCTCGAACTCAATCCCCACCTTGCTCAGGTAGATTTTCACTTAAATTTAGGAGATAAATTAGCGCAGCAAGGGAAGTTAGATGAGGCGGTGGCTGCATGGAAGCAGGCGATCGCTTTTAAACCTGATTTAGCCGAAGCATACTGTCAAATTGGCCGAGTTTTGCGCCACCAGGGTCAATTTAAAGACGCAATACCCAACCTTCAAAAAGCCCTAGAAATTAAACCCGATTTTATTTCTGCCCACCAACATTTGTGCGGCATCCTCAGAGATACTAGCGATTTAGCTGCCGCGCGGCAAGCCGTGCACCAATACAGCCAAATGTGTGCCGAAACCGATCCAATTATGACCGCGATTTACTTCATCAGCACCTATCAAGTGTCGGGATTAAATCAAATTGCGGGCGATCGATTTTTAGAGCTAGAGTCGTACTTGCAGCAAAACTTAGAAACCGCTAGCCCGGTGGAAATTAAATCGCTTTATGCAAACTTGTTATTCAGCACGCCCTATTTGCGAGATGACTTGGCGGCAAACTCAAAACTTTACAGATTAATTTCCCAAAAGTATATCGACCAATGTATTAAACCTAATTTTTCTCAACCCGCAAATTACAGTTTCAAACCAAGTGCCCCATCCAGCAAGTTAAAAATCGGCTTTTTGTCCAATCACTTTAGCCGCCATTCTGTAGGTTGGTGCAGCGCTGACATCATTCGCGAATTGTCCGACATCACACCCAATGTGTATTTGTACGCTTCCGAAAGAATTATTCCTGACGATCGCACTCAGAAATTTGAAAGTTGGGGCAAACTGACTTTTCCGACAACCTACCCGAACGGACTTGCCAATTCCGCAGAAATTATCGACAAAATTCAGCAAGATGAATTGGACGTTTTAGTTGATTTAGATTCTCTCAGCGTACCAGTTCACGCTGACATTCTCTACCAAAAACCCGCACCAGTTTGTGTTTCTTGGCTGGGATTTGACGCCCCTTACATATCGCCGGAAAATTACTTTCTTACAGACTGGCACTCGCACCCAGCCGGGCGGGAAAAATATTATGACGAGCAGCTAATTAGGATGCCTGATTCCTTTGTAGCAGTGTCCGGTTTTCAGAGATATGGAGTCGATCCCGTTGCATTGAGAAGGTCGCACCGGATCGGCTTAGATCAGATAGTTTACCTGTGCGTCGCTCCCGGCAGAAAATTCAATAGCGAGTTGGTAAAAGCACAAATTGCGATTCTCAAACAAGTGCCAAACAGTATTTTAATTCACAAAGCTTTAGGCGATGCTGCGGTGTTTGAGGCTGCATATCACCAAGCTTGCGAAGCTGAGAAAGTGAGCAAGCACCGAATTAAGTTTTTGCCAAGGTTTGCTACTGAGGAAGAACACAGAACTATCTATTTGCTGGCCGATGTTTTGTTAGATTCTTATCCTTACAACGGAGGAACTCACACTTTAGAGGCTTTGTGGTTTAATTTGCCAGTGGTGACTCGCACAGGAGAGCAATTTTTGTCGAGAATGGGTTATTCGTTTTTGCAGACTTTGGGAATTGAAACAGGCGTGGCTTTGTCTTGGTCGGAATATGTGGAAGTGGGTGTAAAATTGGGTAAAGATCGTGAATTGAGAAATGCAATTAAAGCACAGTTGGTGAAATCTAAAGATCCAGCAAATTTGTCGCCCCTGTGGAATGCGAAAAAGTTTGCGGGTGATATGTATGCGGTGTTGGAAAAATTGTGTAAAATCAATTTTGAAAAGTAGGGACACGGCAATGCCGTGTCCCTACAATTAATCGGGCGATGGTTACATTTTTCATCAAGGAAGATAGATTATTTTGGGGTAGGGAAACGGCAATGCCGTTTCCTCGGTTGCCTATCGTTCCGATGCCAAGGTCAACGATATCATTCCTCATCTCAAATCTCAAATTTAAAATGGTATGACTTCAACACTGCCAACTATTAAGTTTTTGAAACAGCCGACTTCGGAAGCTTGGGTGCAACAGGCGATCGCCCATTTGGATACCATCTTATTAGACCATTCTCACTGCGAACGGAAAGCAGCGGGAGTAGCGTTAAATTTAATGTTTCGCTACCCAGCAAGGGAAAAATTGGTGAGGATGCTAACGGCGATCGCCCGCGAAGAATTAGAGCATTTCGAGCAAGTCAACCAGCGGTTAGAAAAGCGCAGCATTGCTTTAGGCCCTTTGGCTGCACCTCCCTACGGTGCTGGTTTGTCCGCCCAAATTCGCAAGCAGGAACCCGAAAGACTTTTGGATTCTTTGTTGGTTTCTGGTTTGATAGAAGCGCGCAGTCACGAACGGTTGGGGCTGCTGGGCGATCGCTGTCCCGAGGCGGAATTAGCTAAGTTTTACCGCAGTTTGATGGCTTCGGAAGCGCGCCATTACGGTGTATATTGGATTTTGGCAACAACTTATTTCGATCGGGATATTGTGATGCAGAGGTTGGAGGAATTATCATTAGTAGAGAGCGAGTTGCTGGCAAGTCTTCATCCCGAACCGAGAATTCACAGTTAAAATCTAGGTGGATTTAAAGACTGTAAAATACAAAAAACAACTAATTTTACAGTTGCTCAAGTCAAAAAATAAATATACGTTGCAACAACCCATGAAAACCCAACATCTGGATTTTTTAATTCGTTCCTGGGAAACGCGCGATCGCGCTGAGGCGTTCTATTTAATTAGGGATGTTTTAGCAGAGTACGGTTTAAAATGCGAACCTCACGGGGCCGATCGAGATGTCTATGATGTAGAACTACATTATCATAATCAAGGCGGCGAATTTTGGGTAGTTGAACGCCAGGGTAAAATAGTGGGTACGGCGGCTTACTATCCGATTGAGCGCGGAAATAATGCTGTGGAAATTCGCAAAATGTATATTTTGCCCGCAGCAAGAGGACAAGGTTTGGGGAAATTTTTACTGCAAGAATTGGAAAGTAAAATTATTGCTCGCGGCTTTGAGGAAATCTGGATAGAAACTGCCAGCATTCTCAAAGAAGCTGTGAAAATGTACGAAAATAGTGGATATCTACCGACAACTGGTGTGGAGACGCCAAGGTGCGATCGGGTTTACGTAAAATCTCTAGGTATAAAAAAGCTATAATAAAGTTTGGTTTTTGTAAACAATGATTAATTTACCCAGCTTCAATCCACAACAGCAAATAGTTGTTTGGCGAGGCATTTCTGCCTTAATTTTCTGCCTTACTTTTGTACTGATTGGTTATTTTTTGATAGCGCTGCCCCTACCCCTATTAAATACCCCAGAGTCGCGCCTAATTTTCAGCCTTCGCTGCCAAATTTTTCCGGTACTGATGTTATTTGCAGGCATAGTTGCAGTTGGTAATGGTAGATTTAGCAGCCCAGCCATCAACCCTTTAGCGAATGCCGAATCAGAAGCAATGCGGATTCATTTGCGTTATCTGAGCAACACTCTAGAGCAATTTGTGCTGTTTTTTGTAGGCAGTTTAATCCTTTCTACCTTTTTAGATACTTACAGCATCAAGCTGATTCCAATTTTGGCAACTTTGTTTGTTTTGGGAAGAATATCGTTTTGGATAGGCTATCTCAAAGAGCCGATAGAACGAGCTTTTGGCCTGGGAGTTACTCTGTATCCTACTATTGCCGTACTAATTTATGATGCCTACCGCGTACTATTTTTCAATAGCTGAGGGATTTGAGATTTTTTAGAAATAAGACTTATGCTTTGATTAGTCCTGTGAAACCCTAAAACTATGAGAAAAACAAATGACTATCCGCACAGAAAACTCTCAATCTCAAAATCATGCTACCAACAAATTGCTAGACGGCCCTAAAGACGCTAGAGTTGTTCAGACAGTGCAGGGACTTTTAAATCCTCTGTATTATTTAGATAATAATTATCAACGCTATGGCGACATTTTTACCAGCAAATTCAGCAACTTTCCGCCCCAAGTAATTATTAGCAATCCTCAAGCTATTCAAGAAATTTTTACATCCGATTCCCAACTATTTAAATCCGGTACAGTAAATCAGATAGGGCTACCTTTAGTAGGATCGAATTCGTTATTTTTATTAGATGGCGCTCGACATTTGCAGCAGCGCAAACTTTTAATGCCACCTTTTCACGGTGAACGCATGAAAGCTTACGGACAAATCATCCGCGATACAACCGAAAAAGTAATTAATAATTGGACTCCTGGTAACTCGATTATCGCGCAATCAACTATGCAGGAAATTTCCTTGGAAGTAATTCTGCACACGATTTTCGGGCTGAGCGAAGGAGAACGCTACCAGCAAATTCAGCAATTAATTACTAATATGTTCAGCCTGTTTAGCAATCCATTAAGCGCTACCTTTTTGTTTGTCAAGTCGTTGCAAAAAGATTTAGGTGCTTGGAGTCCGTGGGGAGGATTTATTCGACAAAGACAGCGTTTAGATGAACTGCTTTATCAAGAAATCCGCGATCGCAAAACTCAGTCTGAACCATTGGGCGAAGACATACTGAGCTTGTTAATTTCAGCTCGTGACGAAGCGGGACAGCCGATGAGCGACGTTGAATTGCGGGATGAATTAATGACAATCTTATTCGCAGGACACGAAACTACAGCCACAGCTTTAGCCTGGGCTTTGTATTGGATTCACTACATCCCAGAAGTCCGTGAAAAACTGCTGCAAGAACTCAATTCTATTGATGTCGAAAATTGCGAGCCGGCGGAAATAACCAAACTCCCATATTTGAATGCTGTATGTTGCGAAACGCTGCGGATTTATCCGATGCTATTTTTTGCATTTCCGCGCCTTCTGCAAGCTCCGATGCAGTTAATGGGTTATAAGATTCCCCAAGGAATGATACTTTCCACCTGCATTTATTTGGTCCACCATCGACCGGATATTTACCCGGAACCAAAATGTTTTAAACCAGAACGTTTTCTAGAAAGGCAATTTTCGCCTTACGAATATTTGCCGTTTGGGGGAGGAAACCGCCGCTGTATTGGCACGGCATTTGCAATGTTTGAAATGAAGTTAGTAGTGGCGAAAGTGCTGTCACGATACTCTTTAGAACTTGCAGAAAATCGTGCGGTTTTGCCCGTACACCGCAGTTTTACAATGGCACCGGCTGGTGGTGTGCGTCTGGTGGTAAAGGGTAGGATTTGAATCCTATCAAATTCGGTCGATCGAGCACAGATGATATGATACCGATACAACGGGTTTTAATTTATATTTTGCCGCAGAGGAATCTCGATCGCAAATTCGGAACCTTCTCCCAATACAGAATTGCAAGAAAGCTTGCCACCGTGTTTTTCTACTATAATAGAGTGCGAAATCGCCAATCCTAAGCCAGTTCCTTTGCCAATGGGTTTAGTAGTAAAAAACGGGTCAAACAAGCGCTTTTGCACATCTTCGCTCATCCCAGGGCCACTGTCAGCTATCCATATGGCAACACTGTTATTGTCTGTTACTTGGGTGCGAATCGTAATTGCGAGATTTTTGGCGGTGCGATCGGATTTCTTCATCTCCATTTCTAATGCGTCTAGCGCATTGGTCAACAAATTCATAAATACTTGATTTAACTGACCGGGATAACATTCAACTAAAGGCAAATTACCGTATTCTTTAATCACATTAATTGTCGGGTGATCGGCTTTATGTTTCAGACGGTTTTGCAAAATTAGCAGCGTGCTTTCAATGCCTTCGTGAATGTCAACTTGTTTTTTTTCGGCTTCGTCAAGTCTTGAAAAAGTTCGCAGGCTCAAAACTATGTCGCGGATGCGATCGGCTCCAACTTTCATAGATGCTAAAATTTTCGGTAAATCTTCAATAAGATAATCAATTTCAAAGTCTTCCCTTGCATCTACAATTCTTGCGCTAGGCTGCGGGTATTCCTTCTGGTAAAGTCGTAGCATTTTTAGCAAGTTTTGAGTGTATTCGCTGGTGTAGCTGAGATTGCCATAGATAAAATTAACCGGGTTGTTAATTTCGTGGGCGACACCTGCTACTAACTGTCCCAAACTAGACATTTTTTCACTTTGAATTAATTGAGTTTGGGTACGTTGGAGTTCGCGCAAAGTTTCTTCTAGCTGTTGAGTTTGAGCTTGAGCTAGTCGGACCGCTTTGCGGGTTTGGGTGTAGAGTTCGGCGTGGTCGATCGCGATCGCAATTTGAGCGACCACCGCTTGCATCAGTTCGACTTCAGAGTCGCTCCACTCTCGCACGGACATAGCCTGATAGCAGGTAATCACCCCAATATCGCCGGCAGCAGTATGAATTGGCAGCGACAGCACTGAGTTAAATTTTGAAGCCTGGAAAAGTTGGCGCAATTCCACATCTTCAAAAGTGCTGACATCATCAATTCGCAGAATTTCTCGCCGCAAAATCTGTCGCACAGCAAAACAAGATTTGTCGTCTATAAGATAAGTGCCGAGAATACTCGGCAAATCTGCATTCTTGGCTTCAAAAGTTACGTCCCAAACCGGAGGATTGTTGTTGGGACGATACCAAGTGAAAATGCACCAATCTAGGTACATCAGATTGCGAATTTCTTGAACTGCGGTTGCTAAAATTGTGTCTAAATCTAAAGAAGTGCGGATTTGGTTGGCAATTTGATTGAGCAGTTGTTCTCGCTGAGCTTGCTGTCTGAGGGCTTGTTCCGATCGCACTAAAGTTTCTTCTGCAAGTTTGCGATCCGTTAAATCTTGGAGGACTGCTTGGATAATTTTTTGATTTCCCACTTCGATGATTGTCAGCACGACTTCTGCGGGAAAATCAGTACCGTCTAAACGCCGGTGAACCCAATCAAAGCGGTGGTTTCCCCGCTCAAAAGCGAGATCCATCATTTCGTTAACCAAGCTCAAAGAATCTCTGCCGTTGGGTTGGAAAGGAGGCGAGAGTTTGCCAGGGTTTTGGCCGTACAACTGTTGCGCGGTGGTGCAGCCGAATAGTTTTAGGGTGGCTGTGTTGGCATCGGTAATGGCATTGTCACATAACATAAAAACAGGCAAACTGGTTAATTCGTAGAGCGATCGAAATTTGGCTTCCGACTGCTGCAATGCGGCTTCTGTTTGCTTGCGATCGGTAATGTCGGCAACCATTGCCAAAGCGCCCACATAGTGTCCCTGTTTGTCTGCCAATGAATTAGTAGAAACCATCGCCCATAAGTCGCTGCCGTCTCGGCGACGGAACTTAAAATCGAGCTGTTCCCGAATTCCTTCACGGCGGCGTTCGAGACTGACTTGTGCGAGCGCGATGCCTTCTGCATCCATGAAAGCAAATAGGGGCTGTCCGATCATTTCCTCTGGAGTGCAGCCCAGCATATCGGCCATTTTTTGGTTGACAAAAGTAGTTTTACCATCTGTATCTATCATCCAAATTCCTTCGTCTGCTGTCTCGACAATGCACCTGTATTTTTCCTCGCTTTCTCTGAGCGCTTCTTCTGCTAATTGGCGAGCCGTAATGTTTTGAGTCATTAGCAATCCGCCGATAATTTCTTGCCGTTCATTTCTGACTGGCAAAGCATAACCGAGGTAAACGCGATCGCTGTAAAAAATTTCTGTAACAACTGTTTCTCCTGCCAGTGCCGCCCGATAAGTTGGCTCCAGCTCAGCGCAAACATCTGGCTTGAATACTTCCCAGATTGTCTTGCCTTCCATCAATTCTTTGGCAAGCCCCACTGCTGCTAATTCTGTACCTTCTACCAGCGTGTAGCGCAGTTCTGGATCGAACAACATCACCGCACCGTTAGGAAAGTTGCTTGCCATAGTGCGGTAAAGCTGTTCGCTTTTTTGCAGCGCAGCCTCTGCTTGTTTGCGATCGCTAATGTCAACTACAACTGCACCGAGGCCGAGAGCCTCGCCATCTTTGTCTAGCAGGGGAAAATAAGAGCCTGTCAGGTGCCGGACAAACCCAGGCTTTCTGGGATTGTCACCACTCATCTCGATATTAATTAAGGGTTGTTTCGTCCTCAAAATTTCTTCGTACAAAGGCTCTACAATTGGAGCGATATTTGGCAATATTTCGCGGACATTTTTGCCGATGTGCGCTGCTGGACTCAGGCAATTTATTTCTGCTAAAAAATGATTAATTTGCACGTACCGCAATTGGGAATCCCAAATGCAAATTCCTGCAGGTGCCTCCTTCAAAAAGGTATCAAATAGTGCTTGTCTCTGTGCTAATTCTTGTTCTAAAGCTTTGCAAATGCTGAGATCTGTTAAAGAGCCAATCATCCCCACAACTTCTCCCGCTTGGTCTTTCAATAGCGACAGCATCAGGTGCGAGGAAAATTTTTCTCCAGATTTATGGCGTGTGATAACTTCTATTTCATGCTCGCCTTTTTTTTGTAGCGGTTTGATGATTTTCTCTAACAAAAACTCGTGCTGTTCAGGCGGGTAAAGTAGAGAAATGTGCTGTCCGATAGCCTCAGTTTTTTCATAGCCGTATAACTTTTGGCAGGCTTGATTCCAAATGGTGATCGAGCCGTCCATATCTGTAGAAATCACCGCTTCGTGAATTTGGTCGATAATTTGAATTTGGAGACGCAATTTTTCTTGAGTCTGTTCCAGTTCGGCGATTTTTTCTTCGAGTAGTTTCTGAGTTTTTTCCAGTTCCGCAGTCTGCTTTGTCAGCAATTTTTCCAGATGGGAATTGCCCTGCGGGGGCGCTGATTCCAGGGGAGCGCTATTTTGATCCCGATTATTAAAGATTTCTTCAACACTTAGCCAAATCGCGCACTGTCCCTCTGTTTCAATTGCCCGCTCGGAAACTCGCACGGGTACGAGGTGGTTGTTTTTATGTTTGTATGCTGCTTCGCACAGGTGCGTGTGGCTATTTTTTGCTTGACATTCTAGATATTTTTCTGGGCGGGCGCACTGTGTTTGCTGAATTTCCCAGTAGTTGAGGTGAAGAGTTTCTGCAACTGTGCGGCCGATAATACTTGCAAAAGCTGGATTTACGTCGAGAAAAGTCCCGTCCGTCCGGCACAATGCCAGCCCGATAGGGCTGAGTTCTAACAATTGGCAACGGGAGCGATTGCGCTTAGCTTTTCCTAACTGGCTTTGCATCTGACCTAGCTGGACTTGGTTTATTTAATTATATCTTTTTATCTTGTTTATTTCTGTGAGTTTTATCCTTAATTAAGAAAGAGGGAACAAGGAAGTTCGGCAACGAGCCGTCTACGGAATTTAACAAATGTAACGGATGGATGCTGAGGTTGGAGGGAAGAAGGAAGAGGTTGGAGGTTAGAGGTTCGAGACAAGTTCGGCAACGATCCCTGTACGGGATTTAACGGATGGATGTTGAGGAAAAAGACAAGATGGGGAAACAAAAATGAGTAATAATCAACGGGGAGGAGGAAAGAGGGAATGAGAAGAAACCAGAAAAATCACAACAGAAGAAGTACAAAACTGGTACGAAGACCATTAATTTATACATGATATCTTCCCTCCAACGTTCTTCCTTCTTCCTTCTTTTTTCCTTCCTTCCTTCTTGCTGACATCCGTTACATCCGTTACATCCCGTACATTGCTCGTTGCCGAACTTCCTTCTTCCTTCTATTAATCGCGGGCAATACCTTCGGATCTGGCAGCCAACTGCACTGCACCGGCGACAGCAATGGCAACTCTTTCGTCAAAAACAGATGGTATAATGTGTTCTTTGTCAAGCTGGGAAGGGCTGACTAAAGAGGCGATCGCATAAGCTGCTTCCAAATACATACTGGGCGTAATCGTGGTTGCTTTGCAGTCTAAAGCACCTCGAAATATCCCCGGAAATGCCAAAACATTGTTAATTTGATTCGGGTAGTCGCTGCGTCCGGTTGCTATGATCACCCCATCCTCCACAATTAATTCTGGCTGAATTTCAGGAATGGGATTTGCCATTGCAAAAACAATGGGATTCTCGGCCATCGAACGCACCATCGACCGGGTAAGCACGCCGGGGGCGCTGACGCCTAAAAATACATCCGCACCGGCGATCGCATCTTCCAAAGTACCGCTCGAAGGCACAGCAAATTCTAGTTTTTCTGGGTTCATATCCGTGCGGTCTTGGGAGAGGACGCCTTTGGAGTCGCACATGATGATGTTTTCCGCACCTGCTTTACGCAGCAACCGGGCGATCGCGACTCCGGCCGCACCGGCTCCGTTAATCACGATACACACTTCTTCTATGGATTTTTTCACAAGTTTCAAGGCATTAATTAATGCTGCCAAACTAACAATCGCAGTGCCGTGCTGGTCGTCGTGAAAAATGGGAATATCTAAGGTTTCCCGCAATCTGGCTTCGATTTCAAAGCAGCGGGGAGAAGAAATATCTTCGAGGTTAACGCCGCCAAAAACCGGGGCGATATTCTGCACTGTGCGAATAATTTCCTCGGTATCTTGGGTATTCAAACAGATAGGAAAGGCGTCAATACCTGCAAATTCTTTAAATAGCATGGCTTTGCCTTCCATGACTGGCAGTGCGGCGGCAGGGCCGAGGTTTCCCAGTCCCAAAACTGCGCTACCGTCGGTAACAATGGCAACAGTATTTTGTTTGATTGTGAGGTTATAAACTTGTTGCGGGTCATTAGCGATCGCAGTGCAGATGCGGCCGACTCCTGGAGTGTATGCCATTGCCAAATCTGACTGGCGTTTGAGGGAAATTTTGCTAACTACGCTGATTTTTCCGCCACGGTGCAAGTTGAAAGTGCGATCGTACACGTCGATCACTCTGATATCTGGCAGCGCTTTCACTGCTTGCACTATTTCTTCATTGTGCTCGATGCTGTAAGCATCGACGGTGATATCGCGAACTGTAGTGGCGCGGGTTTGCTCGATCAAGTCGATTTGGCCGAAGTTGCCGCCAACAGATGCGATCGCGCTGGTGACTCTTGCCAGCATTCCCGGCCGGTTCGGCAGAGCAACCCGAATTGTTAAACTAAAGCTGGGATTTGGTGTCAGTTTTACCATGATGCCTTGATTTCAGATTTGAGAATTTCAATCTTAGATTTTATCGCCAATGTTAGGCATAAAATTTAATAATTCAAATTTTCAACTGAAATTTTTAACAAATTCTATGAGCCTGTGGTACGATCGCTCTGCACTGCCAAGGGTGTCGCTGGAAAACTCATCTTTTTTTGAGTAAAGCTTTGCTCTGTTTCTAGCTGGTGACTCTCCCACAAACAGCCTATTTTCTGTCTATTTCCCAGCGAACCGCGAATATAAAGCGCGGGGGTAGAAACCGAGTTTCTGAGGTCAACGTGCGAAAGTCTTATCTATTTTTGAGAATATTTCTGCTTATTCTGAACATCAGCAGATATTTCGCAAAAATCTATTGTTTAGCGATACCGCCTAATTCCTGCTGCTGTCTTTTGAAGCGAGACACCCAGGAGACTTGATGCGGCTTTTTGGTGGCCTTTATTGGGAATGTAAAAAGTAGATGCACGGCTGTTTCAGCCGGCAGGTAAAAATATGATCGACTGACAAGCGGGCTTTTGATATATATTTTGCCTGCTTGTTTAACACTTGCCAAGGATTGCGAGTGCAACCTTGCAAACGCTCTAATTACCTGCACGCTTTGCCCGATAATTCCAGGGACTGTAACTAACAGACAATCTACCCCGCACCACCACAGGCACAGGTTCAGCCGAACCGTGTTGAGTTGCTGGTTGCTAACTGTCAATTTTACCGATCGGCTGCAGCATCGGCCCATATAATTGTAAAGAATTTGCAAGCCAGACAATCCGGGGGAACTTTTTCTAAGTCTTGCATATCTACCGGTTGCTCTGCTTCGCTGCCGGGGGGAACTATGCACAGGGCAACTTGTCCGACTCCAGCCATCAGTTCGGCAACTCGCTCCAAAATACTGTCCATTTTTTCCATTAGTTGCTCTGCTGCATCCAGACTCGGCGCGATGATGAAAAAGGTTTTGACTCCATCGGGACAAGGGGCGAAGCCGAGGGTAGACTCTCGCAATAGTGCTTGGGTGGAGAGACTGAAACCGTCGTAGAAGCGAGCGATTACTGCTTGATAAAAGGCTTGGGTCAGAGAGCGATCGCCAAAAATAGGTTGAGATAACATAACTACTTCCTTTCGTAGGATTTTTGGGTGCATTGAAAAAATTTTAACATACCTTAATGTAAGCGATTTAACTAAATGATCTAGCGATCGAGATCATGGACTTGATGTGACATTTTTAAATTTGTGTAGCGATCGCAACTGTGATAAAATGTACTGTGTGTTAGCGCTGCCAGTGATTTTGATCCGCTCAGCAGCTCAAAGCTAAGTACAAAATTTCTTAGTAGGTGGGGAGAGGGCCAGAGGGCCAGAGGGAGAGGGTTCGATGGGGAAATTACCTAAGTAGTAAGAGTATTATTGGCAAAAAGTGCTTAATCTAGAGTTTAAAATAAACATCCAATCAAAATATTAAACATGAACTCGATCGCCCAACAGTTAAAAGCAAAATTTGAAAAAGCATTCACCGCTGCATTCGGCGACAGTTATGCAGGTGCAGATCCGATGCTAGCCGCCGCCAGCAATCCGAACTTTGGGGACTTTCAGTGCAACGCGGCGATGAGTTTGGGGAAAAAGTTAGGAAAGCCGCCGCGGGCGATCGCCTCAACAATTATCGAACACCTAGATATTACTGACATCTGCGAAACCCCAGAAATCGCAGGGCCCGGTTTTATCAATTTGAAGCTGAAACCGGCTTATTTGGAAGCGCAAATTAGTGCGATCGCCGGCGACTCGCGTTTGGGGATTGAACCGGCGAAAACGCCTCAGACAATCGCGATCGACTTTTCGAGTCCGAACATAGCCAAAGAAATGCACGTCGGACACTTGCGATCGACAATCATCGGAGATGCGATCGCCCGCATCCTCGAATTTCAAGGCCACGACGTACTCCGAATCAACCACATCGGGGACTGGGGCACCCAATTCGGAATGCTGATCGCATACTTGCGCGAAGTTCACCCCGAAGCCCTCACAACCGCTGACGCCTTAGACTTAGGCGATTTAGTTGCATTTTACCGCCAAGCAAAACAGCGCTTTGACACAGACGAAACCTTCAAAGAAACTGCCCGCCAAGAAGTAGTAAAACTGCAAGCAGGCGCCGAAGACACCCGCCGCGCTTGGAAATTGCTGTGCGATCAATCGCGCCGCGAATTCCAAGTAATCTACGACTTGCTCGATATCAAATTAACCGAACGCGGCGAATCGTTTTACAATCCATTATTGCCCGCAGTAGTCGAAGATTTAACCAACTTAGGTTTGTTAGTAGAAAGTGACGGCGCGAAATGCGTTTTTGTAGAGGGTTTTACCAACAAAGAAGGCGAACCACTCCCGTTAATCGTGCAGAAAACCGACGGCGGCTACAACTACGCCACAACAGATTTAGCAGCAGTGCGCTACCGCATCCACAAAGACAATGCAAAGCGCTTAATTTACGTCACCGATTCGGGACAAGCAAACCATTTTGCCCAAGTATTTGCAGTTGCGAGAAAAGCAGGTTGGATTCCTGAAGATGTCGAAATTGTCCACATTCCCTTCGGTTTGGTATTGGGAGAAGACGGCAAAAAACTCAAAACTCGTTCTGGGGAAACGGTGCGGTTGCAGGATTTGTTAGATGAGGCGATCGTCCGCACGCGCCAAGATCTGGAAGAGAGATTAAAAGCCGAGGAAAGACAGGAAACTGAGGAATTCATTGCTAACGTATCTCGAACAATTGGTTTGAGTGCCGTTAAGTATGCAGATTTAAGTCAAAATCGCGCCAGCAACTATGTATTTAGTTACGACAAAATGCTCGCT
Source organism: Microcoleus sp. B3-D7 (assembly GCF_036705305.1). Classification (NCBI taxonomy): domain Bacteria; kingdom Bacillati; phylum Cyanobacteriota; class Cyanophyceae; order Oscillatoriales; family Microcoleaceae; genus Microcoleus; species Microcoleus sp. B3-D7. Next base: position 50,414 of record NZ_JAUBUE010000034.1, on the reverse strand, counting down.
TTGCAAGGAAATACCGCTCCTTATATGCTGTATGCTTACGTGCGCGTGCAGGGAATTCGCCGCAAAGGTGAGATTAATTTTGATAACTTAGATGCTGGTGCGAAAGTGATTTTGCAGTCTGATGCCGAGTTGGTATTGGCAAAGCATTTATTGCAGTTGAATGAAGTTGTGAATGCTGTGGGCGGTGACTTGTTGCCGAATCGAATTTGTCAGTATTTGTTTGAATTGAGTCAAAAGTTCAATCAATTTTTTGAGCAATGTCCGGTTTTGAAAGCTGAGGAACCGTTGCGGACTTCGCGGTTGATTTTGTGCGATTTGACGGCGAGGACTTTGAAGTTGGGTTTGGAGTTGTTGGGGATTAAGGTATTGGAAAGAATGTGATATAAAGTTTGTAGCTGTAGCGTGCGTGAGAGCAATAAATATTTGAATCTAGATGATGAGATTGTTTGCACTCACGCACCTCCCAAAGTCTTGAACAATACCCATGCAACCGGAAATAAGATAATTTTAACCGCTGATAAACGCTGATAGACGCTGATGAAAGAGGATTATTCTGCATCAATTCCTTGCCACAGTTCAGAAAGCGGTACAGTCTCTCCTGTCCTGGCTTCGTGCCATCCTTTCCTCTACTTCTAACACTTGTGTTGTAATTTTTTAGATGGAATTGTGACTAAGTTTAGTTTAGCGTGTTAAGAAGTGCGATCGTTCTAGTAACATGACAGCAGCTTAAGGTATTATGGGCAACGATTTAGAATTACTTTAATACCTTTTTCCAGTTTCTTAATTTCTGCCCGTTGGGCATCAATCCAGGCTCTTTCACTCTCACGTTCTGCGGGTGTCTCTTGCTGATATCGCTCTTGCTTTTCCAGAAAATTATTGTAAAACATCATGGCTTCAACCAAAGCTTGACTTCCTAGTTTTAATCTGTCATCAAAGATTGAATTGATGAAATTATTGCTCGCGGTTGAAACCTGCTTTTCAAAATTTACAACCTGTTCCCAAAAAAGATCACCTAAACGCTGTTTGGTTAAATTATCCAGAGCCGGACTAAGTGCAGATCTCAGTGATTCGGTATTCTCAGGCAAGTAAAATGTCGGCTGCTCAAACTTATTTGCTATCTGACTAAAAGTTAAATTCATCTGATGATTCCACACAGCTTTTGTCTGGTTATCTAAAAGTTTGGCACACTTCGTAATCACTTTTAAGTTAATCGTACTAATGTCTTGATAAACCCTACCCAGGCTCTTCGTAATAATTTGATCTATTTCGCTACAAACAAGATTAACAACGAGGGGAATATCTTTAATAAAATCATCCTTTTCTTTCCAGCCAATTCCTTTTTTTTGTTTCTTTGCTGCATCAATAAACCACTTCTGTCTCACGCGGGCATCAAATATTTGATGCCAATAATCTTGAGATTCAGCGAGCGCCGAACTTTGACATACCTGACCGAGTTCATTAATTCTGAAATGGCAGCCACTCAGTTCCCCAAGCTGTTGCCATATTTCCTGTTTTGAAGCTAGGGTAATCCCAAGTTTGCAAGTCCAAACGTGTTCAGCGTGATCTATATCGTTCCGGCATCCTTGCACAACTTTCTTAAGTCTGGTAGCTGATTCCCTCAATTCGTCAAAGCCAGGCTGGACTGACTTAATCATGGTTGTGGCAGATTCCTTAATCTCTAAGGATTTATAATCATCCGCCGCGACGACTCCCGCTGATTGGGCGATGTTCTGAAATGCTTTCAGGAATTCGTTCATCTAAGTAATTCCACTGTAGACTGACAAAGTTAACCATAATAATATAATATATTATAATATGTAAAAATAATCGCTATTAAGGTGAAAAATATGGTTTTTGTGTTTCCTCCTCACATACAGGCTGGTATCATTTCCGGTACTTATGAAGTCGTGAAGAATAGTGCAGGAGTATTATTGGGAATAGCTAGAGACAGGGCAACAGGTCACTTTGTAGGTGCCGCAATTGGGATGGTTGCCGATCCGTTGTTAGCTATCCCAGACTTTGTGTTAGGTGTAGCGCAAATAGTTCAAACCGATCTGGGTTTTAAAGAAACTTACAAAAGACTAGATGTGATTCAGTATGGCTTAAACTCTCTCTCGGCTAATGCGGGCATTCTGTCAGCATCTACTGCCGTCATTGGTGTCGGCGTGGTGGCGATATGGGCACTGTCAGCCGTTAACCTTCATCAGACCTTAAAAATGAGGGAAGATATTAAGGAATTGAAGCTAACAGTTACACACGGCTTTATTAGTATAGAGGCACTGCTGAAAGACCAGAAAGCAGAAGTTATTGCTGAAATTAAACTGTTAGCGGAAAGCATTAATTTTCAGCAACATCGTTTAATCTTAAGTCAAGCTTATCAGAAATTTGATCAAGCACAGAAACTAATTCAAAATGCTTTGTTGATGGAAGATAAACATACCCGAAATTCTACCTTGACAAGCGCACAACACATTTTAGCTAATGCTTTAGCTGACTATAATAATCCTGACTTATTCAATGGCGCTTGTGCAGTTGGCTATCTTCGTAGAGTTGAATGTGCTTGGGCAATTGAGCAGACAATTTCATTAACTTATCAATTGCTGAACGAGCCTGCATCTGTAAGTAATTCCCTTTCCCACCTCCAAGAAAGAATACGCCAAGACATTTTCATAGTTATTGAGCGCTGCACAAAAGATGAAATTGATTTTATATTTCCAGAAATTACACGAATTTACAATCAGGATCTAGCAGTTTTAAACTATTGGCAAAATCAGGTAGATTGGATGCTAAGTTTATCGGCTGATGAGCGTAAACAATTGGCTAGTTTAAATATGGAAACGACACCAGTTTCAAATACTAATCAAGAAGTTGCTATAGTGGCAGAACCAGAAGAAATTGCGCTCTACGAAAACTTGCAGCAAAAATCCCACTTCAAATCACTACGCGATCAATTGCGATTTTTGATAAAACCTAGCTTGCGTCAACAACATGAATCTTATATCAGTCAGAAAGCAACTACCTCTGGCTATAAAGCTTTAGCCCCCTCAAATTGGCAAGAAGTCAATGATTTAACTGTTGCTAACCTCTACTGGTATTTTCAAGGAAATGATGAATCAGCAAAGCAGACCGCAACAACATAGCCCTAGTTTGTCACTAATCAGCGAGTCGTGCGGCTGGAATTGGGTCGGTGGCTGAAGGTAAATCAACTTGTAGGGTGCGTCAGACGAAATTATAGATTGATGACAAAATAAGGGTTTGGGACTCTGACGCACCCTACTCTATATGCGAGTTGCTACATTAAATTAAAAAATGTGAATTTTAAGTTATTGGCTGAAACCTATTTCGCTTAAAGCGTTTCAGCTAATCTACACCTTACACCACATTCATCTAAATACGATCGAGTACATTCAAATCGAGCATTTACGGCTTTTTGTTAACAACCAAGGTATCCAAGATGCCTTTAAACATTGTTACGACAATTTGGCGATCGTTATCTCTGACAAAAATATCGTAATTGGGACTTGAGTTAATTTCAATCAACCAATATGCTCCGTTTTTATCTAGCGCGATGTCAAGCCCAGCATAATTAATCGCAATTTCAGCAAAAACAGGTTTAACAAAATCTTCAATCTCAGACATGAGACTGGGGTTAATTATATGTTGGGCTTTTGCACCTTCCCAGTGCAGCGGGCTTAAATTGCCCGCAAATTTAGCCTGAGATTTGTCTTTCTCGTACAGCAAAACTAGCTTTTCTTTGCAGAATACAGCCCGATATTCGTGGGCAATTTCGATATATTCTTGAGCTAGGGCTACATAGTCATAATCTTTGTTATTGACGTTAAATATAATTTCTAAGGCTTCTTTAATTTGCTCTCTAGTTTCACACAAAAAAACATTGTTGCCACCAGCACCGCGATTTCTTTTGAGAATAACCGGGAAAGCGAATTTTTTGTTTACTTCTAAAACTATTGATTCAATATCTGGGAAAGTCAAATACTTTTTATACTTCTCCTCGCAGTGAGGCGAGACAAAACCGAGAGTTCTGGGAGTATTTATTTTGCCGTTTAATAGTTGATAGGTATATTCTTTGTCTTTAAAAAGTTCGGCTACTGACGCGCTGTTAAATGGCGTCATGTAATTGACAAAATAATATTCTTCGCCGCCCTGTTTGAGTCTAATCAAGTTTTGGGAAGGATGCAGGATTTCGTAAGGGATATTTAATTCCTCACAAGCTGCCAGCAGGATTTCAATATTGGTTAGCATAAAATGTAACTTAATTAAAAAGTAATTTTAAAGATTTGAGATTTGAGAATCGCTTCCAAATCTCAAACCTCAAATTCGTTAGCGCAGCCCTCGAAGAGGATCGCACTTTTATCCAAACAACCGCTGCTGCCCGTTTGCCGCATCTTTCCCGGCATAAATCTCGCGCGTTCCCTTGGGAATATAAATCCAATCGAATTCTTGCAAGCGGTTTGTCAAATTGGAAATGCTCACTCCCAATTCATCTCTCATTTTGTATAAATGCGACCACTTTGTTAAATCGCGTCCCTGTCTTTTTTCCTCCAAAATACACCGAGGCATCAACAAACAGCTTGCAAAATATTGCGCTTGCCATTCGATCGACAAAACCTTATTATCAGCACTCGCACCCCGACAAACAAACGGTTCCTCGACATCAGACGCCGTTTTTCCTTCATTGCCTAAGTTTAATTCCAACTGTTCCACAGTGCCGTCTGCTTCGTCTTGATTGACGTGTAGCACCCAGTGGCCGATTTCGTGGGCGATCGTCGATTCGATGAAGCCCGGCGGTTTTTCGAGAATCTGTTCGTTGATTTCGATTAACCGCTGCTGTGGCAAAATCCTCGCCGCGATCGCACCTTCTTCATCCGGCTCCATGCACTCCCAAACTACGCCTAAATCCAGAAAATCAGCAACCGTTGTCGCATCAAAAGGCCATCTCGGAGCAAAATTTTGCGTTTTCTGCATCTGCATCAAGATGTCATTTGCCAAACGCTCGATCGTTTCTTTGGGATAGAAGCAATACGGCTTAAAAATACTCACTATGAGGGGCCTCTCTTACGCTTCAAAAGACTGTTTGAGCCAATCTGGATTTTCTTGCATCCGGCGGAAAAGAGCCTGCATTTCCTTCGGATTCTGCTTCAGCAGCGCTTCGTACTGCTGCGGTAGTCTCCCCGCCAAGAAAATCAATTCCTCTTCGTTTATGTCTAGATTTCGCGCTAATGCTCGGATTACGTCCTCTTTGGGCGCATAATCCGCTCGATCGTTCTCCAACTTAGACAAATAAGTAAAATCCACACTTAGCATAGCAGCTAGCTCACGTTGTGAGTAAGCTTTGTCCTTGCGAGCTTGACGGATCAGTCTTCCAAATGTTTGTTCCACGGTTTTTCGCCTCCTGACAAGCATTCTAGCCTGTTTTGATGAAAAGTTCAACAAAATACTTGACGGGAAAATCAACTCGCGCTACCATGAGGTCAGTTGACGGTTTAATCAACCCGCAGAGCCTGACTGGTAGGGTTAAGGGTGCAAACTAGCCTAGCTCATACGCTACATATAGCGTCGTCAACTTTAGAGGAGTGAGAAGCGCTGGGCGTCAAAACGCTTGTACGCAGCAAATAAGGAGGAGCAGATAGCAAATGCTGAGAACCTGGACAGACACGCATTACAAGCTCGAAGACGATGACTGGCTATACATCGCCACCCACGAAGAACAAAGCTCAGCCTCACTGGTTTGTCCCGGCTACGCGCGGGATGGCGAAGGCTTCAGCATCCACTTCACCCCAGCGCACCTAGAAACGTTAGAGCATTTGCTCGCCGCGCTGCGGATTATCAAAGCTCAACAAGAGGCGGTGCTTGAGTATACCTATCCAGAACCAAAAGCGACAACACATCTCATTAGGTAATCGAAGTTCTGCTACGAGCAATGTACGAGATTTAACGGATTACCAACTACCAATTTCCCGTAAAGCAGCAATAAATAACTAAGGAAAAACGAACAATGACTACTAAAACACAAGAAAGACCTACATTTTCAGTATTTGGTGCCAAACCGAGCAATGCTTTGCTAGTACCCGAAATTCCGATCGCAGTACGTAACAATTGCCAGGCCGGCCAGTGGACAATTGGCGATACAGACTACGGTTCCAAGTGTTCCATGACAATCCTCAAATTCTCCAAATTCTTCGGTTCCCTCGGCCAAACTTCCCACACACTGTGGGGTCAACTGTGGTTTGTCGCAGAAAGTGGCGAATTGCCACAAGGAGTTGTCATGGTGACATACATCAAAAACCGCAGCTTGAACGATTTTAACCGCTTGGTAGCATCAGTTCAATCTCGCGGCGTAGAACCTGCAACCGGAATTTTTGTTCCCGAATTTGTCAAGCATTCCGGTCAAAAACCAGACGACAGCGGAGTAGTAAAACCGATCAACTACTACAGCTTGAAATGGTCTTGGATGGAGCGTAAAGACTGGGGAGTCATCGACCAAGCCGCAGCAGTTTTGTCAGATTCTAGCAATCAATCGCGGATGATTGACTTAGAAGGAACAAAAGCTATGGTGTGTTTAGATAACCTGCCGGCGCAGCAAGTGGCCTGCTTGATGGCCGCTCACGCTGGCGCTGAAAGCGATGCTATTGCTTTGAATTCCAACGGCGGTATGTCGCTACCGCCAGCGGAAGACAAATCAACTGCTGACTTGTTCTAATTCTGTTGTAAAGGCGCGATTAAATCGCGCCTTTACCATAACTGTTACAACGCATAGTGAAATGAAGAAATTAACGAATCTAAAAACCCAACCCAACCTCCAAGAAAGCCGTTTGAAAGAGAATCTTGAGCTGCTAGACCAAATTCGGGCAGACGCAGTTAATGACATCGAAAGTCTCACCGAAGACTTCCAACACATGACTTTAGTTGCCGAATCTGTCCAGCGGAATTACCGAGCTTTGTTAGCCGAAAATCAATTGCTAAAAGGCACACTTTTAAGTATAATTGATGAGTGCGGCTGCGGGCAAGGAAATCGGTGCGATCGCTGCTGGAAAATTCTCAAAATTCTAGGTATTGCCAATCCCGAAGAAAAACCCGACGCAGCCAGAAAGTACCGTTCCCTTCTCAGCCAACTCCGCAACTTAGAATAACTGAGAAAGTCTCACTCAAAAGTGTCAAAAAGTTATAATCAGGAGAAGCAAACATTATGACAATAGCAACTGCCAAGGATAGCAAAGCCCAAATTTTGCAAAACTTTCAGCAGATTTTAGCAGACAAAAAAAAGATCGAATCTAAAGTCGAAACCAAAGAACAGTCAGCCGAAAAAGCCAAAAAAAAACAACTCCTCGAAGTCGCCTCCACCTACACAATTGACAGCATCGTCAAAGGCTTAGCAGACTTACAATTAGATTTTGGCAGCATCACCAGCGGACTTTCCGAAAAACTGAAGGCGGAATCTTCAAAATTAGACGAATTAAAACGCGCGATCGAAATTGAAGCGGCACAATTGCAAGAGTTGCAGCAAATCAGAGTTGTAGCAGACGCCCTCCACATTTTAACTCAAGAGCACCGAGAAAAATTGACCCTGCTGGAACAAAACGCTGCGAACCAACGCGAACTTATCGAAAAAGACACCACCCAAAAACGCAAAATTTGGGAAAAAGGACAGCAAGAATTTGATGCAGCAGTTCAAGAAGAAACTGCACACATAACTAAAAAGCGTCAGGAAGAAACAGCCGATTACCAATACGAATTAGAACGCACCCGCAAAATCGAAACCGACGAATACGAAGAAACGAAGCGCAAACTAGAACGGGACTTGCAAGAATCTACCCGCGAAAAAGAAAAAAATTGGGGGGAACGGGAAAAAGTCCTCAGCGACAATCAAGCGGAGTTTGAAGAGAATCAAAGAAAAGTCGCCGGATTTGAAGAAGAACTCAAACAGGCTTATGTCAAAGCCAAAGAAGAAGCAATTCAAGAAGTTTCCCGCGAAGCTAAAGTCAAGGCAGATTTAGTGGATAAAGAATGGGAAGGAAGCAAGCAGGGATATGAATTGAAAGTGCAATCTCTACAGCAGACAATTGAGCGACAAACCGAACAAATCGCCGAAATCTCTGCACAATTGCAAGCGACGATGAAGCAAGCGCAAGACTTGGCACTGAAAGCTTTTGCTACCAAAGCTTAAGGTTTGTAGCTCAATTTTGGATAATAATCGGCGGTTGAAACCGCTCCTTGTCAAACAAAGTCCGCCGATGCGGACTAACAAAGTTAGGAGATGAAAGCGATGGCGAGAATGAATGACAAAAATACGAAGGCTGAAATATTAGAAGCTTATAAACAGTTGGAACAGGAAAAAAATGCACTGGATTTGCAACTGAAGCAGCTTAATAACGATAAATCTGCCAATATTTATCAATCAGAAATCGCAGTCAAAGAACTAGCAATAGCGGAAGCAAGAAAAGCAATGGCTTTAACTGAAAGCAAACAAAAAATGCAGGGGACGATCGACAATTTAATCTTACTGCAATTTGGCTTCGGTGCCGCTGTCAGCGAACTGTCGGAAAAACTGACAACAGAAGCGTCTAAACTGGGGGAATTGCAGCGAACTGTTGGCGACGAAATCCAACAACTGCAAGAGTTGCATAGTTTAGAAGATGTTGCAGAAGATACGCTGGACAATTTAATCCAACAATACGAAGAAAGCGCCAAAACATTTAGTGCGGAACTCAGCGAACAGCGCGAAACTGTTGAACAGGAATTGTTGGAACGCCGGCAAGCTTGGGAAAAAGAGCAGGAACTGCAAAAGTTGGCCGTTAAAGAACGCAATGAGAACCACCAAAAAGCTCGCCAGCGGGATGAAGAGCTGTATGCTTACGATTTGAATCTTCAGCGAAATCTGGACATCGAGGAATACCAACAGCGCCAGAAAAGGCTGTATCAAGAAATCGAAGAGTTTCAGCAAGAACAGGAGAAACAGTGGGCGGAACGCGAGAAATATATTTCGGAACGGGAAAAACTTTATGCTGAGGTTAAAGCTAAGGTAGAAGCTTTCCCGAAAGAACTGGAAGCTAATATCAAGAACGGGAAAGATAACGGCCGCAATATTGGCAATTACCAAGCTAAAGTTAAGGCTGATTTGTCTGCTAAAGATATCGAAGGGCAAAAGCAAAATTATGAGCTGCAAATTCAAGGGATGTTGCAGACAATTCAAAATCAAGATGCGCGCCTTGCTAGCTTGTCGAAACAACTGGATTCTGCTTTGAAACAGGTTCAAGATTTGGCGGTGAAGGCGATTGAAGGAGCATCGAATTTGAGTTCTTTGCAAGCAGTCAGGGAAATTGCGATCGAACAAGCGAAGACTCAGCAGAAAAATAAGTAGATCAGACTCGGCGGTTGAAACTGGGGCTACACCAACGAAGTAGATAAGAGTCGGCGGTTGAAACCGCTGCATAGAGTCAAACTCTCGTTAGCGGAGGTGGACTGGGAGAAGTAGGGTGCGCCTCGGCGCACCTTACGCTATTTTGAGAAAAAACAAGCTTTCGTTAGTGGAGTTTTCAAACTGTCCACTCGCTGCGCGCCTTCCTTGAGGCTCAAACCCTATCTACAGCGTTGAAATATTTAGTAAAAAGCCCGATCGCACTGTTCACTTATCGAAACTGTCCCCTGCTCTCCTGACCGCTTCACTCACGCTATCTATTCTTTAAGTTAATCAACCAAAAGATATATTGGACTTAGAGGCACTATGCAGAAACAAATCATACGCCAAAAAGATACTAATGCTTGGATACTTCAGTGCTGGCTTTCTTTTATTCTTGCCCTTTCCGCCACTACTGTAGGTATCATTTATTTACAGGTAGACCCCTGGCAAAAAGCTTTTATGGGTATGGGTTTAACTTTTTCAGTCGGCTCGTCTTTTACTTTAGCAAAAACCATTCGGGATAACAACGAGGCATCAACATTAACTGCCCGAATTGACGAAGCTAGAGTTGAGAAAATTCTCGCAGAGCACCATCCTCTCAAATAAATTTGACTATACAATGTATACAAAAAACAGCCCGCGCGGGCTGTTTTTGTTGTTTGAGCCACAGGTTTCAAGCTGCGGATGGGAATTGGGGATTTCAATGGCTACCTTTGAACTTACGATCGCGCAACTTATTCTTTTGTCGCTGGCGAATACCGGCCTTAACTGTCGCCATATCCACCGGAAAACCAACGACAGGCATCACCTGATCCTTGCGTTCTTCTTCCAGATTCTTGAGTTCGGTGTAATCAACCCAGTGAATGCAATTCACCGGACAAGTGTCGATCGCCTCAGCAATCAACTCTTCAGAATCCCCGTCTTGTCGAACTACGCGCGATCGACCGTAATCCGGTTCAATATAAAAAGTATTGCGAGCAACGTGAGCGCAGTGCTTGCAGCCAATGCAGGTAATCTCATCAACATAGACACCTTTTTGGCGCAGCACACCGCCCAATTCCGGTTCCAAACCAGAGCGATCGGGCGCATCCCGCAAAAATCCTCCCAACTCCGGCTCTAAACCAGAGCGATCGCTTGCTGTATCTATTCCGAGTCCAGAAAGCTCAGACATTTAGACCCCCACAAGAGTAAATAAGTCCGCGAAAGCGGACTTTGATGAGACAAGATTGCAAAAATCTCGAAAAATTTTTAAGCGCACCAGCGTTGCACCACCAAGCGGATCGAACCGTCTTGATTTTGCTTTTGCTCAGAAATTTGGAAACCCTGCTTAGCGCTTTCATTCACCACAGTATGGTAAGCGTAGCGCTGAGTCACCTTATTCAGAAAACGGTCTACAGACCAAGCTTGCTGCCAAAACTGCAAGTCAGCCACTAATTCATACTCAGTCCCGTTCCAGCTAAAACCTACGTCGTAGCCGTTTTTTTGCTCAATCACGACCTCAGCGGTGCTGGTGAGGCCGCGATAGCCGCGCACCTCTGTCGGGCCCGACTTCCAGTCGATACCCAAGTCAGTTAAAGCAGCTTCCAAAGAATTCAAATTGCGGATCTGGGTCTTAATTTGGCTAAAATGTGACATGGTGGTTCCAAAAAAACTTAAGTGAACTCAACAAAAAAATTACCAATCGCTAAAAGCCACTTGGGCCGTCGCTTCGGCTGACTGATGCAGCGCTTGCGTGAAATATTCAGATGTTGACTCTTGGTGAAGCACCACGCCGAGCTGAGCTTCAATTGCAGCCGTTACCTCAGCACAGGAAGCACCGACAATGCCGGTGACCGTTTCCTGTACGCGGCCATCTGGATAGATCACAAACTCTAGTGTTTCCATAATGCGGGCTGACTGAATAGGAATATTGAGAACAGACACCGACACCAGCAAGCCAGGGACGATGCCTCCTGAAGTAGCTTCTTGAGAGTTGGCTGACTGACAAAGCGCTATATCAATTTTGACGAATTGATAGGTTTTGAGTCACAACTTAACAGAACTTATTAATAGGTAGAAGCAATACATCAGTTGTATGTAAAGTTTCGCGTAGATCGTGACAGCAGTCAAGTCATACATGAGTCGCGAATATTAGCAACGGCTATTTGGGATTGATCCTCGGGGAGGGAGGATGGAGCCCGAGATAGTAGGCCGAGGGTAAAGTGCCGTGTGCTTCGCCCTACAGATAGTAAGCTATTGGGCATCTAAATTTTATTTTTCGGGCGGGCGGGACACCCCACAAGAATTCTATCGGAAGTGACGGTAAAACTTAGATGGGTCGGGGCTTATCTGTTCGTAAGTTTCGTAAACGTAAAATACGGTCGCGCGTTAGATACCCAAATTCTTAAAAAAGTCTGGGTTCTGGGTCTTCTGTTTTTCCTGCAGGATTACTTATCAATTAGCGCAAATTAAATAATCATGAATTATCAAATATAATAGTCTAAAATCGATCGAATTACGCAGGATTATCTAAGCAAGAGAGAAAAACTGGCTTTAACGATCGGAGTAGTTGAGCAAGGGCATCATTACATCAAAGGATTTGGCAAGCTCAGCGACACCGTTTCTGCTATTCCTAATGCTGGTAAAATTTACGAAATCGCATCTGTAACTAAACTATTTACAGGAACTGTTCTGGCGAAATTAGTGAATGATGGCACTGTCGATCTACACGCTCCGATTCGTCTCTATTTGCCCCTAGAAGTCATCAACCAGGTAAATCCTGCCGTCCAATCTATCACCCTGCAACAGTTAGCAACCCATACCTCTAGACTACCCAGTTTACCAGACAGTTTCCTGGAAGAAATTCAATATCCCAGCAATCCTTACCTTGACTACACGGCGCCGGAAATGTATGCAGATTTAGCAGAAATCACGCTGCTGAGCGAACCCGGTCAAAGCTACGAATACTCTAACTTTGGCATGGGCTTGTTAGGACGAGATCGATTGCTGAAACCCTTGCTCTGATTACCTCTGCCCTGCCTCCTGCCTCCTGCTATAGCTATCCTCTCGAATTACGGTGATGCAGCAAAGGATGATTTCTCGGTGGATGAAATGGGGATAACGATATTAATGGAACTAGCTTCGCAGTAGCGCCAGCTAATACATCCAGGAATTATACAAAAAATAGTTTAATGCGTTACCGATAGGGGTTAAGGTGCGTAATGCACAGCCTACAGTATTAGTTTGTGAGTAAGTCCTATTACCATAAAATCCTAATTACTATTCTCTAAGATAAAGAGTATTCCAATTGATTGATAATTGTTGCCGCAACCGTAACCGTTCTTTTAAGCAACCTGTGCCATGACCTGTCGCAGCGGAATCTGTACGACAAACTCAGTGCCCTTCTCCAGAGTGGAATCACACTCAATCTTGCCGCCGTGTTTTTCAGTAACGATTTGATGACTGATCGACAGTCCCAAGCCAGTGCCTTTGCCCACGGGTTTGGTGGTGAAGAACGGATCGAATAGTTTAGAGCGAATGAGTTCCGGGATACCGACTCCATTATCGGCAATGCTAATCGCGATCGAGTTACCACTACCGATCGAGGTGCTGATGGTAATAGTAGGTTGTTGGTTATCCCTGACACCTGATGTCTGCAAGGCATCGATCGCATTACTGAGGATATTCATGAATACCTGGTTGAGTTGACTGGGGTGGCATTCGACCTCCGGTAATTGCCCGTAGTTTTTGATGACTTGGATGGCAGGAAAATCGGGTCTGGCTTTCAGACGGTGTTGCAAAATCAACAGAGTGCTGTCTATACCTGCATGGATATCAACGGGTTTGCAGTCCGCTTCATCAAGGCGGGAGAAGTTGCACAGGGAGAGCACGAGTTGGCGAATCCGATCGCTCCCCATTTTCATCGAACCCAGCATCTTCCAAAAATCCTCTTGCAAAAATTCCAGATCCAGGTATTCTGCCCGCTCTCGGATTTCTGCTACCGGATTGGGATAGTGCTTTTGGTACAGTTGCACCAAATCCAGCAGCTCCTGAGTGTATTCTTTGACATAGTTCAGGTTGCCTTGAATGAAATTCACCGGGTTGTTGATTTCGTGTGCCACTCCCGCCACCAATTGGGCTAGGGCAGACATTTTTTCACCTTGCACTAGATGCACTTGGGCTTGCTTGAAACTTTCTAAAGCTTGGTTGAGTTCGTTGGTGCGCTGTTCCATAATCCGGGTGGCATTCCGCAGTTGGAGATGCACCCGAATCCGTGCCAAGACTTCTTCATGCTGAATCGGCTTGGTGATGTAGTCTACAGCACCCAGGCTCAGCCCTTTGACCTGATCCACCGAGTCGGAGAGGGCGGTCATGAAAATAACTGGAATATCGCGAGTGGCCGGATTAGCTTTGAGACGCTGACAGGTTTCAAAGCCATCGATCCCTGGCATCATCACATCCAGCAAAATCAAATTTGGCTCAGACGATTGCACTCGTTGCAGGGCAGTTTCACCATTTTTGGCGATCGCCACCCGGTAGCCCTGTTCGCTCAACACATCAAACAATACTTGCAGATTGGTTGGAGTATCATCTACGACTAAGATCGTGTTTTCTTGAGAGATAGAAGAGACTGACATTAGCAAACTCCTAAACGTATTGAAGGGATGAATGGTGCATGGTGGATCGATATTAAGTCGCTAAAGCCGTGGCTCGATTAGACGCAGAATGGCTTCCTCATCAAACTGTTGACTCAGTTCTAGAACTCGGTTCGCAAAGGCAATATATTCCGGCCCTAATTGCTTCAAGCGATGGGCTTCCTGCTGGATATCGGTCATAAAACCACCCTGAGCGGCAGCATAGAGGGTTGCCAGTTCAGCAGCAGGCGGTATTATCATGCTAACCTCATCGGCGTTGCTGACAGCGGGTTGAGTCGTCTCTGTTTCGGTTTCGTAAATCCACTGCAATTCTAGATATCGCTGCAATTCGGCAAGCAACCCACTAAACTCGATCGGTTTGGGGAAAAAGCTATTGCACCCTGCGTCCAGACTTTCCTGTATATCCACCTGAGACAGGGTAGCAGGGGAGGCAATGATGGGAGTTTGGGCAAAATCTGGCAATTGTCGCAGGCGACGGGTCATTTCTAAGCCATCCATAATCGCCATATGTACATCGGTAATAATCAAGTCGGGTCGCGTCTGGATAGTGGTATCCAAACCTGCCTGCCCATTATCAGCTTCTGTCAGCTTGAAGCCCAGCGGTTCCAACATATTCACTGCCACCAGACGGTTTTCTTCGCGATCGTCAATGACCAGAATTTTGCGTCGTTCGCCCTGATAGCCAATAACCTTGTGGTTGGCGATCGCATTTTGTGTTGTCCAATCCGATGCTGGAAGCAAGTCGATCTCAAACCAGAAATTGCTGCCCTGCCCCATTACACTCTCGACGTGAATTTCGCTGTCCATCTTCTGGATGATTTGTTGACCGATGGCAAGTCCTAGTCCAGTGCCTTCGATGTTGCGATCGCGTTTCCCGGCCTGCTCAAAGGGTAAGAAAATCGTGGATAGTTTTTCTGGGGCAATGCCAATGCCAGTGTCTTTAATTAGGAAGCGAATTCTTGAAATTTTTGAGTTTTGAGTTTTGAGTTCTGAAGTTGAGTCTTCTGACTCCACCACTTCTACCCGAAACGTGACGGTGCCAAAATCGGTAAATTTGACCGCATTGCTGAGCAGGTTGAGCAACACTTGCCGCAGGCGTTTGTCGTCAGCATGGACAGCAGTGGGCAGGTTGCTGGCGGGCTGGTAATGAAACTCCACGCCTTTTTGCACTGCCTTGACGCGGCAAATATCCACAGTAGAAGAGAGGAAGTTAGCCAGATGGAAATCCTGGGGATAGAGTTCCATCTTTTGCACTTCCAGCTTGGACAGATCCAGAATGTCGTTGATCAGGGTGAGTAAATGGGAACCGCATTGATAAATCACCCCCAATCCTTTCATCTGCTTGGCGGTGGTGGCGGGGTCGCGCTGGAGGATTTGGGTATAGCCGAGGATGCCGTTGAGGGGGGTGCGGAGTTCGTGGTTCATGTTGGCAAGAAACTCGCTCTTGGTGCGGTTGGCAACTTCGGCAGCTTCTTTCGCCCGCAATATTTGTAGTTCTGTGGACTTACGATCGCTAGTATCGTGGCACACAACAACTCCCCCTTTCAATGCACCACTGGCATCTTTGAGTGGTCTGCTACTAACAGTCATCCAGACGCCCTGTTGGGCTTTGCTATGACGGCTAAAAAGTTCCATATTGTCTACCTGCTCACCCCGAACAGCCCGCACTAAAGGAATTTGCTCCGCTAGGATCGGAGTTGCCCCATCGGCATGAAACAGTCCATATTGCTCGGACCATTCTTCCGGCTGGCTGTCGGTTATTTTGCCAAACATCTGCTCGGCAGCGGGGTTAAACAGCAGCAATCGACCCTTTTCATCGGCAACGAGCACGGCATCGCTCATGCTGTTGAGGATTAGTTGCAACAGGCTAGTCTGGTTTTGAAACGTCTGGTTACTTTGCTGAAGGTCGGTTTCGGCTTGATTCCGCTTCAGGATTTCACTGCAAATCAGGCGGTAAGTCCACAAAATAATTCCTAGATTGAGGACGATGCCCACCAGAAATGCCATCATTGCCAGAAGGGTTGTGTGGGTGGCAACTTGCTGTTTCTGTCGCCACGCTACGGTTTCGCTCGCTTCGATCTGCTGGGTCAGCAACGTCATCTCGTCGAGCAGTCGTGGGGGGGTGCGATCGATCGCCGCCGCCAGCCCTTTGGTGTCCCGGAGTTCCACGCCCTGCCGGAGTTCCCCCAGGCGACCCAGGATAAATTCTTCCAGGCGCTTGGTAGCTGCCTGTTGGCGGGGATCGTTCTCTAGCAAGCTTTGCAATTGTCGCAATTCTTGATCGACATCGATCGTCCGAAGCCCAAATTTCCTGAAGTCATTTTTGTTTTGCGCGAGCAGGTATTGCCGCTGCATCTTTTCAGCATCCTGAAATGCACTGGTCAACGCTTCCAAACAATTGAGCGCTTTTAGATGTTGGGCGATCTGGCGGTTAGTTTCTAAGGTGCGGTTAGCGCTCCAAAATGCGATTCCACTCACTGCTAATGCCAGGAAAGTGGCTGCTCCCAGGCTCCCGGCAACGATTTTGAGAAAGTTAGAGGGTTGTTTCATCATGTCTGTCTCGTGCTTAGTTTCGTCGATCTAAGACCGCAGAGGGCGGAGTCCAAATTTTTGAAAGACTGCCATTGCCTGATCGGTGCTTAAAAAGTCCAGATACGCCTGCATTTCCTGGAGATGGGGAGAGGCTTTAACCACAGCGGCACCGGAGCGAATTGGCTCATAGAGGTCGGGCGATACGGTGGCTAACACCTTGACCTTGGCAAAGGCTTTGGCTTCTGGCAGAAAGGTAATGCCCACGTCTGCCTCTCCCTGCTCGACGGCTCGCAAGACTTCCCGCACATCCACCTTTGCCCAGACTGCCTTGGACTCCACTGCCTGAAGGATGCCTAACCGACTCAGAATGGCGTGAGTATAATTGCCAAGCGACAGGTCTTTGTTGCCTATTGCAACCGTTTTGAGGCGATCGCTCGCTAACTCGTGCAAATCAGTCAGTTGCACCGCAGAATCAGCCGCAGCAATCACCACAATATCGGTGGTCACTAACTCCCGACGGCTTTCGGGCAGAATTAGCCCTTGGGCTTGCAACGCATCCAGCGGTGCAATATCGGCGAACCAAACCCCATCAAAAGGTTCTCCCTGGTCAACGGCTGCCCGGATTAAGGCAGCTCCGGCAAATGTCGGATTCAACCAGATATTGGGGTGTTCCTGCTGATAGAGTCGATCGATTTCCTCCACGGCAGTGCGAACCATGCCTGACACAGCCAAATTGAGCGTCACCGCCTGGATTTGGGGTGCCCAGGAGCAACTACCCAGCCAGAGGGTGAGCGTCAAGGAGAAGAAGCACAATGTCAGCCATCGGAGGAGTTTCATATCAGGTTTCGTGAGATTTCAGTTTCTAAGCCCTGGATGGGGCTGTAAATTTCGGAACAGTCACTAGAGCGACTCTCGGTTGTCTTTAATATAAATTCTCTAATATAATTTCTTGGCCATGATACAAACCATTCCATTAATCATCTCGTTCTGAAGTACCTGTAAACCTATTTCAGATAGCCGATCGCACAACCAATTTTTATTGAGCCGCAGTTTTTGGTAAGAACTGGCACTGAATGACCACCGACCGCCCTGTTTTTGATAGAGTAAGTCATGGACTGCTACGCTATTTTCTTGATACTCCAAGAAACAAGTGAGGATTGTAAATTCATCACTTTGTACAGGAATAAAACGATGAGTTCCATGAAGCTCTGCTGAAACATAATCGCGGAAAGTTAAAATCAACATCCCATTGTCAGTCAGCGAGCGCTCAATGTCCAAAAGTAATGAATCGACAGCACTCAATGATTCTAGGTGTGTAAGTGTGTCGCCCATGCAAACAATGAGCTGCGCCTGTTCCTGAATATGTTGCGAGAAATTAAGCAGATCGTCGTGAATGGTACGGATGGAAAGATGTTTAGCGCGATCGCGTAACTCTGAAAGTAGGGCCTCACAGAAATCTATAGCTACTACCGAAAAGCCTAATTGCGCTAAAGGAATAGATTGAAATCCTGAGCCTGCACCTAAATCAATGGCTAATCCTCGCGGTGCGGAGTCGAGCGCCAATTGACAAAAAAGAGCGTGATTTCGTTCGATCGCTGCTTCAGGATTTCCTGACATCCAACTGTAAACGGCAGCAAGTTGCTGGTTATAGTGGTCTTGTGCTGTGTTCATTATTATGCTATGTTCGATGATTCCTTGAAAAGGAGCCAAATCATTCAACTCGATGGAAACTAAACCACCACTGCCGCCTTTTACGCGGGAAACTGCTAAAACTAAAGTTCAAATCGCAGAAGATGACTGGAATAGTCGCGAGCCAAAACGAGTAGCATTAGCTTACACCGAAGATTCACCGTGGCGTAACCCTGCCTAATTTTTCAGTGGCAGGTAACAAATCAAGGCTTTATTAAAACGCAAGTGGGCAAAAGAACTAGACTACTCTTTGAAAAATTAACTGGGGAGTTTTACCGACAGCGAATTTCTGTGCGCTTTGAATAGCAGTGGTACGATGTCAGAGTGCGGATTTGTTCCTTGAAATGATCTCAGAATATCAAAGAAAAAAGGAAGAGGGAAGACAAGAAATCCTCCCACTTTCTCACTCTCCAGGATTGCTTTCGATAGCGAGCGGGAGGATCGCACTTGTATATCATTGATATTTAACCGAATTTGATATAATTTATGTTGGGTAATCGCTTTTAATAACTTTTGTAAGTGGCTGTAAAAGCTTGCCTATTTATTGATAATAGCAAATGTAACAATTGCGGTTTAAAATTTGTCGTAAACTGATGCTTAGCTGAAAAGTTACTATTGATTATTCTGCAAAAGTATAACTTAAAAAAGCTGCAACATGGTTCAGGCATTCGCGGTATCGCCATTGAAGGCGTTCAAGACGAACAGGTTAACCGCACCCCGGAAATGGCGACTATTTTGGGGCAAGCCTTGGTGAGTTGGCTGGTGCAAAAAGTCAATAAATCAGCGGTAGAATTAACGATCGCGATCGGGCGCGACAGCCGCCTATCCGGGCCAATCTTAATGCAGCCAGTCATAGCGGGTATCACCTCAGTCGGCAGCCCAGGCTACGACTTTGAAATGGCTTCAACTCCCGCCAAAAGTTTGAGCATACCTGAACAATTTTTAGAGGACGCACAGTATGGCTCAAATACTGTGCTTGCTGCGTAAGTCCTGAATATTGCTATTTCCTTGCCGCAGCATTGGATCTGGGGTCTAAAGCGTCTCGCAGCCCGTCGCCCAAAAGATTGAAACCCAGAACAGTCAAGGTAATGAACAAACCGGGAAACAAAATAGTCCAAGGAGAGGAAAGAGCGTATCCGCCCTTAAAAGCATCAGAAAGCATCGTCCCCAACTCAGGAACCGGCGGCTGTGCGCCCAAACCCAAAAAACCCAAACCGGCAGCTTCTAGTGTCGCCGTACCAGTCGAAAGAGTTGCTTGTACAACTAGAGGCGCCAGACTTCCCGGCAAAATGTGGCGAAAAATAATCCGCAAGTCGCTGGCGCCCAAGGCCTTGACAGCCAAAACAAATTCTTGTTCCCGCAAAGACAGCACCATACTGCGAGTTAAGCGGATGTAAATCGGAATTTGCACGAGGCTGACGGCGATAATTACGCTTTGCAGGCTCGGCCCGGTGACGGTAACAACGCCGATCGCCAGTAAAATCGAAGGAAAAGCTAACAAAATATCCGCCCAAGTGCCGATCACAATTTCCAGCAACCCCCGAAAATACCCCGCCACCAGCCCCAAAAGCGTTCCCACAATTAAACCCGCACCCACAGAAACCAGGCTGACGACTAAAGAGATCCCCAATCCGTGCCACACCCGCACCAACAAATCTCGCCCCAAACCGTCGGTGCCAAACCAATGTTTAGCGCTAGGAGCCACCAAGCGCGACAAATAATCTCGATCGACCGCCGGATCGTAAGGGGAAAGTAGGGGGGCCAACAGTGCCGAGAGCATCAGCGCTAAAGTCAAAATTAAGCCGATTTTCCCCGAAGTCGATCGCCAAAATCGTTGAAAAGCTGGTTGTGGAAATACGGAGTTTTTATTCAATCTTCGATTTTCCATCGAATGCTGTCACCAAAAAACAGAGGACTTGGGCAACTATTAGGATAAATTAACGATCGCGATCGCAGAAATACGTTAACAAGACTTCTTCCGGGAGACAAAAAACTCGGTGCGCGTATTACCGTCCACATCCAATTGAATTTTTCGCGCCAAATGGCGAATGCCTGAGTCCTTCCTTAAAGACCCTTTAAGATATAGAGAACAAGATAAATTTAAAAGCACAATGACATCAATCCTACTCAAAACCTCAGCTCGATCGCCCCTCAACGCCCCAACAATCCGCCATTTCCCCAACGGCCTCACCGTTATAGCCGAACACTTGCCGGTCGATGCTGTTAACCTCAGCGTGTGGCTCAATTTAGGCTCAGCCGTCGAACCCGACGACATTAACGGGATGGCTCACTTTTTAGAACACATGATTTTTAAGGGAACTCCCAGCATTCCCAGTGGCGAATTTGAGCGCGCGATCGAACAGCGCGGCGCTGTCACCAATGCAGCCACCAGCCAAGATTACACTAACTATTACATCACCACAGCTCCTAAAGATTTTGCCGAACTAGCTCCCCTGCAAGTCGATGTGTTGCTCAACGCCAGCATTCCCGACGACGCCTTCGATCGAGAACGGCTGGTAGTCTTAGAAGAAATTAGACGATCGGAAGACAATCCCCGCCGCCGCACCTATCAGCGATCGATGGAATTAGCCTTTGAAGTCCTGCCCTACAAGCGACCGGTACTCGGCCCGACGGCGGTAATCGAACAGTTGACAGCCCAACAAATGCGGGATTTCCACAACAGCAGATATCAGCCAGGGGCGATGACAGCCGTAGCTGTAGGCAATTTGCCAGTCGAGCAACTAATAGAAATTGTCGCAGACAGTTTTGCAGCAAAAAGCACAGCACAACACAACAAAATAAATGTGCCTGCTGTCGGCAACTTTCACCCAGAATCCCCAATCCTGAACTACGGCCAAGAATCGCCGTTTACAGAAACAGTCCGCCGCGAATTTGTAGACTCTGCCCTTCAGCAAGCCCGACTGATCGTGATGTGGCGAGTGCCAGGTTTCATGGAAATGTCCGAAACTTATGCCCTCGACGTTTTGGCGACAATATTGGGTCACGGCCGCACAACTCGCTTGGTTCATGATTTGCGGGAAGAAAAAGGGCTAGTCTCGTCAATTTCGGTGAGCAACATGACTCAGCGACTCGGCGGCGTATTCTCAATTTCCGCTCAACTACCGACAGAAAACTTGCCAGCAGTGGAAGCTGCGATCGTCCAACACATCCGCACTCTCCAAACCGAACTGGTGACAGATGCCGAAATTTCCCGCATCCGCACTCAAGTAGCAAATCGGTTTATCTTTGGTAACGAAACTCCGAGCGATCGAGCAAGTTTGTACGGTTACTATCAGTCGATGGTAGGAGATATCGCTCCCGCACTCAACTATGCCGCCTGCATCCAAGCTCAGACTGCCGAGGATCTCCGAGAAGCCGCCGTCAAATATCTCTCTCCCGACGCGATGGGTGTTGTGGTAATTCGTCCCGACGAAGCATAAATTGGTCGATCGCCTCAACAGGGCAATACTCCCATCCCTCTGTTTTTGAGCCATCCAACGGCATTCGGCATTCGGCAGAAAAAATGTCAGCGCGCACGAGGGATTTTTAGTCAATAGTGCGTGAAATTAGATCGGCCCTCGCCTTGAAGGTTTTGTATCAAATAATTAATATGAAGCCTTTAAGGTACGAACGATCGGCAAAATTACCGTAATTTTATGAGACGAGAAACTGGGAATTATTGACGAGTCAGCAATTTAGTCTAGGGAAGCCGGATCGCTCGGCGATAGTAACTCTAAAATCTAAAATCTAAAATCTAAAATCTAAAATCGATTGCTCGGCAAAATTACCGTAATTTTATGAGACGATAAACTGGGAATTATTGACGAGCAAGCAATTTAGTCTAGGGAAACCGGATTTATCGGCGATCGTAATTCTAAAATCTAAAATCTAAAATCTAGAATCTAAAATCGATTGACAGGGGCACGCAAGCATGAAATTACAAAACTTTCTCAACTCAAAAATTAGGTACGATGCCAAAGCAATTGCTGCAGACGACGAACTCAGTGGTCAAATTCAAAGCCGCCTCATTGACCTGGGTTTACTGAAGCCTCCCGTAGACGGGGAATTTGGCCCTCTCTCTACTGCTGCACTCCACCGATTTCAAACTCTGATGAAGTGTGGCGAACCGGGTTTTTTGGGAGCAGTCACAGCCAAAAAGCTAATCGAAACCAAACCAGGGGAGATTATCACACCTCCCCTGATCCTGAAAACGCTTAGAGACACGATTTTGAAATCGAAACCGCTGGCGTCTTCTCAACTTCAGGACTCGGAAAAACAAGTAATACCAGCCGGAAAAGAGTTTGAGATCCTGGCTTTTGCTCCGGCTCGCGGTCACATCAGAGTTGCTTTCCGCAACGAGTCTTTCAAAGGTTCAGGAATTTGGTATGTTTTTGGGGCACACGCTCAAATTACTCAAGACAGCGTTCTGTTTTTTCCCAAACCGAATCCCCCAACTGTCAGGCTCGGCATTCCTTACCGATCGCAAATGGATAACTTGAACAATCCTACAGGTTCTTGCAATGTAACTTCATTAGCGATGTGTATGGACTTTTTGAAGGTGCCACGGCGCAAACAAACCGGGCAATATGAAGACGAACTCTACGAATATGCGATCGCCAAAGGTTACAGTCGCTGGGACCCCTACGATTTAGCAAAGATTGTTAAAGATTACGGCGCTCAAGATTTCTTTACCGAGAATGCAACTATTGATGACGTTCAAGATTGGCTAGCCAGCGGAAATCCCGCTGTCATCCACGGATACTTCACGTCTTTCGGTCACATTATAGTTGCATCAGGCTACGACAGCGAGGGATTCTTCGTTCACGATCCCTATGGTGAGTGGTTCCGAAGTGGCTACGATACAAGTGTCAGCGGTGCTTACTTGCACTATACTTACCGCTTAATCCGCAGCCTCTGTATGCCTGACGGGAATTTTTGGGTTCATTTTATCTCAAATCATTGTTAAGAGTCATTAGTCATTAGTGATGAGTCAGTAGCTAAGAGATAAGTTGCCTCTGGAATTATTCGGCGATTCAAATCGCTTAATAGTCAAACGAAGTCGGAGCAGAGGGAGACTAAAAAGTAAAATGGCTATTAAAGATTGATTTGCTATTGGCAATATTTTCTATCACTAATGACTGCTGACTAATGACTAATGATTCTGAATTTTCATGCTCAAATCCAGCCAAGTCGATCGCGTAATCGGAGCACTGGTAGAAATATAGTCAACTCCGGTTTCGGCTACACTTCTAATTGTTTCTAAAGTAACATTGCCGGAAGCTTCAATTTTTACCAGATCGCTCTTTTGGCGAATTATTGCCACAGCCTGCCGCATCAAATCCAAGGACATATTATCTAACATGATAATATCCGCTTTGTGCTGCAAAGCTGTCTCTACCTCAGCCAGAGTTTCGGTTTCAACTTCGATTGTCAGCGGATAGGGGATAGAATTGCGAATTAGGGCGATCGCCTCTGCAATTCCTCCAGCCGCCGCAATGTGATTGTCTTTAATCATCACCGCGTCATCTAATCCCATCCGGTGATTACAAGCACCGCCGACTTGAGTCGCGTATTTTTCCAACAATCTCAATCCGGGCGTTGTCTTGCGCGTATCCACTAATTGCACGGGTAAATCGGCAATTTTGTCAACATATTTCTGAGTTAATGTAGCGATGCCGCTCAAACGCATTGCCAAGTTTAATGCTACTCTTTCTCCGGTTAGCAGCGCATCGAAATTGCCGGAAATCTCGGCGATTACTTCTCCTTTTTGGCACAGTTTCCCTTCTGGTACTTGGGGAATGAAACTGAGGCTGCTGTCTAAAAGTTTAAATGTGCGATCGGCAATTGGCAATCCGGCTATGACTCCAGCTTCTTTGACTATCCATTTAGCAGTACCCTGGATGCTGTTTGCGGGAAATAAGGCCGATGTTGTGCGATCGCCCCTACCGATATCTTCTAGCAGCCAGTTGTGCAATAGCGAGTCTAAAACTATCCAAGGCGGTAATATTGCTGTCATGTTTTTGTCAGTTGTTATATCAAGATGATATCTACTAGGAAGAATAGTCGATCGGGTAATTTTAAGCAAGTTGCACAATTATGATGGTGTTAGTGCGATCGGGATTTGGGTAGAGCGAGGGCGATCGGGCTAGATGATGGGGTATTCTGTTGCTGACATTGGGTGTTGGTGCTTTAATGGAATAGATAGGGCGATCGCGAGAAGAAATCATGATACAGCCACTCATTTTAGAAAAATTAGCAGAACTCCCTGAGTCTCTGCAGACAGAAGTGCTTCATTATATTGAGTTTTTGATAGAAAAGCAGGCTAAAAACTCCAATCAAGAAAAGCCGACAAAGCGAGGCGGACTTGGAATTTGGAAAGGTAAAATCTGGATGTCTGATAATTTTGATGGACCTCTCGAAGATCTAAATGACTGTGAAGTTTCATGAGAAACTCAGACTTCTTTCGGTGAGGGAAGCCAAACTCAGAGAATTATGGAATAGTCGGCAATAAACTTGTAGTTATGTGTCACGCCCATTGTTACTGAGGTGTAATTAAAAAAAATGGAGTCTCATCAAGATCCGTCCTCGTGGCTACCACTGCTACTCGAAGAGCTGGAAAACCTCATGGCTATTGAATCAAGTAGGAACGGTAATCCCTGGATTTCCGTGGCTAGGCTCACTGAGATATTTTATAAAAAGTATGGACTGTCACTTGAAGTAGTGGCAAAATTTCAAGGTTATAGCTACGGTTTGAGGAGCCTTTTAACAAGTAGCGGGCGCTTTTCGATCTACGGCACTCCAATACCGCAAGAGTTTTATGTAGCTCTTCTTCAGGCAGTAATCCCTAGTTTTGACGAGTATCAAGCAACCTCAATCAAAGACCGAATGAAGCGTAAGCGACCTGAGAAAGTCTATGAAAGCTTGCCAACTATAGTGAAGGCTGAGGATACTGAAGATATCTCACCTCGCCAAGTTCAAAGGATTTCAAAATATCAGCGAATCTTAATTCTTGACATTAAATCAGTAAATGACTTGGAAATCGCTTTGATAGAAATTATCAAGAGTTTGATAGTAAATCAGCCTGAAAACTTTGTGACAATTGCAGTATTGAGTAAAAAGTTTCACGAGGATTATAAGCAACCAATACGAACTGTCATACGAAGCGTGTGTCCTGATATGAAATTGATTGAAATACTTCAGACCATTCCTAGCCTCCATCTCCAAAAACAGGATAATGATTGGCAGATTACTGTAGAGGCTCATTCATGAGATTATTCTATTAAAATAAAAACGACTGTAATGGGCAATTATTATTACTATTCGTGATATTGCGATCGCCCTTATTGCAGCCACTTCCAGAATCATTCTTGCCAGAAGTCAGCGACTTCATCGACTTTGTGATGCACAATCACCAAAATAGAATAGCTGAACCCAAACTCCCAGACGATATTGCCAAAGCTGGGGCAAAAAGGTTCGAGGAAGTCGATCGCTTGCAAGTAATGACTAATGGCCCGATAGCGAATTTAAGCTACACTAAAAGCTATAGCAGTTCATCTAACTCAACAGCAGGCGGAGACTTTACGGTGGGTAAGTAGCGCGGACGGGAAGTTTGCACGAAATTTCAGCAGGTAGAATTCGGATAGTTGTGCTAATTTAGAATACAAAAAAGATGTTCGGCATTGGCGGGTAACTGTGGAACGGGCGGGGTGACGATCTACTGCGGGGTTCTGCACGATTTACGTAGAGCCTTTAGAAAAGCGTAAATTCAAGACGTAAACGCTGTCAGGGAAAACCTATCCTAAACATAGGAGTTTTCCCTTTTCAAACTCAAAGGCTTAAAATGAGCAAATAGGGGCACGGGGTCAAGCAAATCTCCTGTACCGCTAGAGAAGGTTATATGGCGCAGCAGAGTTTAGGACAACGGTTATCCAGTCTCAGAGTTGGGCAAAAGATCGGTTTAGGATACGCCCTTGCTCTCAGCATAGCCGTGTGTGGAACAATTGCTGGTTTTGGAGTTGGGCGTTACTATCAAAAACAGGCTGAAGAGCAAGAAGAACACGTACGCAACGAAGTGGAACTTCTACAGCGCCTACAATCTCGTGTTCTCCAAACCCGAACCCACCAACAACAACTCATCCCTCTAGCCCAATACCCAGAAAAATTTCAAGATGAATATGCTCACTTGCTGAAGCATAAAGCTGAAATCCAAGAAATTTGGGGTGAACTTAAGACATTTGTGGCAAAGCCTTCGACCCTAAAATATGACATACATCAACCAAGAATTCCAGTCTTCTTGCAAACCTATGACCGCGTACCACAACGCTACTCACAGGAATTAGAACACCGAGTTGAACAAATTCGCAACCTGAATCTCGCATCACCCACTGATGTTGAGCAAGCCCAAGCCCTGATGTTGGAATTTACCAACAGCGATTTGGCGCTGGAATTCGATGGCATCTCGGATGATTTGGTGGGTTTAATTGACCAAGCTTACCAAGAACTGGAAGAAGCCGAAAGCTTGCAACAACAAGCGAACGCAGTTTCAGAGAAAATTGTGGCTGCCAGCATTGGATTGTCTGTTGCGATCGCCATTCTTTTGGCCGTTTTGACCAGCCGAGCAATTGCCCAACCCATTCAAGCTCTTACCAGCGTTGCCCGACGAACTACTGAAGAATCTAATTTTGAGTTACAAGCGACTGTGGAGCAAGATGATGAGATTGGAACCCTTGCCAATGCCTTTAACCAATTAATTCGCGCTGTTCAACAACTGTTACAGCAACAGAAAACAGCTAACGAACAACTGGAAAACTACAGCCAAACGCTTGAATCTCAAGTCAAGGTAAGAACCCAAGAACTCAGCGACAAAAATACCCAGTTGCAACAACTCTTAGAGGCACTGCAACGAACTCAGGTTCAAATGGTGCAAAGCGAAAAGATGTCTGCTTTGGGGCAAATGGTGGCAGGGGTGGCACACGAAATCAACAATCCAGTCAACTTCATTCACGGCAACTTGACTCATGTGCAGGAATACGCCCACAATTTATTAGGTTTGGTGCAACTCTACCAGAATTACTATCCCGACCCAGCACCCGAAATCCAAGCTGAGGCGGAAGATATTGAGATGGAGTTTATCCAAGCCGATCTACCTAAAATCCTCGACTCCATGAAAGTCGGCACCGAGCGCATTCGCCAGATTGTTTTGTCACTCCGCAACTTTTCACGAATGGATGAAGCTGACTTCAAAGCCGTTGATATTCATGAGGGCATTGATAGTACGTTGTTGATTTTGCAGCATCGCTTAAAAGATAAACCAGAGCGGCCAGCGATTCAAGTAATTCGTGATTATGGTAATCTACCGCTAATAGAATGCTATCCTGGTCAAATCAATCAGGCGTTTATGAACATCCTGGCAAATGCCATTGATGCGCTGGAAGAAGCTAACCTCAAACGAACCTATCAGGAGATCAAGGAAAATCCCAACCAGATTACCATTCGGACTGCCATGATTGATTCAAAGTGGGTAAAAATGGCAATTTCTGATAACGGAATGGGAATGCCTGAGTCTGTTCAGAAACGCCTCTTCGATCCATTCTTCACCACAAAGTCTGTCGGTAAGGGAACGGGCCTGGGGCTGGCGATTAGCTATCAGATTGTCACTGAGAAACATGGCGGTAAGTTAGATTGCTTCTCAATACCTGGTGAGGGAACCGAGTTTGTCATTCAAATCCTTGCCCACCAGCAAATCCGTGATCCGGTCTAACAAAATGCGCCCCACCACCGAAAGGTTTTCTGTTAGGCTTTTGAGGTTATCTGCTATGAGGTTTTAGTTGTAATATTCACTTTCTCTTTTCGCCTAACTCCTCAAAAAACTAAAGCCCTTTTCCGTTGTTGCGGGAAAAGAGCTTTAATTTATGATTAACCTGGCACTGAGCTATTTTACCGGGCAGTGACCCGCCGAGTATCTTCGCCATAGCAACGTTTAACAACCGAGTTCGGGATGGATCGGAGTGGTTCCATTACATCATAAGCACCAGGAAAGCTTTGAAAACTTTAATCCTGTGTCTGCGTTCAGTTGATGCGCTGCATCTCTTTCGCTCGACTTAATTACTGTATCAAGTTTGCCTTTGTCTGTCAACCCCAAAGTCAAAACTTTTTTTCGAGCGCCCGAAACCGCTTGAATTATCGGGGTTTGAGGCCGGGTTTGGGTGCGCGGTTGATCGACCTTTAACTCACAAGTCCAAAAACGCCGCCTCGGTTCCCTGTTCTCGGCGAATCTTCCCGTCCTTCACAAACCACGCCACGACCTGCTTAACTGTTAATTGTTCGATAGCCCTTTCGGCTTCCATCGCAACTTGCCTCTCATGCCGCAAAGACGCAATTACCAAATTCGTAAAAAAGTTTTCAAAACTCGTATCAAGTTCGATCGACCCCTAATCTGCTGCTGGCCCAAAATATTGAGATTTCTACAAAGGGCCCAAGACGAGCTGTTGTTTAGATGAGTAATAATTCAGCAAAAAACTAAAGCCCTTTTCCGTTGTTGCGGGAAAAGAGCTTTAATTTATTATTAACCTGGCACTGAGCTATTTTACCGGGCAGTGACCCGCCGAGTATCTTCGCCATAGCAACGTTTAACAACCGAGTTCGGGATGGATCGGAGTGGTTCCATTACATCATAAGCACCAGGAAAGCTTTGAAAACTTTTTATCCTGTGTCTGCGTTTTGTTTGATGCGCTGCATCTCTTTCGCTCGACTTAATTACCTTATCAAGTTTTCCTTTGTCTGTCAACCCCTTTATCAAAAGTTTTTTTCGAGCGCCCGAAACCGCTTGGATTATCTGGGT
This sequence comes from Microcoleus sp. B3-D7, assembly GCF_036705305.1. NCBI lineage: Bacteria > Bacillati > Cyanobacteriota > Cyanophyceae > Oscillatoriales > Microcoleaceae > Microcoleus > Microcoleus sp. B3-D7. The sequence goes on along the minus strand of NZ_JAUBUE010000034.1, from coordinate 21,301 downwards.
TTGAGGCCGGGTTTGGGTGCGCGGCCGATCGACCTTTAACTCACAAATCCAAAAACGCCACCTCGGTTCCCTGTTCTGTGGGAATTTTCCCGTCCTTCACAAACCACGCCACCACCTGCTTAACTGTTAATCGTTCGATCGCCCTTTCGGCTTCCATTGCAACTTGCCTCAAAGGTCGCAAAGACGCAACAACCCTATTCGTAAAAAAGTTTTCCTTCCTCGCATCAAGTTCGATCGACCCCTAATCTGCTGCTGGCTGCAAATATTGAGATTTCTACAAAACTGGCACCAAAGACATCTTCAACAATTCTTGTGGGAAGTTGGGGTTAGAGATCCGGTGGCCCTAGACGAGCTTTTGTGTAGATGAGTAATAATTCACCAAAAAACTAAAGCCCTTTTCCGTTGTTGCGGGAAAAGAGCTTTAATTTATTATTAACCTGGCACTGAGCTATTTTACCGGGCAGTGACCCGCCGAGTATCTTCGCCATAGCAACGTTTAACAACCGAGTTCGGGATGGATCGGAGTGGTTCCATTACATCATAAGCACCAGGAAAGCTTTGAAAACTTTTTATCCTGTGTCTGCGTTCAGTTTGATGCGCTGCATCTCTTTCGCTCGACTTAATTACCTTATCAAGTTTTCCTTTGTCTGTCAACCCCTTTATCAAAACTTTTTTTTGATCACCCGAAACCGCCCCCCATAGCCGAGTTTGACGTATTATTTGCCACTGTTGCCGATCGACCTTTAACTCACAAATCTAAAAAAGCCGCCTCGGTTCCCTGTTCTCTGCGAATTTTCCCGTCCTTCTCAAACCACGCCACGACCTGCTTAACTGTTAATTGTTCGATCGCCCCTCCCGATTCTGTCGCAATTTGCCTCAAAGGCCGCAAAGACGCAACGACCAAATTCGTAAAAAAGTTTTCAAAACTCGCATCAAGTTCGATCGACCCTTTAATACTCTCATCATTCTTAATCCAATCCATCACCTGCCCATTAGTCACCTCAGCCACCGGCAAACCCGTCTCCCCAGAAATTTGCTTGAGCACCCTTAAAGCATAAATTGCCACCCGCGCCGAAAACTTTTCCTTCGACGACAGCAGCGCCATATCAACTTCGGCACACTCTTGCGGCTTTAAAAAATCTGCTAGCGGTTCCATATATTAAAAATTGGTAATGGCTAATCGGTAATTGGTAATCCCTGACATCCGTGACATCCGTTACACTCATCCGTTGCCGAACTTTCATCCGTGACATCCGTTAAATCCGTTAGAAAATCCGTTGCCGAACTTCTTCCTTCTTCCTTGCAATCAAATAACCGCAGCGGTGTTCCCCATTAATAATCGAGTGAGTCCGCTCCACAATACAATCCGGCAAAACCGCTGCAAACATTTCCAACTCATTACCGCAGACACTCGGAAAAGTTTCAGCAACATTAGAAATCGCGCAGTTGTGTTCCATCAACACAAATCGATCGTCCAAACCAACGCGATCGCAGATCCCAACCTCTACAGATTCTACAGGATAACACTCAGCCATATAACCTTCAGCCCTGCGGAGTTCCACCAACTTAGTCACCCGTTCTTGCAGCGAACCCGCACCCACTAGCCGCCGGTAGTCCGTAGCCTTGCGCTGCCACTGTTTTCGCAGGATAGTAATCACTTGCTCGCGGCCGACGGTTTCCGCCAAAGTATCCAAGAAAGAGACTGCAAAATCGCCGTAACGATTCGGGAATCGATCGCGCCCCAGACTGGTAAGCTCATAAATGTGCTGCGGCCGCCCCATCCCAGCCTGAACCGACTGATACTGAATCAGCCCGTCCGCTTCCAAATCCTTCAAATGACGGCGAATCGCCTGCGGGCTGATATCCAAAGACTCCGCCAACTCAAGAGCCGTCCCCTGCCCCTCCTTGAGCAAATATTCCAGGATGTCTTGTTTCGTGGAAGTCTGCTGAGTAGTCTCCATCATCTTCACAAAAAATTATTAATTTGACTTTGACAATATCACTGTTGTTAATGTAGCTTAAAATATACTAAAGCAACAAATCAGTTGTTTTACTTACCAGAGCAGCCCCCAGAACTGGCCGGGCCCCCGACAGTTCAGCGTCTGCCATCTTTGAGAGACTTATCCAGAACACTCGAAAGCGCAAAATTAATGAGCTCTACAGTCACAACCCTAGTCAACCAGCCCTACAAATACGGTTTTGTCACCGACATCGAGTCAGACACCATCCCCCGCGGCTTGAGCGAAGATGTAGTCCGCCTGATTTCCGCTAAGAAAAACGAACCGGAATTCATGCTGCAATTCCGCCTCAAAGCATACCGGCAGTGGTTGAAAATGACCGAGCCCACCTGGCCCCACGTCAACTATCCCGCGATCGACTACCAACAAATTATCTACTATTCCGCGCCCAAACAAAAGCCCAAAAAGCTCAACAGTTTGGATGAAGTAGACCCGACACTCCTAGAAACCTTCGAGAAACTCGGCATTCCCCTCTCCGAACAAAAACGGCTCGGAAATGTCGCCGTTGACGCCGTTTTTGACAGCGTTTCAATTGCCACAACCTTTAGAGAAAAACTAGCCAAAGACGGCGTTATATTCTGTTCCATCTCAGAAGCCGTCAAAGATTATCCCGAACTAATAGAAAAATATCTCGGCAGCGTTGTACCAGTCGGCGACAACTTTTTCGCAGCCCTCAACTCAGCGGTATTCAGCGACGGTTCCTTTGTTTACATTCCAAAAGGCGTCAAATGCCCGATGGAATTGTCAACCTATTTCCGCATCAACAACGGAGATTCCGGCCAGTTCGAGCGCACCCTAATTGTTGCAGAAGAAAACAGTTCTGTGTCTTACCTAGAAGGCTGCACCGCGCCGATGTTTGACACCAATCAACTGCACGCCGCCGTCGTGGAATTGGTAACAATGGACAATGCCGACATCAAATACTCGACAGTGCAAAACTGGTACGCCGGCGACGCCAACGGCAAAGGCGGCATTTACAACTTCGTGACGAAACGCGGTTTGTGTCAGGGAGTCAATTCTAAAATTTCTTGGACACAAGTAGAAACCGGTTCCGCAATTACTTGGAAATACCCCAGTTGCGTGTTAGTCGGCGACAACTCGGTAGGCGAATTCTACTCGGTAGCGCTGACAAATAACAAGCAGCAAGCTGACACCGGCACCAAAATGATCCACGTTGGTAAAAACACTCGCAGCACGATTATTTCTAAGGGAATTTCGGCGGGTAATTCATCCAACAGCTATCGCGGCTTGGTGAAAATGGGGCTTAATGCTAAAGGCTCTCGCAATTACTCTCAGTGCGATTCCATGTTGATTGGGGATAACGCTCAAGCGAATACTTTCCCTTATATTCAAGTGCAGAACCACACTGCTAAAGTGGAACACGAAGCTTCTACTTCTAAGATTGGAGAAGAGCAATTGTTCTTCTTCGCACAGCGGGGAATTTCCGCAGAAAATGCTATTTCGATGATGATTAGCGGTTTCTGTAAAGATGTTTTCAATCAGTTACCGATGGAATTTGCGGCGGAAGCTGATAAGCTGTTGAGTCTGAAACTGGAAGGAAGTGTCGGATAATTTTCGCGGCCAAGAAACCCTTCCAGGCTGAGTCCATCGGTGACAACTTAAGCTCCCCGTCCGCCAGGGAATGAATTCCTTGGCTAATAGCTAAACTCCTCTAAACAGGACTAATGAGTTTAAAAATTTTCTTCTCAGTCCTCTTCAGAGGACTTTAGCTTTGAGACAGGGAATTCATTCCCTGGCGGACTATCGGTTTAACGTTAATTGGTCACCAAGAGACAGAGCCTAGGAACGAGAAGAAAAAACTGTAAAGTGCATTGAGGAAAAGGACAAAAATAGATGATTGTAGAAAATAGTCAAGTGGTGCTATCCGTCCGCGATTTAACTGCGAATGTGGAAGATACCCAAATCCTTAAGGGTTTGAATCTGGAAATTAAATCGGGTGAAATTCACGCGATTATGGGCCCGAACGGTTCGGGAAAAAGCACTTTATCCAAGATATTAGCCGGTCATCCTGCTTATACGGTAACGGGCGGAGAAGTTACTTTTTTGGGTCAAAATTTGCTGGAATTACCGCCAGAAGAACGCTCTCTGGCTGGTGTATTCCTAGCGTTCCAATATCCTTTAGAAATTCCCGGCGTTAGCAATCTGGATTTCTTGCGCGTGGCTTACAATTCTCACCGCAAACATCGCGGCTTGGAAGAATTGGATGCTTTTGATTTCCAAGATTTAATCGAGGACAAGCTGGATATTGTCAAGATGAATGATTCTTTTTTAGGCCGCAGCGTAAATGAGGGTTTTTCCGGCGGCGAGAAAAAGCGGAATGAAATTTTGCAAATGGCGCTGTTGGAACCGAAATTAGCTATTTTGGACGAGACTGATTCGGGTTTGGATATCGATGCTCTCAAGATTGTCGCCGGCGGTGTGAATCAGTTGTCAACTGCTGAAAATTCGATGTTGGTGATTACTCACTATCAGCGGTTGCTGAATTACATTATTCCTGATTTTATTCACGTCATGGAAGCGGGCAGAATTATCTTGACTGGCCCGAAAGAGTTGGCGCTGGAATTGGAAGAACGCGGTTATGACTGGGTTGTGGAAGAGGAAGCAGCAGGAGTAGGCGCGCGATGATGATGAATACGCAAGTTGCTAGTAGGGAAATGTTTTTGACTGATTTGGTGAATCAGTGTGAAAAGTTGGGCGCTGCTCATCTCAAAAGTTCTCTTTACGGGTTGGATGCTTTGCGCGATATTGCAACTCAATACGTGCTTTCTTCTCATTTTCCGACAGTGAAGGATGAAGAATGGCGTTTTACTGATTTGTCGCCGCTGTTACAAATTCCGTTGCATTTGCCGACCAGCAATCAGTCAGAAATTAAGCTGTCTGATATTACGATGCCTGTGAAAGACAAGGCAGATTTACCATTAAGATTGGTCTTTGTCAATGGTTTTTATGCGCCGCATTTATCAACGCTGAATTTGCCGAATTTGCCGGACTTTTACGCAGGTAATCTATCCAATGTACCCGAAAAATATCAAGGGCGCATCAGCGATGTTTTGAGCAAGCACAGACAGCAAACCGAAGTGTTTACGGCGCTGAATACTGCGGGTTTGGCGGATTCTGCGGTGGTGTTCGTGCCGGCCAATATGTCGATAGACCTTCCGATTCACTTGCTGTTCCTGACAGCGCCTGGTGCATCTCCCACGATGTGCCAGCCGCACTGCTTAATTATAGCTGAGCCTGGAAGCAGCGTGACCCTGGTTGAGGATTACGCAACTATCGGTAATGTCGCTGCATTTACGAATGCTGTAACCGATGTTGTTGTCGGCGAAAACGCCACTGTTAATCACGTTCGGCTGCAGCGGGAAGGTGGAGAGGTTGTTCATATCGGCAAAAGTGCGATCGAGCAATCTCGTAATAGCCGTTATACTTGCCATGCTATCAGCTTGGGAGGCAAAATATCGCGGCACAATTTAGAAGTTTTTCAGCGCGGCGAAGCCACTGAAACAACTTTAAACGGCTTAAGCGTAGCCTTTGGGGAACAGTTGACGGACACTCACAGTTTAATCGATTTCAATCACCCACACGGTACAAGCCGCCAATTGCACAAGTGCATTGTAGGCAACAAAGCTCGCGCTGTATTTAACGGCAAAGTTTTCGTTCGCAAAGCCGCACAATTGACAGATGCCGGACAATTGAGCCGGAATTTGTTGCTGTCGCCCAGGGCGCGTGTAGATACCAAACCGCAGTTGGAAATTGTCGCCGACAACGTTAAATGTTCCCACGGTGCAACTGTCAGTCAATTAGAAGATGATGAGCTTTTCTACTTGCAAAGTCGCGGTTTGGATTTAGAAAGAAGCCGCTATTTGCTGATTGATGCTTTTGCGGCAGAAATGCTCAATCAATTACCGATTCTGGGCGTGGCGAAAATGCTTTCTACCTGTGTGGCTATCCAAGGATAAAAGAATCACCCAGAGGCTAGAAGCCTGTTCCACAAACATTAAATGTTCTTGTGGGGTGAGCTTCTAGCCCGCCCAGAATCAGCAACAACCGCGCCCAAATCATTATTAACTTCTGAAATTTATGACACTTATTCAAGAAAAAACACTTGCATCAAAAGTTCGCGGCGACTTCCCAATTTTGAATGAAAAAGTCAACGGTAAACCGCTAGTTTATTTAGACAATGCAGCTACTTCTCAAAAACCTCTAGCTGTCATCAATGCTTGGCGCGACTACTACGAGAAATACAATTCTAACGTCCACCGTGGCGCTCACACTCTCAGCGCCAAAGCGACTGATGCTTACGAAGCTGCTAGAGACAAAGTTGCGGCTTTTGTGAATGCGGCGTCGCGGCAAGAAATTGTCTATACTCGCAACGCCACCGAGGCGATTAATTTGGTTGCTTATTCTTGGGGCTTGAGCAATCTGCAAGCTGGAGATGAAATTATTCTGTCGGTGATGGAACACCACAGCAATCTCGTTCCCTGGCAAATGATTGCTCAAAGAACTGGTGCGGTACTGAAGTTTGTCGAGTTAACGGAAACTAACGAGTTTGATTTGGAACAGTTTAAAACGCTGATTTCCCATAAAACTAAATTGGTGTCAACCGTTCACGTTTCTAATACTTTAGGCTGCATCAGTCCAGTTAAAGAAATCTGCAAAATTGCCCACAGTTTCGGCGCAAGAGTTTTAATTGATGCTTGCCAAAGCGTGCCGCACATGATAGTAGACGTGCAAGCAATAGATTGCGATTGGCTGGTTGCTTCCGGTCACAAAATGTGCGCTCCGACAGGCATCGGTTTTCTGTACGGTAAACTGGACTTGCTGAGAGAAATGCCTCCGTTTTTTGGCGGCGGCGAGATGATTGCTGACGTGTTTCTCGATTATTCCACCTATGCCGATTTGCCGCACAAATTTGAGGCCGGCACGCCTGCAATCGGAGAGGCGATCGCCCTTGGTGCAGCAATCGATTATCTTAGTAACATTGGCATGGATAAGATTCACGCTTGCGAAGCTGAATTGACTGCTTATATGTTCCAACAATTGCGGCAAATTCCCGAGATTAAAATCTACGGGCCACAACCAGACAGCAACGGCGAAGGTAGGGCAGCTTTGGCGGCATTTACTGCAGGAGAAATTCACCCTCAAGACTTGTCTACCATGTTAGATCAGGAGGGAGTCGCCATTCGTTCCGGGCATCACTGCACGCAAGCTTTGCACCGCTATTTGAACGTTTCATCTACGGCGCGGGCGAGTTTGTATTTTTACAATACTCGCGAGGAGATTGATGTGTTTGTGAAAGCGTTGAAAGAGACTATCGACTTTTTTGGTGGGATTATGGGATAATTTGGTGAGGTGGGCAAATGCCCACCTTGTTAGAACATCGTTTGCATTGGCCGAGCGGAATATCTCGTGAAAATAGTTGAGTATTATCGTTTAATAATACAACCACTAAAAAACATGAATCAATATCCTATTATCCTCTTGCCTGACCCTGTTATTCAAGCTCTGGATGCAGTTCCATTTACATGGAAATTTAGTGAACCAAAACCTTTACCTCCTAGTTATAAGCCCCAACCAATTGATGTATTTTTGTTTTTTTATAAATCTCTCCCATTAATTATTCCTTTTGCAACTATTTGTCTGATTGCCAGTAGAAATATTATCATCAGTGTCTATATTTCTGTAGGGGGAATTTTTGTTACTGCCTTGAACTTCTGGCAACAACAAGTGTCTTACTTACGAACACTTAATCAATACAAGCAACAAATGCGCGATTATAAAGATTTGTTAGCAGAATGGCAAAAGCGTGAGATTCAGCATAAACGGCAGATAGCAGAATCCCAAAAACCTGAAAAAATAAAGCAGTATCGCTATCAGATAATTAAAGATATTATCATAAAAACCGTCCCTCCTGAAGGTAGAATTGTCAGTACAAAGTCTCAGTGGCTTGAAAGTAAATTTTATAAGAACTTACAGCAATTATTCCCAGATAAAATTAATAACAATTTAATCATCCAAAAATCCCATTCCTATCAACCTTACTGTATTGAAATTTCTTATTTTGATAAATTAACAAATTTACGTATTGATATAACAATTGATAAACCTTATCACTATGAAACCGGTGAGCCTAAAAATTACGAAGTGCTTGTTCAAGAAAATCAGCGCCATCAACTCTTTTTAGAAAAAGGATGGATAGTCATTAGATTTGCTGAGGAGCAAGTAGTCTGTTGGCCCCAAAGCTGTTGTCGGGTAATAGCCGAAGTAATCAATCAAATAATTGGTACACCAATTCCCGATGAATTGACAACTGTAGAAACTTTACGACCTATCCAGCAATGGAATGAATTTGAAGCACGACAAATGGCACAGGAACGTTATCGAGATAATTATTTAATTTAGCGCTCGCCCTTTTTTTGACCGCAGATGAAGGCAGATGAACACGGATGAACGCGGATGAAGAAGAGAGTGAGCGCACCCCAAATATAATCAGGTGAGAATGTTTGTGTTAAACCTATCAGCAGAAAATTGGGTTTGCAACCAGGATGAAGGTGATTTAATAGAAAGTCCTACTTGGAGCCAAATAGAACAAGGTATCCGCGAGTTAAATGTGACCACTAAAAATTTAGTTACCTTGGGTGCAGATGACGAGTGTTATATGAGCATTGGCGGAGGTGAATCCGGCAAATATATTGTTAACGTAACTTTTGATAACGTTAGGTTCCCTAATTTAGTATATCCATCAAAACTCGATGCAATAGAAAAGCTAGTTGTCGGCGGACAAGAAGGTAATTATTCCGCCAGAATGTGTGTAAAATTAGAGACGCCTCTGTTGGCAGATAAAACATTTACAGCATCAGGAAAACTCGATATTTCACTGTCTTGGGAAGAAGAGAAAGCATTAGTAATGCTGTAATAAAACAATATTTCGCTGTCTTGGGAAGAAGGGAAAGCATTAGTAATGCTGTAATAAAACAATATTTACCACAACCTAAGTGAAGTGCGCTCGCCCTTTATTCATTAGATGTATTGTGGGACAGGCGTCCCACCTGTCATTCATCAGTGAGAAGAAAGTGAAGGATGCGATATCAGCAATTACGTACAGACTCTATATCTAGGGTGAACACTGACGACATTAACCCTACATATAGTGTAAAAATTAAATTATTTAGTAAATCCTGAATCTATTTTTTTTTTTAGTATATTTAGTTAGATATTGTGTAACTTACAGAGGTTAACAATGAAACCTTCAGAACCGGAATCAGTACAATCTAGCTTCTTTGATGAAACCTACCGCCAAAATTCAGATCCTTGGCGATACACGTCTAGCTTTTATGAAACCAGTAAATTCAGAACAACGATCAGATGCTTGCCCAAAGTCCGATTCAAAAATGCTTTTGAAATCGGATGTGCTATCGGCGTCCTCACCCAGAAACTTGCCAAAAAATGTGACAGATTGCTTTCAGTAGATTATTCAGAAGTAGGATTACAAGAAGCGCGCAAACGCTGCCACGATCTTCCACAGGTCCGCTTTCAGCAGATGCAAATACCCCAACAGTTTCCAACTGAGAATTTCGATTTCATTTTATTCTCAGAAGTGGGCTATTATTTGAGCAAAGATGACCTCCAGGCAACCAAGGAAAAAATCATTAACCAATTACTTCCTGGCGGTTATCTTTTGATGGTTCACTTTCGGTATCCAGTGGAAAGTTTTATCTTGAATGGCGAGATTGTTCACGATACCTTCCTCCACGATTCTGCACAGTTTTTGAAGCATCTTGGTGACCCACGCAAACGTTTTTTGATGCTAGATTTAGCGCGCCATCACAAACGCTATCGGATGGATTTGTTTCAGCGGTTGTAAATGATACCAGCCGATAATTTTCCCGAGAGTGCATCTACAATTAGTTCGGGATCACCCTTTATTTCTTTGCCTTTATCTGTCAATAATATCAAGCCCGCGTCAATAATTATAATTAATTAAGTTTGTACTGAGGACGAATGGGATCAAAAGTCTGCGCCGATAGATATCCCACACTATTATTGTGAGTGATTGACCAGACTTGATATAAATCAAAGAGCGCTCGCCTTGTTAATTACGAACATCACAAAAGAGCGATCGCCCTCAATGACGCCATTCACTCCTCCATTAATACTCCCTAATTTCAGGATGTATAAATTGATAACCAGCCGCCTTAATTTTTTGATTCGACACCCTCGCATTATAAGGCCGCACGCTGGTAACAGATTTATCCCAAGAAGCTGGCGGCAAATTGTGAGTTTCAAAAATGCGATCGAGCAATTCGCGACTGGATAGCGACACATCCCCGACTAAATTGTAAATGCCCTGCAATCGAGTTTCCAAAGCAAAGGTTAACCCCCCAACCACATCATCCCGATGCACCCAATTAGTAACATCTTCCCCCGCACCGGGGCGAGTGTTCCCAGCCCAGCGCCCAAAGATTTTAACTAATTCTCGTCCAGGCCCATAAATTCCTCCCAAACGGAGAATGCAGACGTGAAGATTGGCATTAGATGCTGCTAATAACACCCGTTCGGTTTCTGCGAGAATTTCACTGTTTGGATTAGCGGGCGCAACGGGTGAATCTTCATTTACCACTTCACCTTGGCGATCGCCATACACAGAATAAGTACCCGTATAAATAACCTGTTTTACGGTCGGTATCTGCTTTAAAACCGATACCAAAGTAGTCGCTGTATCTAAATAACTCTCCTGATAAGTATCAGAATTGGGAGCACCTACGCACAGCATAACAGCATCTTGTTCTTGCAATACAGCCGTCATTGCATCTTTGTCATTTCCCTTGAGCACGGCTACTCGCTGGGCGACACCCTCCAACTCAACGACTCGCGTCGCCGTGGTAGTTGTCGCCGTCACGATACAATCAGATTTGCCGCGTAAATGTTTGGCTGTCGCAGTACCCACATAGCCGCAGCCGACGATCGCAACTTTCATAAAAAATTCTCCTTTGTTTCATACTCTCTAAAATTATTGCCGGTTTCTGAAATCATGGCGCGCTGAGTTTTGTGGTAAAATGCAAAGCATCGTTATCAATCGGAGTAGCATCGTGTCCGAGAGAGATATTTTTGCCACATCCTCAGAAAGCGAACTTTTAGCTTTTTATGGTTCTTTGTTTGCGATCGCAGCCGCCGATGGTTCCTTTAATATTGACGAACTAGATTTGTTGTTTAAAACCATAAATTTAGACAAATTTTCTGACTCTGCAAAGACTCAAATCCAATCCTACACAGCCAGTCCCCCATCACTCAGCGACTGTTTACAAACACTCAGCCAGTCAGAAGAACCGCTGCGTTTGGGAGTCATGTATTTTTTAATAAACATTGCTGGAGCCAATAAGACGCTGCATCCCGGAGAAAGCGAGGCGATCCAATCAGCAAAAAAACTGCTCGCGGTTTCCGACTTGCAAATCCAAGCCATGCAGGAATTCCTCGCAGATATGAAACAACTACGGGATGCCGCCCCTAATAAAAATTAGACATCAGCCTCCTTCAATTCTGCTGTTTCCCAGCTTAAAACTAAGGGCATTCCTCTCGATTTGATCGACCGGAAAGGAACCACAACAAACCTCAGCAACCCCAAAATCAACTATTCAGATGAAAGTTTTTGGATTAAACTTAAAAACTTTGCTTTAACCGCAGGAAGAGAAGTAGTTGAAAAAGCTTTGATTCTCTACTATACGGCTCAGAACCCAAATGTGCCTGCTTGGGCAAAAGGAGTTGTACTTGGAGCTTTGACCTATTTTATATCTCCTGTTGATGCCATTCCCGATATATTAGTCGGCATCGGATTTACCGACGATTTGGGAGTATTGCTGGCGGCAATAGCTACTGTGTCAGTATACATTAATGCTGATACTAAAGAACAAGCCAAACAAAAAATGAAAGATTGGTTTGGCTAATAATATTATGTCCGGTGGAGCGTTTTGTTTCCGTCGGCATCCGCATAATATAATCGGAATAATATAGGAGTTGTCAATCGGATAAAAGACAGGACACGACACTGCCGTGTCCCTACCCAATATCTGTAATTCACTCAACTGAAAACTTGATTATTGTGGATTCTCAGTCTTTAATCGGCTTACCATCTCGATTGACAATACGGCTTTCACCATCCTTAGCCGTGACATTTTCATAAACCCCTTCATCCCGCTTCACGTACTTGCTGAAACCCGAATTTTTATAATCGGTGTCGGATGTCGGCTTCATCAACCTCGGAGCGCTCAGCAGCCGGCGTACCGGAGCATCTGCGGGAGTCTCCCCTGGTTCGCACTTAGCCAACTCACACAGTTGACCCCAAGTGGAAACTTCCAGGTTCATGCTGTGCCAAACTTCTAACTGCTGGTTGTTTTCGGGACACAAATAATCGTATACAGGCATACTAAGAATCTCGTTTGCAACTACTAAAATTACTAATTGCACGGTTATTGAGAATATTATAGCTCAACATTACTAATAATTCAACCCTAAAAATCAAACTTTACTATTTTTAACGGTTGTTGAAACCTTAAATCAGCTATATTATTAACCCTGTGTGCTTGCTCCCGGATGCGATCGAGACAAAGCTCAAAAGTACCCTGAAATCCTCTGACTCGATCCAACGATCGCACGATCGACGCCTAGCAAATGCCCGCAAGACTTCCGTGGATGCCGTCAAAGGATTGATCATCATTTTCAGACTGTACGCAAATCACAGATTCTAAGTTTCAATTTTATTTATTTACTCACCAGCGAGGATTTACCGATGAGCGATTTCAAAGTTACGCCAGAAGTAGAGCTGAACACAGCTCAAATGTTAGAGCGATACGAACTGCAAGATGAGACAAATCTGCGGCGTTGGGCAAAACTGCACGGCATCAACAGCACTCGCGGTTTCTTCTATCCGAGTGAAGTAGATTTGATGGATCACGCTCACCACCATCTTTACAATTTGGGAATGAGCATTGCTGACTACCAAAGTCTTTTAGACCGACGCCGCAGCCATTCCCAGACATCAGGCGACCAAAATAAAACAGTAGCAAGTCAAGTTGCTGACGAAGCATACGATGCCATAGAAACGCTAACCGAGCAGTATGCTGAAGCTATTGATTTAATGGGAGAACGTATAGCAGACCATTTCATAGATGAACTCGATTTATCTGTGATGAGGCACCTTTCTAAAAAAGTGCAAGACCGGCGCACTCTCAACGGTCAAACCAAAAAGCCTAACCGTTTTCTCCAAGTGATTAAAGCCGTGTTGCAACCGAGCAGTGAAAATACGCTTCTGGTTCCCAAAAAAGAGAATGACTCTAGTTTAGAATTAGAACAGCATCATCGGCTCGGCTAATCGCCGATTTTTTTGAAAAACTAAGAGACTTTTTGTTCAATTTACTGGTCAATTTTACTGAAAAGCAGACCCGAACCCTCCCCTTTTCAAGGGGAGGCAGCAAGAGTCACATTTTTTATATTATGAAACGGAATAGAAGAAAATAAATTGAGATTTCCCAGAAGTCTAAATTACTTTTCAACTGATATTGGGTTTCGCGACGGAACCAAACCTAATATAACTAGAGACAGATTGCGCGAGCGCCAAAATTAGAGATAATATCTGCTGAATTGAACCTGTCAACCTCGCCCAAGGTAAAAAAATGATTAAATCCTGGATGGTAATTGGAGGCGTCGCCTTTGTAGTAGCTTTAGCTGCTAACATAATCGCGCCCAGGGACATCCAATGGTTCAACCGGTTGCAGCGTCCGAGATGGCTAGTATTTGAAAAAGCAATTCCCATAATTTGGACAGTAATTTTTATTTGTGCAGCTTGGTCAGCAGTGATTGTGTGGGAAAAAGAACCAGGAACTCAGGAGACTTGGCTGAGAATGGGTTTGTACCTGCTTTTAGAAATAGTAACTATATCTTACACCTCGGTTATGTGCAAAGTTAGGAGCCTAAAAGTCGGCACCATAATCGGCGGAACGGGCGCTATTTTAAGCGTTATCCTCGCTTTAACGGTGTTGCCAGTTTCGGAGCCGGCCGCCCTGTTATTGCTGCCTTACATACTTTGGAGTCCGATCGGCACTTACACCACTTGGGCAATGATGCACCTCAATCCGGCGGATGTTTAGGATCTGGAATTAGTCCTTTTAATGGGATGACAAGCATCGGGAAAAAGCACCTTTTTTAGGTAGTATCTACCTGCAACGCAGGTTTTAGTGCGCAAAGACTTGATGCGGAATAATTGTACAGTTGCACAACTGGAAGCTTATGATATCGGTAACCCAAGCTGCATGAACCAAGTGTGCTTGTCTATGTAACCGCGTTGAAAATGGATTTTGCCATCAACAACATGAAAGAAGCCACAGCCTTTTAGCGTAAAACTTTTGCCAGTTGGTAGGTTGCCACCAAACTCACCTAGAAAGGTGCCACCACCAGTCCACTCGACGATCGCCCACTCGCCATCCTCAAACAGATTCTCAGCGTGCGTGTAATTGTCTGGAAAGGCTTGGAAGAAGCTAACAAAACTCTCAAGCAATGCCTCACGCCCGTTTAGAGGATCGCCAAAGGCAACTTGATGGTTCTGTGCATCGTCGTGATAAAGCTCGATCAGGGCGTGAGGGTCACGAGCGTTATAAGCAGAAACCCAGTCTTGGAGGACTTGCTTGGGCGTTTTCATTTTTAGTTCCCTAATACAGATAACTAAAGATATTAATTAGCACCTTCTCACCCTCAAATTTACTGACTTAGAGATCTGCTCGGAGGCTCAGTTTCCGGCGGTTCGGGAGGGGGAGATTCAGCATCGGGAGGGTTCAGCGACTCCTCCCAAACTTTGATTTGCGATCGAGCTTGCTCAAAAGCCCGAGTACCCGAGGGAATTTTCTTCAAAGTCGCGATCGCCCCAGCCAGATCCGACGACGACTGTTCCACACCAAGCGCCAAAATCCGCTGGCTCCACTCATCAATCGCCTCACTCACCTGCCACCGGAGCGAACTCGACTCCGGCACCTGAAGGGCCAGCGCAATAGCCGTTTGCAGAGCCTCCGCAGTCCCCGCTCGGGCAGCCTGACGGGCGTTCTCCAAACCTTGCTCGCCCTGAAATTGAGCCTCCCAAGTCCGAATGTTTGATCGAGCTTCCTCATAAAGCACCCGTCCCGATCGAATCCGGCGGGCCATCTCAATTGCCCCCGCCAAATTGCCGCTCGCCGCTAGCTGCTGAGCTCTATCCAAAAACGGCTGGTCAACAAGCCGCTGTCTCCTCTCGATCCAAGCTTGAATTTTGGTTTGAGCTTCGACGTAAAGCGCCCTACCTCTAGCGATCCGAGAAGCTTGAGCAACGGCCGCTTCCAGAGCATTCGGATCGCCCATACTCGCCAAATCGTTGGCTCTTTGCAAATACGGACTGTCTTCCAGCAGCTCGATTTGACGGCTCAAGGTGCTAATTTGACTGCGAGCTTCCGAAGCGCGGGGATTTGATTCCGGGACTGTTTGCAATTGCGCGATCGCAGCCCTCAAATCATTTACCCCACCAGGCGCCGCCAGCCTGCTTGCCAAATCCAAAACTTTCACATCAGCCATTTCTTGTTGCCAGCGGCCGACTAAATCTTGAGCTTGTTTGTATAAAGGGCGGCCGGACTTCAACTTTTGAGCAATCTCGATCGCCTTGGAGAAACCCTCAACAGAGCCAGTCAAAGCCTGAGAAGTAGCATTCGCCAACTCATTAAAATCTTGTACTTGTTCCCTTAAATTTGCAGACTCTGGAATCTTGTTAGCGATCGCCATCGCCTCCTGCCAATCCCCTGCCTGCAATCGTTTTTGGGCGATCTCCAGAATTTTCTTGCTAAATTCCGTGATTGCCTTATTGGCAGCTTGATACAAATAACTGTTTTGACCAATTCCCTGAGCCAGCTTAATCCCCGTCACCAGATTGTCGAGACCTCCCTCGGAGGCTGTATTCCGGGCTTTTAGCAACTTATTGCCCTCAGCCCGAGTCGTCTGAATTAGCTTAGTCAATTCCTCGTACTTAGCCGATTCCCAGAAAGTATTTCCCAAATCCAAAAGCAGAGTAGCTTGGCTGAAAGCCAGCGTCCACTCTTCCTGACGCAAGTGGTCTTCAGCCGTGCGGTAAATTTTCTCTCCATCGCTCCATATCGACTGCCACTTTTCAATCTGCTTTTCCATCTTCGGGTAAGCGGGAACGTTTTTAGGAACCTTGCGAGCGAGCGCAATCGCCTCATCCAGCTTTCCTTCTTGGAAACTAGCATTTCCCAGCCTAAGAATATCCTCCGACCACCGATCGATTTGAGTGTTAATTCTCGGCCGCAGCGGATGGTTTTGTGGCAAAGCATTCACTAATTCGATCGCCCTGAGCAAATCATCCGCCGTCCGCCTGCTTGCTGCTTCTTGAGCACAAAAAAAGCGATCGTTAGCAGAAGCTGTCGGCCAAAAAATCTTTGAGCAATTGGACTGCGAGGTCAGGTTGAGTAAAGATGCAATTGCCACAAACCCCATGCCCACCGATAGCATCAAACTCAGCGCCAGCCAAAACTGCCACTTATTCGACCAGTTCCGCCAAAACGGATTATGTGCCCCCGGCGGCTGCGAGTTTTCCCCAGACAAATTCGGCGGTAGTTCCAGATGCCCTCCCGGCAGTTTTCCCGAAGTAACCAACTCTCGGAGCTCTTTAAGTCGTTCAGCCCGGTTTTTCCTTGCTGGTAAGCGCACCAGCGACGAAGTATCCTTTGTTGACTCCAAGGATTCTGATGCAGACCAACGGCCTGGTATTTTGCGATCTTGACTCATATCCTCACCACAAACAGCAACCAGCCAGCGTTAGTTATTTAAAAACTGCGAGCGCTGCTATCAACTGCTCTATAAAATGTATTCATCACTTTTACATACTCCCGTCGGCCCTAGACTGCAAGGGCCGATCGCCAAACCGCCAAAATCAAAATTTTGTGATTAGGTAATTGATAATGCGTAATTGGCAATTGGTCAAGGCCGTCATCCCTAACTCGCACTCAATAGAGCCAATTACACATTATCGTCTCAAGAACCGGAGTTTGAGCGCAAATCGCCGATCAGTTCCGCAAGTTGGTCGCTATTAGCTTTGTAAACCTCGTTGCAGAAATGGCACGTAGCCTCAGCCCCCCCATCTTTTTCAATCATGTCTTGGAGTTCGGCTTCGCCCAACATTTTCAAAGCTCCCAAAACTCGATCGAACGAACAGCCACAGTCAAAGCGCACCATCTGAGTTTCCGGGAAAATTTCCAGGCCCATATCTCCCAGTAATTCTTCGAGAATCTGGTGCAGCGTTTTGCCCGATCGCAGCAGCGGCGTAAAGCCGGACAATTCAGCAACTCTAGATTCTAAAGTTTGCACCAATTTTTCGTCCGTTGCCGCCTTCGGCAGAACCTGCAACAGCACACCCCCAGACGCTTCTACCCCGCCCGCCCCTACAAACACCCCCAAAACTAGAGCCGAAGGCGTTTGCTCCGAGGTTGCCAAATAATGACTCAGATCGTCGCCAATTTCGCCGGAAACCAATTCCACCGTACTTGAATAAGGGAAGCCATATCCAACGTCCCGCACCACGTACAAATACCCGTCACCTATTGCCCCGCCCACATCGAGTTTGCCTTTAGCATTGGGCGGCAGTTCCACTTCGGGATTGTCCACATAACCTCGAACCGTTCCATCAAGTCCCGCATCCACTAGAAGCCCGCCCAGCGGCCCATCTCCTTTGATGCGAATGTTGACTCTCGATTCGGGCCGTTTCATGCTGGAGGCGAGTAACAGCCCTGCCGACATTGTGCGCCCGAGGGCGGCTGTAGCCACGTAGGAGAGCTTGTGCCGCTGTCTTGCTTCTTCGGTGAGGCGGGTGGAAATGACGCCTACAGCGCGAATTCCGCCCTCTGCGGCTGTAGCGCGAATTAATTGATCGGCCATGAAAAACCTTACTTTGTCTTTTGATACCTTCTTGAACTATTTTAGAAGTTCTTGAAGGTTGTGGCAGCAGATAGCAGCAGTTGACTCGGCGGGCCTGGGAGTGCGATCGAACTTCAGAACTCGCCTCTGTTTTTTATAAAACCTCGATCGACCAACTATTTATTAACCAATACTCTGATTGATTCTTCCACTTAAATATTTATTTAATATGCCCGCAATAAGGACTGCATTTATTTTCCATCATCTACCCGGTTATCAGTCCTTTTATAACAACTAACAACTCATGACTAATGACTAAAACTACTGACTAACAACTAAAGCTTATCTTGGCGCTAACCAGACGATTACCAAACCTTTACCTTGGCCGGCTAGAGTGAGATGCGTAGGTCTCAGACCGATGTTTTTTAGCTGGAAATAAGGGATATGCCATTAACATCCAAAGCACTTTTAGCGGAAATCCAGCATAACACAGGAGCGACTAGAAACTTGCATTTTTATGCTAAGGGGGAAACCATTCCTATGATGTCGCACGGTCTTTGGCGAGTCTGTCAAGGTCTAGCACAACTGAGCACGCTTTATCCAACCGGGGAAGAAGGACTTTTGGGTTGGGTTGGGCCTTCGATGTGCTTCGGTTTGTGGTTGACAAACTTGCAGACTTACCGAGCTACGGCCACATCAGATATTTATTTGATGTGGTATTCTATGGTGGAAATCGAAGCTTCTCCTCAATTGGCTCACGAGTTGTTGCCTCAAATGGTACGGCGACTGCGGCAAATGGAAGCAATTTTAGCGATCGCCGGACAGCGACGAGTAGATGACCGTTTGTATCAGCTACTGCTATTATTGCAACAGGAATTCGGTCAGCCTGTGGTTGAGGGAACTCGTTTGAATATCCGCTTGACACATCAAGATATTGCTAATGCGATTTGCACGACGCGGGTAACAGTAACTCGAATGCTGGGGAAATTGCAGCAGCAAGGGTTAATCAGTCGAGATGGCGATCGGCATTTAATTCTTAACAAAGATGTTTTTGCTTCCACCTCCGATTTGTTTGGCTGCAACCCTCAAGCAGTGTAGCAAGCGCAGAAAAAAATCTTATTCTGCTTCGCCAATCAGCGTAAACGCTGCCCAATCTTGCGGAGTTGGGTGCATCTTCATTGTCATCAGCATCGCTTGCCGCAAAGCTTGAGCTTTATTCGGGT
Source organism: Microcoleus sp. B3-D7 (assembly GCF_036705305.1). NCBI lineage: Bacteria > Bacillati > Cyanobacteriota > Cyanophyceae > Oscillatoriales > Microcoleaceae > Microcoleus > Microcoleus sp. B3-D7. The sequence goes on along the minus strand of NZ_JAUBUE010000034.1, from coordinate 2,106 downwards.
TTTTCTGTAACTGGCGATAGAATTCTGCCATTAATTCCGCTGTCGGCTCATCGGGCACTAACCACAGAGAAACGATAATACTGGAAACACCCGCACTAATTAAAGCACGAGATAATCCAAGCACACCATCACCTGTGAGTTTTCCTCGGCCAGTATTGCAAGCACTTAATACCACTAATTCTGCATTTAATTTTAAATCCAAAATTTCACTCGAAGTCAGCAATCCGTCATCATTTCCTGATGGAGCCAGGGCGATCGCTCCCGGTAAATCTCGCCTCTTCACTTCATTGAGTAATCTGTGAGTTGCCAGATGAATAATCCGGGCTTTTAGCATCTGTTGAACAATCGATGCTTTAGTGGCTTGACTGCCTGTAATCGGTTTAGTATTCAGAAGTTGGGCAATTGTAATTGCTTCCTGTTCGCTGCCCGGTAAGGGATCTAATTGGCGCGGCGGGTTGCCAATTTTGGGCATAATTGGATTGCCTACAACTAAGTTATTCTGGAGAGAAAGTTGTCGGACTTTTTGCCGTGATTGGCGGGTTAACTGCAAAATTTGCAGGGCGGGAGCGGTGAGGATGGTATGTTTTTCAATCAGATATTGACCTGTCGGATCTTGTAAGGCGACAAAGGGAACTAAAAACAGGGATTGATGGGGAATGAAGATGACAGGAGCATTCGGGTCAGTAGGTAAAAGATCGGCAATGGGTTGAATCAGTAGTTGATAACTTTGCTGTAATTTGGGGTAGATTATCCGAGAATTAGCAGGGGTAGAAGCAGGGGGATTTGCTGTTTGTTTATTGGCAGTGTCCCCCACCGAGACACCCAGAGCCTCGCGAGTGCCGCGAATCATCTCAGCTAAGGCTGTATCTGGCTCGTTTAATCCTCTCCTCCCGGTAGCAGCAGATACTCTTGTCTGTTCGGTGGCTTCGGGTAGATTGATGTTCAGAGATTTGAGGTCAACTGAGCGAAAGGTAATTTCACCAGTCGGCTTGATGACCCAAATATAAAGGGCTTCCTTATTAATAGTTGAATACTCGACGAGGGTAGCGTTTTGCTCTTTAGCGATTTGTTGAATTTGCTCGATATTGGGGGGGTTGATAGTAATTGGGACAGAGGCAGATGCGGCAAGGCGAGATGCCAATAACTCCACAAAAGCTCTGGCTCTTCCCCGTTCGGCAATTTCTAAAGCGTCATTAGTTTTTTTCTGAGCAATGAAGAGTTCTTGTAAAAGGACATAGGGGTTAGTTTGGGTTTCAAATATTGACACTTTATTGGCATCGTCTAATCCAGTACGGAGAGATTCCAAAACTTTAATACTATCAAGTAGGTTTTTCTCTGCTGCTGGGAGATTGCCAGATATGGAGAGAGCCAATCCTAGATTGTTGAGAGCCGTCCCCTCGCTTTGGCGGTCTTTTATTTCTCGCGCGATCGCTAAAAGCTGCTGTTGGTACTTGATGGTTTTGGCGTAGTCGCCGAGCAAAAGGTAAGCAAGCCCCAGATTTCCCAGAGCCGCCCCCTCGCTTTGGCGGTCTTTAATTTCGCGCGCGATCGCCAAATGCTGCTGTTGGTACTCGATCGCTTTGGCGTAGTCGCCGAGGGAAAAGTAAGCATTTCCCAGATTTCCCAGAGCCACCCCCTCGCTTCGGCGGTCTTTAATTTCTCGCGCGATCGCCAACAACTGCTGTTGGTACTCGATCGCTTTGGCGTAGTCGCCGAGGGAAAAGTAAGCATTTCCCAGATTTCCCAGAGCCCCCCCCTCGCTTTGGCGGTCTTTAATTTCTCGCGCGACCGCCAACAACTGCTGACTGTACTCGATCGCTTTGGCGTAGTCGCCGAGGGAAAAGTAAGCCTTTCCCAGATTTCCCAGAGCCCCCCCCTCGCTTTGGCGGTCTTTAATTTCTCGCGCGATCGCCAACCACTGCTGAGTGTACTCGATCGCTTTGGCGTAGTCGCCGAGGGAAAAGTAAGCATTTCCCAGATTTCCCAGAGCTTTCCCCTCGTTTCGGCGGTCTTTAATTTCTCGCGCGATCGCCAACAACTGCTGACTGTACTCGATCGCTTTGGCGTAGTCGCCGAGGGAAAAGTAAGCCTTTCCCAGATTTCCCA
>NZ_JAUBUE010000098.1:0-6667 GCF_036705305.1 Microcoleus sp. B3-D7 | reverse complement strand
GGGAAAAACTGCGACGTGGATTATAGAGAATATTCTCGGCAAGAAGGGGCGCAAATTCTCCGAAGGTAAAAAGCAGCTTAAGGGATTGATTGAAAAGTTCAGCGAAGGAGGATAAGAACGCGGGCCGGGAGGGGGCTGGCTTACGGTCTGCCTCCCGGCCGCTTGCTCGGCTCAACCGAACTAAGTGATACCCGGTACAGAGAAGCTAGTAAAAATTTAGTGGGTTTAGGACTCCTGATGCACTCATAGAACACCGTTGACCCCCTCCAAACTTGTAGAGTTTGGCGTAGTATGCCACACTCTATATTTTTTCTAAATTTTGGTAGCCCAGTCATCAGGCGATCGTAACCCAGCACTGACACCCTTGAAACTTGTAGAGTTTCAAGTAGCAAGCAACACTTTAGTTTTTGCCAACACAACGCTAAAAGACTGTTAACACCCCGGAAACTCTACAAGTTTCCGCTGGCATACCAAACGCTATCCAAGCGCATGGCTGTGTGCAAACCATATAGGTTTGATGGTTATATCTACTGCTACTTTTCTGCATCCTGACTACAGCCCAACTGTTAACTGAAGACACCTTGCCCGTATCTCTCTTGCCAATTTGTAACCTCCGCACTCGCTGCTAAAATGTAGGCACAATTCAAAGTGATTCTCTGAAGGGCAGGGCCCCTGTTTACGACCTAACGGGAAAAGTAAAAGAATCACGTACAGCAAGGTGGGGAGAGGAGCGTTGATAGCCAGCCCCCTTGTCTCTCAATATTTGTCCTAACCTCAAGCGGCAATCGGGGATAGGCGAGAATTTACCTCGCCTATATTGTCTGGTTTATTGTCTGGTCTAAAAGTCTACAAACAGCAAAAAACCGCTCCTTCTGAGTTTGGACACCTGGAAGAACGGCTTTTGCTAATTCATTTATCCACATTCAACTCGCCTTAGGGGACGAGCCAAATTTCATGTACACCAATAGTAACTCGACCAACGGCCAAACTTCAAGTAATTCTGAAATTATTCTTGCTAATAGCGTAAAGCTGAGCCCAGAACATCAAGCTCAGATTGAAGCGAGAGGCTTCACTTTACCGTGGGCAGAGGCTAATTGCATGAGCTGCGATATTGAAAAAGCTTCTGTGATTCTCAACTACCCAGCCAAGTCCGCAGGCATCATGCTCATGTCCGATGATTACGGACAATGGCAATTTAGACCTGATGTGCGGTGGCCATCGAAAGACGGCAAGATGCCAAAATACCGTACCAGTAGGGGCGAATATGATGCTTTCCTTGCAAAGCATCCCACTATCAAAGCATTTTGGAGTGACTTAGAAGCACTGAAAGCTCGGTGCTTCACTATTGACGACGACCCATACCTTCTCATCACTGAAGGTGGTTTCAAGTCCATGAAAGGGTGCCAACACGATATCCCCACAGTCGGGTTAGTCGGTGTTGATATGGGCTTAACTCCAAAATCTAAAGGAAAGCCAGATTTAATTCCCGTCCTGAAACGATTTGCAGAGGCGGGCTTTGGCTTCATTTTTGCATTCGATGCTGATGCCGTTACCAACAGGAATGTACGCGCTGCCGAATCCAAGCTTGCAAAAGTTCTGATGAGTTATGGGTGTGCCGTGCGTACCATTACCGGGCATTGGGAAGAAGAAGACGGCAAGGGTATGGATGATTTCATCCACAACCAAGGGATAGAGGACTTTCTGGCAATTTTAGAAGAGTCAAAACCCTACAGCATTGAATCTCGACTAACAGGAGGTAACGACTCTCCCAGTCCAGTTAAAACCGCAGTGCTCGCAGCACAAGTAGAGGAGGCATGGGGAAAGCGGCTGCGCCTTAACGAGATGACGCAGCAGATAGAGATGGACGGTAAAGCCAACAATCTCGATACCGAAAGGGCTTATATCCGCATGGCCAAGGAATTGGGCTTAGCCATCGACAAGCAAAAAGCTTCCGATCTAGTCGTGATGTGCGCTCAGCAAAATACTTATTCTCCGGTTCGGGAGTATCTAAACTCTGTTGCCAGTGTTGAACCCATTAATCTTGAAACCCTTGCAGAACGTTGTTTTGGGACACAGAACCCATTACACGCAGTTCTGCTTAAACGCACTTTGATTGCCGCTGTAGCAAGAGCTTTTAAACCAGGCTGCAAGGTTGATACCGTTTGTATCCTTCAAGGCGAGCAAGGGTGGTTTAAGTCGCTATTTTGGCAAACACTGGCCGGCGAGGACTTTTTTACGGATAACCTCAGCGAGGGCAACGAGAAGGATGAGAAGTTAAAGCTCCGACGCTACTGGATGCTTGAATTCTCAGAGTTTGAGACAGCGTACAAGCGCAAGGAAGTCTCGCAGCTCAAAGCCTTCATCTCGTCTCGCATTGACAGCCTTCGACCGCCTTACGGCAGAGCGATTCAAGACTTCCCCAGGACATCAATATTTGTCGGCAGCACCAACCGTCAGGAATTTCTGCATGACGTAACAGGCGAGCGACGTTACTGGGTTATTCCCGTCGCCCACAAAATACCAATCACAACAGTTAAGGCAGAGCGAGACGGTATTTGGGCTGCTGCTTTGGCCGCTTACAAATCTGGGGAACAGTGGTGGCTGACACCGGAGGAGGATGAATTGCTTGCAGAAGCTAATAAGTCCTTCAAGGCGAGCGATACGTGGGAAGCAAGCATCCTGACCTACTTGCAGCACAAGTCCGCTACCACCGTTTCTGACCTTCTAACTAAAGTCATTGGGCTTGATTTAGCTCAGCAGAAAAAAGCGGAACAGATGCGCGTGAGCGATATCCTGCGCTGCAATGGCTGGGTGAGGTCTAAAAAACGAATTGAAGGTAAACCGCAATGGTGCTGGGAGAAGGTGGTATCAGAGGTGGGAACACCTCAAAATCCTTTATCTACAACAGTTTCTACTACTTTTCAGGATGAAGTGACAACAGAGGTGGGAACAGAGGTGGGAACGCCCTCAAACTCTTTATTTTCAACACTTTCAGATGTAGTGTTCCCACCTGTTCCCACCTTTACTCAAAAAGATTGTTTAAATCAATCCACCCATCCGAAGAATTTATATTCTAATAAGAAGTCCTCGGATGGGTCGATTGATTCTAGGGAAGTTTGCGAACAAGGTGGGAACATTTCCCCTGACAACCCCCAAGACTCTGTAGAGCAAAGGCTTCAGGGTGTTCCCACCTCTGTTTCGCGAGGTGGGAACACTCCCTCAGAACCCGAAAAAATTGCTGATGAGGATGCTCAGAGGCTCCGAGATATAGCTCTGATTTGGTGGTCAGAGTATTACCCAGAGCAAGTACAAACTTTGTTAACCCAGATGTACGGCTGGCAGACACCGGGGAGGAAATACAGCGCGGCGACCATCACCGATTGGTTAGAGGAAGAGGAGCAACCAGTTCGCGATCGTCTTACTGAACTTATGCGCCTCCGAGAAGGTCGGACTACATTAAACCCATGAGCCAGTAGTACATTTCAATATGATGTCTACAGATTGTCTACAAATTGTGTTGACAATGTAGACAACTATCAGTTAGTGTAGACACATGGTGTCTACAGGTGTCTACAATGAGCAACAGTCAGGTTATATCGTTCCGGGCTTCTGGTCACTTTCTCAACTGGATTGAAGCCCAGCGTGAGGAAGGGGAATCGCCCAGCCAAGCAGCGATGCGCGTCCTCAAAGTGCTTGCTAGCGGTGAGGATGTAGCAGTGTCTACAGAACTGTCTACAGCACTGTCTACACGAAACAATGATAGTTTGATGTCTACAGATGTGTCTACAAACGTTAGCGAAATTGTAGACAGTCAGGTAGCGGCCAAACTCAACCACATGATGGAACGCTTAGCGCTGGTGGAGGAACGGTTGGGAAAATTGAGAGCCTGAGCGATGGCAACGATGAATCGCTCAGGCTGGAATTGAAAGAGGCCAACAGGCAACTTGCAGAATGGGACACAGAACTGAATCAGTTACACGAGCGCAACGGCGACTTAGGACTGAAGGTGCAGATGCTAGAGCAAGAGCTTAAGGAAGCGCGACGTGATCGGGAAGCAAATAAAAACTCCGTTCCGACCGTGGCAGAATTTCCAGAGCCGGCCGACTTGCTCAACCAACTCAAGGCACGGCGCAAAAAGTCGAGGGCAGACATGGTGGACATCGCGACTTTGCTGGAAATTTTGGAAGCAGCCACAGATTAAAATTTCTGATGTACGGTGACTGAGGACGGGGAAAGGTTAGACAACTTTTCCTCTGCGCCTCCTTCATAAGCAAGTCTCATCTATTGACTTTTTCAGACGCTTGAGCGTCACCCGAAAAGTCTAATTTGTTGGACTTTTAGACACAACAAAACTTTACGCAGTCAGTTATTGACATCTGCGGAATTGTGTTACTGTCAGGTTTAAGGAAGATTGATGCGCGACTGAATAGCGATTGAGCCCGCTAAACAAGTCACGACTTCCCCAACCGTTAACTGGAAACGTTTGGAGCTAAATAATCATGCCAAATTTACCGCCCTCTACGGACGGGCGATCGCAATTCTTATTGTGCGAGCAAGTCCCTACGGTCACGCTCGACCGTAAAACGTTTGAGGAACTTAATTGGAGTCTAGCTTTAGCCCTTGACGAGATTTCTGCTGTCCGCTTGCAGGAACAGTTTGTTGTTGTGGCGCGAGATTTCGTTGCGAGGCGACGCCAAGGTGCAAAGGTTCTACTGTTCCTTGACTGTTGGTTTGAGCGTGCTCCAAGCCAACTCAAAAGTGCCGAAACTGCACTTTTAGAAGCACGTCGCGTACTAGCTCTCATACTTGCTATTAGCAAGCTGGGGGAATGATGACTTCTCCAGCACGAGAATGCCGTCGCATCGACAAACTTAAGGCGATCGCCTTTGACCGTGGCTTCACCAATGAAGACGCTAAGCAGTTCGGGAAACTCAGCAAAACTGCTACATGGGAAGCGCTGTTTGAAAATTACGGCATCCCTTCGCAGGTTACTACCGTACTAGACGAACCGCTAGACACAAGCGATTGGACTAATGACGGTTCATTCCCGGTCTGCAACTTTACTCGCCAAACTTCTACCAACTTTCTGGACTGGGTTGACCTTGGGCAACTCATCGCACTCGCGATCGCATCTGCGGGAGTGTTTGTGCTGGCAATGAGTCTTTGGCGACAAATCAACCCCCTAAATCTTCTCCCTCCAGTCCGCGTAAACATTCAAATTGGAGCCACAAAATAATGGGAACAATGACCCGACTATTTGGCGGCGATAGCAGCGATGCTATCAGCCACAAGAGCGAGAAATTAACCGCTCCGACAGATGGCAGCGTGATAACCCCGCTCAATCCGGGTACGTTTGCCAGTATCCGTACCTCGCCCATCTGCGAAGCTCCCCGCTACTTTAGCAAGGAAGAAGCGGACGCACTGAAGAAGCTTGGCAAGGAAAAAACCGAGGGTGCTCGCTACGCAAAAAAAGCCTACAAAGCAATGGGTCAGGTCGAGCTGGCTGATGCAAAGGTACACAAGGCACACCGGGGATATGAAAAAGTCGTTGCCACTGGCGAACTCACAAAGAAGAAAGCTGATGTGGGCTTAAGTAAGCACTTGCACGGCTTACGCCCTGGATACGCCCGGTTGGGAGTTGGACTTGAAAAGGCAGAAACTCGGGCTGCCGAACGGATTGAAGCCATCAAAGCGAAGCTTACCGGGGGAGCGGAAAAATGAAATATCACCGGGATGTCTTTGTGATTGTTGACGGACAAACAAGTCAAGTAGTCCGGCTTCATTCCAATTCTGAAATTGATGCTTACGACGCTCTGAATGCAGCGGCCCGTATCTTACCACCACCAAAGCCTAATGAATCCCGCCATTTGAAAGTCTACTGCGGAGAAAACCGATGATAAAGGCGATCGCTCTGAGCAACTCTTTTCTGCTTATGGCGATTGCCTCCAGCTTCCTTTGCTGGTTGGCTTCGCTACACTCTTCTGCGTTGGAATTCGTGCAAGCGCTGTTCGCGCTCAAATTGATAGTCTCTGCTGCTGCTTGGCTTCTGGATGATGCCATCATCGCCGTTTTGAAAATTAGCCTGCTACAGCTTCGATTTCGGCTGATTGCCAGCACTATCGGTGCTTTGGTCGGTGTGGGGGTGATGCTATGTCGCTCTTGAAGGTTTCAGTATTGTCGGTTTCTGGACTCACACTGTGGCTAGCTCCCCCGTTCATCTTTTCCCGCAAGATTCCCCTGCACAATTTTATGCAAGGTATAGCCCTGGTGTCGGGTTTTGCTTGCTGTTTTGAAGGTCGCCGATGCGCTCTGAAGTTAGCCAAGGCTGAGGAGTTTGAGGCTATGAAGGAGCGGGCGATCGACGCTGATGTGGCGGACGAGCTTAGCACTTCCATCTACGTGGCGGAACAGCAACGGCGGAAGGAAGCGGAAGCAATTCTTGCAGCTTCCGACGAGGAAGTGGAAGCAGCACGGGAAGCCTTGGAGGTCTTGTATAGCAACGACTTACAGCCAGAAGCTTCCGCTACCACTTCCGAGGCTGACGCTAGTGACTTAGCTCTGTGGTGGAAAGTGGAAGCGGCACAAGTCGAGGGAAAAACTGCGACGTGGATTATAGAGAATATTCTCGGCAAGAAGGGGCGCAAATTCTCCGAAGGTAAAAAGCAGC
>NZ_JAUBUE010000097.1:0-6712 GCF_036705305.1 Microcoleus sp. B3-D7 | reverse complement strand
GGTTCGATTCGGTTCGATTCAAAATTAAATCCGTTTGATTCAAAATTGATTGGGTTCGATTCGGTTCGATTCAAAATTAAATCCGTTTGATTCAAAATTGATTGGGTTCGATTCGGTTCGATTCAAAATTAAATCCGTTTGATTCAGAATCGATTCGCATCGATTCGGAATCGATTCGGAATCGATTCGCATCTATTTTCCATCGGTTCTTGAACCAACAAAGCGTTGTGTTTAGAAAAAAAAATGGGAAATAGGTCATAAAATTTAAATAATCTGTTATGCTTTTCTATAAGGTCAAATTCTGATAATTAAAGCAAAAAGCCCACCTGAACGGCAATTCAGGTAGGACTCTTGTTTCAATTAAAAATCTCCGGTGGCGCAACTTGTAACTGTTACCACCAAAAAAACAACAATAAAAGGACGTTGTAATCCATGTCTAAGCATAGCTTAAAATGGGTTAGTTTGTATAACAAACTTTCCCATGCTAAGAAAAGTCTCTTTGCACTAAAAAAAGAGACTGAGATTCTAGCACAGTCTAATTTTCACTTGCTCGAAAAAAATACAGCCTGGGCAAAATCTTACAACACATTGCTCGAAGCAACCACAGTAAAAGACCAGGCTCTTAAACACTCTGAAGAAAAAATTTCTTGCTGGAAAGATAGGTATGCAGCCTCAGAAAGCAAAAATTTTATGCTCGAGGGCGACGTAAGCAGTTTGACCCAAGAAATTGATGCTTTGAGGGATACAGTTTCGGAACTGCGTTCCTTAGCAACGCCGTTTTCGTCTGAGGGAACTTCGGCAGAAGATTATTTAGCCTCAAGAGAGTAGTTTCAATTGTCTTCCTGCTTCTAAGTCTTGCCTCAACAATTTAGCTGTGGAGACAAAGCTAAATTGTTGAGGCTCATTTGATTGCCAAGATGCTTGAGGCGCTGATTGGGAAATGGAAGTACCTTGATGAAGCTGCAACGGTTACAAGTTCTAAGTGGCGAAGTAGCGTTTCCCCGCGTAAACTTACAGCGGTATTTTTGCGACGGCCGCTAGTTTTCTGTTTAGATGCAAAATCTTGTTCCGGTCGTCGGAAAAATACCGTAAGCCTCCCCGGCTGAGGGGGCAAAGATTCTCCAACAAGCAGAAACTCCCTGTGTCACGCGATTAAACCTGTTAAACAAATGTAAGACATTGTTAGACAACTGCTAAACAGACGTAAGACAATGTTAATAAATGTAAGACACACAATTCAACGCTTGGGCGCGGGAAAACTTTACAATTCCTGCTTGACACCAAGGCGTAAAACCTGCGATCGTAAGTAATTAAGGAAGATTGACGCGCGACTGAGTAGCGATTGAGCCCGCTAAACAAGTCACGACTTCCCCAAACCGTTATCTCAGAACGTTTGGAGCCTAACTATAATGCCATATTCAGCCGATTGCCTTGAGGGGCGATCGCAATTATTCATGTTTGACGTGAGGTTCTGCCATGACTGAACCAATCGTCAATCGTCGTCGTATTGACCATTTAAAAGCACACGCTTACAGCCTCGAATTAACTAACGATGAAGCCAAAAAATTTGGCAAACTTTCCAAAACTTCCACTTGGGAAGCTGTTTGCGAGGCTTACTGTGTTGATTGCCCTGGTCGTAAAAATGAACACTTGGATTCATGTCAATGTGTCGAACACATTCTTTGCCCTATAGACAATGAATCGCATGACACAAGCGGATGGATTAATGATGGTTCATCCCCGGTGTGCAGCTTCACTCCCCAAAATTCCATCAGTTTCCTAAATTGGGTTGACCTTGCTCAACTCGTTGCATTTGTACTCGCATCGGCGGGGGTTTTTGTGCTGGCTATGTCTATGTGGCAGCAAATTAACCCTCTGAACTTATTTCCTCCCATCCGCGTAAATATTCAAATCGGAGCAAAATAATGGGCATGATGACCAAATTATTTGGCGGCGAAATCTCTGCCGCCATCACGAGTAAATCTGAGAAACTAGCTGCCCCAACTGATGCGGGGGTAATTACACCGCTCAACCCCGGCAATTTTGCATCTATCCGCACAGCCGCAATAATCGAGGCCCCGCGCTATTACACCAAAGAAGAAGCGGACGAGCGGAAGAAATTAGCAAAGGAAAAAGTCGAGGGCGCTCGCTACACGAAAAAATATCTCAAGGCCACGAGCCAGATTGAGGAAGCGGACGGCGTAGTACACAAGGCGTACCGCAAGCATCAGAAACTGGTTGCCACGGTAGAACTCACCAAAAAACAAGCTGATGTGGGCTTGGCGAAACACTTGCTCGGCTTGGCTCCTGGGTACGCCAAGCTAGGGGTCGGTTTAGAAAAAGCCGAGAATCGTGCTACCGAAAGGATTGAGGCTATTAAAGCCAAACTGCTGGGAGGGAATAAAGAATGATTCGAGTGATCGCTCTCGGCAACAACTTCCTGCTGACTGCGATCACCTCCAGCTTCCTTTGCTGGTTGGCATCGCTGCACCCTTCTCTGCTGTTGTTTGTACAAGCCCTCTTTGCCCTCAAGCTTATTGTCAGTGCTGCTGCCTGGGTACTCGACGATGCAATCATTGCAATCCTCAAAATAAACTTGCTGCAATTTAGGTTCAGACTGATTGCCAGCACAGTCGGTGCTTTAGTTGGCGTGGGGGTGATGTTATGTCGCTTTTGAGAGTTTCTTTATTGTCAGTTTCGGGACTTACCCTCTGGCTGGCTCCTCCGTTTATTTTCTCCCGTAAAATTCCTTTGCACAACTTCATTCAAGGCATCGCCCTGGTGTCTGGCTTTGGCTGCTGTTTTGAGGCACGGCGTTCTGCTCTCAAATTAGCCAAAGCAGAAGAGTTTGAGGCAATGAAAGAGCGGGCTATTGATGCGGATGTAGCGGATGAGCTTAGCACTTCCATTTACATATCAGAGCAACAGCGGCGCAAGGAAGCTGAGGCAATTTTGGCAGCTTCCGAGGAGGAAGTGGAAGCTAAACGGGAAGCGTTGGAAGCTATATATACTAACGACTTACCGCCTGAAACTTCCGCTACCACTTCCGAGGCTGATGCTAGTGACTTACAACTGTGGTGGAAAGTGGAAGCCGCACAGACTCAAGGTAAAACTGCAACCTGGATTATAGAAAATATCTTGGGCAAAAAGGGACGTAAATTCTCTGAAGGAAAAAAGCAGCTTGAGGAATTAATTAATAAATTTGGTGAAAAAGGAGGATAATAGATACGTGGGCTGGGGGGGAGCAGCCGGGCTATGGCCCGCCCCCCCCAGCCGCGCTACATAAACCAAGGGATTACACCGGGTCTGGTGATACCCGGTAAACTCCCCAAACAAATATATATCTGGTACACTATCAACCCCTAGGCGGAAGATAAACAAAATCCCTACCAGTTGTGATCAGGTAGCGGTAGAATCACAAGATGTATATAGATATTGAAGTCGGATCTATCGAATATCTGTTCTCCCTGTCTTCCGAGGGGAGCTTGTTTTGGATGTTGCGCCAATCAATTCCGCTAAAGAAACGAAAATATTACATGAGTTTTTGGAGTGGAATCATTGATGCACTTGGGCAGAACCTCAAGAATCAAATCAAAGCAATGCACCTTGCTAAACTTGAAACCCACTTTTTTAAGCTGTTAGTCAATATTTTCTTTTGGGTCATAGACGTGCTTACGCCCCGCGGCGCTGACTTCTGCAAGATTGAGACGAGTCGCGACCCGCCCAAAATCTTTATTCCTATCCCCAAGATTGAATTGAATGGTTGCGCTCGCAGCGATTCACTTATCTACTCGCTTATTTTTTAGCGAGCGGTTCCACTCTGTGCTCAAAATTTTTAAACTACAGGTACCAAAAAACCACTGCAACTAATTGGAACTAGACGGCAGTGGCTTTTGGTTCAATCCACCCTCAAACTCGCTTAGGGCGAGCAAAGGACTTATGACATATTCTACTGCGATCAACGGTCAAATTTCCAGCACTGGCGCGAATCTCTCCCTCTGCCCAGAGTCTAAACAGCTTTACATTCAAATTAAAGATGACGTTGTAGACCAGATTATCGAGTATGGTCTGAGCAAGGTCGAATCAAAGCTTTTCTTCTATTTCCTCAAACTTGACCGATTTGGCGACAGACCCGCTAAAGTCAAAGTTGCTGAGATTTTACTTGCGACTGGAGTTAGCAAAAGTGTCTATCATACTGCGGTCGCTAAATTTGAAAGGATGGGTTGGTTTAGTTTCACACACGCAGACGTTCAGATTAACAATTTTTGTACGCCGAGAAGAAAGTCCGAAAAATCGGACTCTTACTCCGAAAAATCGGATTCTCACTCCGAAAAATCGGACTCTCACTCCGAAAAATCGGACTCTCACTCCGAAAAATCGGACTCCAAAAAGCTGAAAGTATTGCCAGGAAAGGGTTCTAAAACGTCTCAGACTATTCAGACTTACTCAAACTTACTTCAAACTCTCCCAAAAGAACAGAGAGAGAGTTTTGAAAAGTTTTGTTTGAAGAAAATTGAAGAGTGTTCGTTCAAGATAGCTAGCAAAGAAGCTTGGCTTAATAAACACGGGATTGAGTATTTGAAAGAATTTAAACAGATGTACTCGGAAGCTCTGGCTAATCCAGGGCTAGTTACCACGAAAATTGAACCCTCTTCACTGGTAGACATTCCCTGGTTGAAAAAAATGTACGGAAATGGTTGGGAGGACCCAGCTAGGCATTATGGACTAATTCCCCTGAATTCTCCGGCTGTAGAAATTCAGAAGGATACTTTTAACGCTGAACCGCGTGACACAGTGGATTGGTAAATAACCAATGGTTACAGAGAGCGGTTGCAGAATGCTTTAGGTAACTTTAAACCCTGGATCAGGATAAGCCTATATCCTGATGAACCTGTAGCAGTCCTAGGCGTTGGCTCAGGATATGTTTCTTTCTCGGTCTAGCTCGACTCCGGATTATCCTAACTTCTCCTTGCCTTTACACTAAGCGAGCTAGTGAGTAAGATGGAAAAAAAAACAAAAAGGGTGTTTATGTTTAATTACGCTCAATGGTTTTTAGGTGGTATGTCAATCGCACTTTTAGTTCAGTTAAGTCAGCCAGTGGCAACAGCCGTGTCCGTTGATAAAGGCTTACAAACAGCACAAACTAACAGTAACGACGCTGCTGCAAAAGCTTTAGTAGAAGGAACACAACTTTACCAGCAAGGAACGACGGAAGCTTTAAGAAGTGCGCTCCCCAAGTTTGAACAAGCATTAAAGCTGTATCGAGAAGCGGGCGCTCGCTCTGAGGAAGCTAGCACCCTTAACTGGCTCGGCGGTATTTACTCAGAATTAGGAGAAAAACAGAAAGCTTTAGAATATTTTAGCCAGTCCCTTCCCCTATTCCGAGCAATAGGCGCTCGCTCTGAGGAAGCTACTACCCTCCTATTTACGGGCATTGTCTGCTCAGACTTGGGAGAAAAACAGAAAGCTTTAGAATATTTCAGCCAGTCCCTTCCCCTATTCCGGGCAATAGGCGCTCGCTCTGAAGAAGCTACCACCCTCACCAACATCGGTGCTGTCTACTCAGCATTGGGAGAAAAACAGAAAGCTTTAGAATATTTCAGTCAGTCCCTTCCCATGTATCGGGCAATAGGTGATCGCCGGGGGGAAGGTGGCACCCTCACCAATATCGGCAGTGTCTACTCAGATTTGGGAGAAAAACAGAAAGCTTTAGAATATTTCAGCCAGTCCCTTCCCGTGACAAGGGCAGTAGGCGATCGCATACAGGAAGCTCTCACCCTCGCCAACATCGCTTCTGTCAAACGTGTTCAAGGCAATCTCACTGAAGCCCTTACTAACATTGAATCCTCCCTCAAAATTATTGAAAGCCTCCGCACAAAAATTGTCAGCTCGGAATTCCGCACTTCTTACTTTGCCAGCGTACAAAATTATTACCAGTTCTACATTGACCTGTTAATGCAACTGCACAAAACTGATCCTAACTCTGGTTATGACATCAAAGCCTCAGAAGCCAGTGAACGTGCTAGAACCCGCTAAAAAGTGATGTATCGCGCCAGGCAAATGGCTGTTTAGGCAATTACCAAGCTGATAAGCTTGGCTTATTTCTTCTATCGCTACAATCTAGCTTTTGCCTCAAAGCTAATTGTTGGGCTTATGTGACTGCCAAGATGCTTGATGCGCTGTGGTCTAAAAATGCCCTCCCACTTCTAAAAGGTAGAGAGTCAAATAAAAATCAGAAATTTTTGTATTTTGATGTAGCTGTAAATGTTTAGAGTCGTAGGCGGGAAAAGTGTTGTATCCCCGCCTAGAACAAGATTTTGGAGTGGGTGGGAAAATTAGGAGTATCCTCGCTTAAATCTCTAGCGGGATTTTTTCGACTGGCTGTTAAATGTTTGCCGAAGTGAAAAAATTTAGAAGACCGTCGGAAAAATAGCCATGCGCCCTTCCGGCTGAGGACACTTATAGCCGTGTGTCACGCGCTTGCCACTATTAAATGACCTTAATCAATTCCCATTGATGGGAATTAAATCCGTTTGATTCGGAATCGATTCGGTTCGATTCAAAATTAAATCCGTTTGATTCGGAATCGATTCGGTTCGATTCAAAATTAAATCCGTTTGATTCGGAATTGATTCGGTTCGATTCGGTTCGATTCAAAATTAAATCCGTTTGATTCAAAATTGATTGGGTTCGATTCGGTTCGATTCAAAAT
>NZ_JAUBUE010000033.1:0-88033 GCF_036705305.1 Microcoleus sp. B3-D7 | reverse complement strand
GCTCTACCATAGGACTGGCAATGCTTTTGGGGTGTGTCACTCCTTATACTACCACGAGAGTGACAAAAGAGGGTTAAGCTGATACCAATATCTTTGCACCTTCCCGCAAACGAAGCTTGCGGACAGTCCTCTATTGTGTTTGTGTATTCTTGATTACTCTAGAAGATAGTTACAGATGAGGATTCAGATGATGACTCACGAGTTGAAGCGTCGAACCGTTTACTCTGCCGGCATTGCGAGTTTAATGCTGAGTATTTCGTTCTGGGTCGCTCCTGTAGCGCTGGCCAAATACACTCCTCCTCAAAACCCTTCTAAACCGAAAGAAACGGGGACGAATACCACTCGCAGCAGCAGTTGTGAAGGTAATTCATCGGCGAGATTGACTGCCTTAGTGCCGTTTAGCCATGTGGGAGTGACGATTTCTGGGCATCCGACCTTTACCTGGTTTGTACCCGATAGCCCTCCTCGTCCGCTGCAATTCCGGCTGTTTACTCGCACGGGACAACTGCTCTACAGAACCGAGATGCAGAGTCAGCCAGGAATAATGTCGGTTGCTTTGCCCTCAAATCTGCCCCAACTGTCGATCGGGCAATCCTATCAGTGGCAAGTGGTGTTGGTCTGCGATCCGGATGATCCTCCGAGCAATGTGGTGGCGGCGGCAGAAATCCAAGTAGTCCAGCCTGCTGCGTCGTTGCAGTCTCAACTTGCAGCAGCCCAAACTCCCCAACGGCGGATCGACTTGTATGCGGAGGCGGGGCTGTGGTATGACGCGATCGCAGAAGCGCGTAAAGCCTCTGAGACTTCTCAAAGCCAAGCGGCGGTGCTGGAACTGCTAGATTCTCTCGCTAGTTCGGAAGCTGAACCTTTGAAAGATTGGAGCGATCGATTGCGACAAATTAGGGCGATCGAACAACAGCGCCAAGGACAGCGCTAACCTTCGCAATCCAAAGACTAAATCCTATGAAATCTTTCTCGCTAAAACTGCTTAAATCCAGTAATTGTAAAGTGCGATCGGGCTTCCTTTTTCCCCTCGCCTTTTGCCTTTTGTCTGTTGCCTTTTACATTCCTCGGCACTCTCAACTCCCGGTTGTTGCTCAGGCGATCGATGCCCGTCAAGCAGAGGGCGATCGGCTGTTTCAACAGGGTAAGCAACAGTATCAAACTGGCCAATTAAGAGGAGCGCTAAATTCTTGGCAACAAGCACTGCAAATTTATCGCGCCCTCAAAAACCGTCCAGGAGAGGGTGGGGCACTGCACAGTTTGGGACTCGCTTACCTGTCTTTGGGCAACTATGCCAAAGCCATTGAGTATTGGGAGCAAAGTTTAGTCATCGCCCGCGAAATTAAAAATCGCCAATTGGAAGGGGCAGCACTGGGCAATTTGGGAGCCGTTTACGTCGATCTGGGCAACTCTGCCAAAGGCATTGAGTATACACAGCAACATTTAGCCATCGCCCGCGAAATTAAAAACCGCCCCTCGGAAGGGGCAGCACTGGGCAATTTGGGAGCCGCTTACAGTTATCTGGGCAACTATGCCAAAGCCATTGAGTATACACAGCAAAAGTTAGCCATCGCCCGCGAAATTAAAGACCGCCGAGGGGAGGGTGTAGCACTGGCAAATTTGGGACTAGCTTACAGCTATCTGGGCAACTCGGCCAAAGCCATTGAGTATACACAGCAGGGTTTAGCCATCGCCCGCGAAATTAAAGACCGCCGAGGGGAGGGTGTAGCACTGGGCAATTTGGGAGTAGCTTACAGCTATCTGGGCAACTGGGCCAAAGCCATTGAGTATTCACAGCAAAAGTTAGCCATCGCCCGCTCCATTAAAGACCGCAAAGGGCAGGGTGCGGCGCTCAACAACCTCGGATTGGCGTTCTTGAAAGCTGGCAACCCAACAGAAGCTGAGAAAATGCTGATTGATGGGATTCAAGTTTGGGAATCGATGCGTCAAATGCTCGGCTCCAACGACGCGAATAAAGTCTCCATCTTTGAAGGACAAGCTCGCACCTATCGGACTTTACAACAAGTTCGGGTGACTCAGAATGACCCCAATGCAGCCTTAGAAATTGCCGAACGGGGACGTGCTCGTGCCTTTGTCGATCTACTCACACAACGCTTATCAACTGGTGATGCCAATCCGGTCATCGCCTCTGCTCCCAACCAGGATCAAATCCGCCAAATCGCCAAAGCACAGAACGCCACTTTGGTGCAGTATTCCATCATCTACGACGGCTTCCAGATTCAGGGCAAACAAGTATGGCGAGAATCCGCGCTTTACATTTGGGTGATTCAACCCACGGGCGAGATCGCGTTTCGCGAGGTAGACCTCAAACCCCTGTGGCAGAATCACACCGCCTCTCTAGACAGCTTAATCGTTGGCAATCAAGAATTCCTGGCTGTCCGCAGTCGCAGCAGCACGGGTTTTACCCAACCCCAACCCGACTTACCGACACTACATCAACTGCTGATCGATCCCATTGCCAGCCTCCTACCCAAAGACCCTAATGCCCACGTCATTTTCATTCCCCAAGACTCCCTGTTCCAGGTGCCTTTTCCCGCCCTGCAAGATGCCAACGGCACTTACTTAATAGAAAAACACACGATTCTCACCGCCCCTTCGATTCAAGTATTGGATTTGACTCGACAACAGAAGTTAGCACAGAAGCAACCTAACAGCGGCAGGGCTCTAGTCTTGGGCAATCCCACGATGCCAAGTGTGTCTCTTTCTCTGGGAGAACCCAAACGCCAATTATCTCCTCTACCTGGAGCCGAAGCCGAAGCTAGAGCGATCGCCCCTCTGCTCAATACCCAAGCCATCACAGGCGCACAAGGGACAAAAGCCCATATCGTCCAAAAAATGCCCCAAGCATCAATTATTCACCTGGCAACCCACGGATTGCTCGACGATCTGCGAGGATTGGGAAGTGCGATCGCCCTGGCTCCTTCTGGTAGCGATGACGGCTTATTAACCGCAGAAGAGATTTTCGGTATGAAACTGCAAGCAAATTTAGTCGTTTTGAGTGCTTGCAACACTGGAGAAGGCAGAATTACCGGGGATGGGGTGATTGGTTTGTCGCGCGCTTTGATTTCGGCAGGAGTGCCGAGTGTGATTGTTTCTTTATGGGCGGTTCCCGATGCGCCGACATCGGAATTGATGCAGGCATTTTATCAAAACTTGCAAAATAATCCCGACAAAGCACAGGCATTGCGGCAAGCAATGTTAACCACGATGAAAACTCATCCCCAGCCGCGAAATTGGGCGGCATTTACTTTGATTGGGGAGGCAGAGTAAGTTTTTAGGAATAGTGAATTGGCTCAATGTTTTTTTCCTAAATTTTATCCTAAATTATATCAATTCCGGTTGTACCGGAATCATAGAGCAGACGGCAGTGCGGTTTCCCTACCCAAAATAACATTCTAGGGAAACCGCACTGCCGTCTCCTTTTCGGATACTAATAATTCCCCTGCAATCGGAAACGAGCTTTATTCTTTAGTCGGCGCAGGCCGACTTTGTTTGTGTAGACGGGGTTTCAACCGCCGAGTTATCTCAATCTCAAAACTGATGGAAGTGAACCATCTACTCTACATATTCACCTACATTGCACTTTCCCGCAATCTCTTTTGCACCCCGTACTTCATCAAGTCTGTGGGTAGAACGAATGATTTCCCCATCTGGGTTGCTTAAGATTTAAGTCAAGTGTTAAGAGGATTTTTTTATGGCTTTACAACCCGCTCCGTCAGAATCTCGACTATTAATTGGCGACAATACATCCGAAGTTGTTACTTTGTCGATCGCAGATGCAACTAATTTTCCTTTGGGAGTTTGGATGCTTGCAGGTGACGATGTAGTCACTGGGTCAACAGCTAATGATTTGGTTTATGGCAACGATGGAGAAGATTTTATCAGCGGGGATTTGGGCAACGATTCTTTATTCGGAGGCAAAAGTAAAGACTTCCTGACTGGAGAAGAGGGAAATGACTCTCTCAGTGGCGGTCAAGATGCAGATTTTCTAATAGGTGATCCAGGAAACGATATTCTCTTGGGCGGCAGAGGCAATGATTTGTTAATCAGCGGTAGCGGAAATGACACTCTGGTGGGAGGTTTGGGTCAGGATATTTTAGCAGGTTTGGATGATAATTATTCACTCAAAATCGGGGGCAGTAACTTGTACGTCATCCAAGCAGAACCCGGAGTTACAGATGTCAATAATGCCGATTTTATTCTAGGTTTCAGAGTTGGCGTCGATCGAATTGGATTGGCAGGTGGTTTGAATGCTACTGATGTAGACTTGCAATACGTGACAAACATCACAGTTTTATTGGACTTTGATGCACCAGAAATTTTCAACCTATTGACCCCGCTCGGTACATTAGATGCTCAACCGGTACAGACTCAAGGCACTCTAATTAAAGTTAGGAATTCCGGCGAGATAGTAGGCTTTGTGGAAAATGCAAGAGTGGCAGATCTTCAAGGTAGTATTATCTCTGCTCCGGGATTTTGATCGCTTTTTACAGCTTCGTAGCGAGGAATAAATTCCTCATCAATGGCTATTGAAAACTTCAGTGCCTAAAAGCGACATTTATATCTAAAAGAGGACTATTGAGTTATATTCTTCAGTCCTCTTTTAGAGGACTTGCGCTATGAGACAGGGAATTAATTCCCTGGCGGACTGGGGAATTAATCTTTGTTCGCGATCGCGTCTCAATAATCTTAACACTGATGGAAGTGAACCATCTACTCTACATATTCACCTACATTGCACTTTCCCGCAATCTATTTTGCACCCCGTACTCGATCAAGTCTGTGGGTAGAACGGATGATTTTTCGATCTGTGCTGCGTAAGATTTAAATCAAGAATGAATCTAAATATCTGAGGTTTTAAATTATGTTAGACATCACAACTAATTCTAACGAGCGCCTTTATTTCAATCAACAGTCAAACGATCTCGCCCAATCAACATTTCCGGCTAACAGCGACTTGCTCAACCCAGCGATCAATCCATTGAATATTCCTGGTTATAGTCCTGAATCTAGCTTGACTAATTCCACAGCATCCAGCTTCGACCCACAGACACAGATAGCAGATTTTATTGTAGCTAATGCAGGCGCTGACTTCAGTTACTCTGCGAGCGATCGAGTTAGTGGCGATGTCCCCGATTCTCAACTCAAACCGCAGTCACAATCAACGATCGCCAACGCAGATCCGCTAACAGGAACGATATCTGCTTCCCAGTTGAATTTCGCCGATCCAGGGAACTCTCTGTCGATAGCTCGTAATATTGTTGGTGTTGAAAATGGTAGCATCAACTTAACTGATTTTGTCGGAGTTGGAACTTCCAACCATTTCTATCGATTCGATATCAACACTAAGAGCAATTTTAGCCTGCGTCTAGACGGTTTGAGAGCGGATGCTGACGTAAAGCTAATTCAAGATAGAAACCGCAACGGTGTAGTTGATTTTGGGGAAACTATTGACTACTCTCTTGAGAGTGGCATCGTCCCCGATGTCATTAATGTATCGAATCTGGCTCCAGGAACATACTATGTCCAAGTCTCTAGCTTCTTAGGCAACTCTACTAATTACAACCTGAATCTTTCTGCCACCTCTATTCCTGAACTAAATATTCCCACACCTAGCGGCACTTTTAATAGTAATTACGGCTACGGTTTGGTGAATGCAAATGCCGCAGTTTCCAGCACCTTAAACCGCTCAAATCCTTTCCCTGATATTCCCGATTTGGGCGGGAATAATTGGGCGCTAGATGTCATAAATACACCGGAAGTCTGGAATCAGAACATTACAGGAAATGGGATTGTTGTAGCTGTGGTGGATAGTGGTGTTGACTACACCCATCCTGACTTGGATGACAATATTTGGCAGAACCCTGGTGAAATTGCTGCAAACGGCATTGATGACGATCGCAACGGATACATTGATGATATTCGGGGTTGGGATTTTGTGGCTAGCGACGACAACCCAATGGATCTGGATTTATACGGTCACGGGACTCACATAGCAGGTGCGATCGCGGCGGAAGGAAATGATTTTGGCATCACAGGAGTTGCGCCCAATGCTAAGATTATGCCTGTCAGAGTGTTGGACGCCTCCCTTTACGGCGAGTTGAATAATATTGCTGCTGGAATCCGCTATGCTGCTGATAATGGAGCAAATGTAATTAACCTCAGCTTGGGAAATGAGTTTTCCCCGTCCACCCAGGTGCATGACGCAATTGAGTATGCAAATAACAAAGGCTCTGTTGTGGTTATGGCAGCCGGAAATTTGGGTCACATCCAACCAGCTTATCCAGCTCGTAATGCCGATCGCTTGGGAATTGCAGTGGGCAGCATTGATATAAACGGCAGGATGGCTGACACCTCGAACCGTGCGGGTTCCACACCTTTAGATTACCTAGTTGCTCCCGGAGTAGACATTTATTCTACAACTCCCTATAGCACCTATGACACCCTAACTGGCACATCTATGGCAACGCCACAGGTAGCGGGTGTAGCGGCTTTAGTTTTGAATGCTAATCCGACTTTAACTCCAGCTCAAGTTGAGTACATTTTGACGACAACAGCTAATCGGAATGGGTTGATAGGATAGCATTGCAAATTTCCACTTAAGTCCTGCGGATATTAATCGAGCATTAGAGCAGACGGCTCTGGATATGGACGATCTAAACACGCCAGGTTTTGATTTTGGATTTGACTAGGCCAGTGGGTAATGGTTTGATTCAAACCGATCGGGCGATCGCTAAAATTGTCGTCTAATTCAGATTAGAGTTCTCATCCCTGCCGCGAGATCGGGGAGGCAGAGTAAGCTTCTATGAAGGTCGATCGCCTGTGGCAGATGGAGGCGATCACACCACGACGGCAGAAAGAGCGATCAACCTAATTCTCTAAATTCCAACTCAAGAATCCTATGCTGTATTCCCCATTTAAGCGACTCAAATCAACCCACTCTAGGCTCACTAAAGTTTTCCTAGCTTCCATTTCCCTATTCCTGGTTGCCACTATGTCTCCATTAACTAATTCTGACTCTCAATTTCCAGCGATCGCTCAAACTACCTATGATCGTGAAGCAGAGGCCGATCGGCTCTTGCAGCAGGGCAACCAACAGTATCAGACCGGGCAATTAAGAGCAGCGCTGAATTCCTGGCAACAGGCACTGCAAATTTATCGCGCCCTCAAAAACCGCCAAGGGGAGAGTGGGGCACTGGCCTTTTTAGGATTCACTTACTACTCTCTGGGCAACTATGCCAAAGCCATTGAGTATTTACAGCAGAGTTTACCCATCGCCCGCGAAATTAAAGACCGCAATAGGGAGGGTGTAGAATTGCGCATTTTGGGAAATGCTTACTACTATCTGGGCGACTATGCCAAAGCTATTGAGTATGGGCAGCAGAGTTTAGCCATCGCCCGCGAAACTAAATACCGCCAAGGAGAAGGGAATGCACTGACCCTTTTGGGAGTCGTTTACCGCTCTGGGGGCAACTATGCCGAAGCTATCGAGTATTTACAGCAGAGTTTACCCATCGCCCGCGAAATTAAAGACCGCGAAGGGGAAGGTAGGGTACTAGTCAATTTGGGAAATGCTTACAACTCTCTGGGCGACTCGGCCAAAGCTATTGAGTATGGGCAGCAGAGTTTAGCCATCGCCCGCGACCTTAAAGACCGCGAAGGGGAGGGTGTAGCATTGGGCATTTTGGGAAATGCTTACTACTCTCTGGGCAACTATGGTAAAGCCATTGAGTATTCACAGCAACTGTTAGCCATCGCCCGCTCCATTCAAGACCGCGAAGGGGAGCGAGCAGCACTAGGCACTTTGGTATTCGCTTACCGCTCTGTGGGCAACTATGGTAAAGCCATTGAGTATGCACAGCAATTTTTAGTTATCGCCCGCGACCTTAAAGACCGCAAAGGAGAGGGAGCAGCACTGGGCAATTTGGCAGCCGCTTACGAGGATATGGGCGACTATACCAAAGCTATTGAGTATGGGCAGCAGAGTTTAGTCATCGCCCGCGAAACTAAAAACCGCCTTGGGGAAGGTAGGGCACTGGGCAATTTGGGATCTGCTTACCACTCTCTGGAGAACTATGGCAAAGCCATTGAGTATGCACAGCAACAGTTAGTCATCGCCCGCGAAATTAAAGACCACAAAAGTGAAGGTGCAGCACTGGGGAATTTGGGAAATGCTTACAACTCTCTGGACAACTATGGCAAAGCCATTGAGTATGCACAGCAACACTTAGTCATCGCCCGCTCCATTAAAGACCGCCAAGGAGAAGGTTATGCACTGAGCACTTTGGGAATTGCTTACATCAATCTGGGCAACTATGCCAAAGCCATTGAGTATGCACAGCAGAGTTTAGCCATCGCCCGCGAAACTAAAAACCGCAAAAGTGAAGGTAGGGAACTGGGCAGTTTGGGAACTGCTTACACCTGGGTGGGTAACTATGCCAAAGCCATTGAGTATGCACAGCAACAGTTAGTCATCGCCCGCGAAACTAAAAACCGCAAAAGTGAAGCTTCAGCACTGGGGGGTTTGGAAGCTGCTTACATCTATCTGGGCAACTATGCCAAAGCCATTGAGTATGCACAGCAACACTTAGTCATCGCACGCGAAATTAAAAACCGTCGCAGTGAGGGTAATGCACTGAACAATTTGGGAACTGCTTACACCCATATGGGCAACTATGCCAAAGCCATTGAGTATATACAGCAGAGTTTAGTCATCGCACGCGAAACTAAAAACCGCTCAAGTGAAGGTTTGGCGTTCAACAACCTCGGAACAGCATTCTTGGAGGCTGGCAATCTAACAGAAGCTGAGAAAATGCTCGTGAACGGGATTCAAGTTTGGGAATCGATGCGTCAAATGCTCGGCTCCAACGACGCGAATAAAGTCTCCATCTTTGAAGAACAAGATCGCACCTATCGGACTTTACAACGAGTCCGGGTGGCTCAGAATAACCCGATCGCAGCGTTAGAAATTGCCGAACGGGGACGCGCTCGTGCCTTTGTCGAGCTCCTGACAGAGCGCTTATCATCTGATTCTGCCAATCCGATTATCGCCTCTGCTCCCAACCAGGAGCAAATTCGCCAAATCGCGAAAGCACAGAATGCGACTTTGGTGCAGTATTCGATCGTCTACAAGGACTTTCAGATTGAGGGAAAAAGCAAACCGCGAGAATCCGCGCTCTACATCTGGGTGATTAAACCCACGGGCGAAATCACCTTCCGCCAAGTTGACCTCAAACCCCTTTGGCAAAAACACAGCGCCTCTCTAGCCAGCTTAATCGTTGGCAACCAAGAATTCCTCGCTGTCCGCAGTCGCAGCAGTTTTGGCTCCACCCAACCTCAACCCGACTTACCGACACTGCATCAACTGCTGATTGATCCCATTGCCAGCCTCCTACCCAAAGACCCCAATGCCCACGTCATCTTCATTCCCCAAGGTTCCCTGTTCCAGGTGCCCTTTCCCGCCCTGCAAGATGCCAGCGGCACTTACTTAATCGAAAAACACACGATTCTCACCGCCCCTTCGATTCAAGTATTGGATTTGACTCGACAACAACGACAGAAGCAATCCCACAGCGGCAGGGCTCTAGTATTGGGCAATCCCACGATGCCGAGTGTGTCTCTCTCTCCCGGAGAACCCAAACAGCAATTGTCTCCTCTACCTGGGGCCGAAGCCGAAGCGATCGCGATCGCGCCTCTGCTCAATACCCAAGCCATCATAGGCGCTCAAGGGACAAAAGCCCAGATCGTCCAAAAAATGCCCCAAGCATCGATTATTCACTTAGCAACGCATGGATTGCTGGATGATGTGCGCGGATTGGGAAGTGCGATCGCCCTGGCTCCCTCGGGCACCGATGACGGCTTATTGACCGCAGAAGAGATTTTTGACATGAAACTGCAAGCAAATTTAGTCGTTTTGAGTGCCTGCAACACTGGATTCGGCAGAATTACCGGGGATGGGGTGATTGGCTTGTCGCGCGCTTTGATTTCGGCAGGAGTGCCGAGTGTAATTGTTTCTTTATGGGCGGTTCCCGATGCGCCGACATCGGAATTGATGCAGGAATTTTATCAAAACTTGCAAAATAATCCCGACAAAGCACAGGCATTGCGGCAAGCAATGTTAACCACGATGAAAACTCATTCCCAGCCGCGAAATTGGGCGGCGTTCACCTTAATTGGGGAGGCAGAGTAAGGACGATCGCGACAAGCAGATTACAGAGTACGATCGAGGATACTGCTCCTACCGCGAAACAGGCGGCTGCAAAACTTTAGCATCCTTTGCTATTTCCGCTGACTCCAAAACCGGCTCTAACATCGGAGAAGGAATCGGCACTTCTTCAACTACCTGATGCTTTTCCAAAGTCAAGCGAGACTGCGACGAACCAGACAATCTTTTCAACAATTTCGGTGTCGGATCGTACAGCAAATAAATAATTCGATCGCCTGCTTGCCAAATCTGAGTCGCCGACACTACTTGCAAGTATCCTTGCCTTTCCAGCAGCAGCGGCACCAACTCCCCGGCTTTAACCAAAGCTTGTAAGTGAGCAATCTGAAACTGCAATCCCTCACTTTTTAACTCAGTTTCCCCCAATTTCACTTCGCTGTCATTCAAATATTCGTTCCAATCCTTCAGCGACAAATCCGAGACAAAAGCTTGATTGATTTTAGTCTGATTTGCAGGCGTATTTGCTTGCGGATCTTTGGGGAATATTGCCAAAACCCTCGGCGGTGCAAACTCTTCGGCCGCTCGCTGAGCTAACACTAAGTTTACCTCGCCGTTGTTAGTCATTGCCAGAAAAGTTCCCATCGATTCTAGTCCGGCTTCTTCTAACACGCTGTGGTCGAGCGCACTGCTCAAAAACACCCGCAAACCCTCTCGTTCTGCTTGTGCACAAGCTTCCGGGTTCGTGTCGATAATTGCCACAGATTCTCCGCGTTCTTGAAACAAGCGAGCAATTAATCTGCTTAAAGGATTTGACCCGACAATTGCTGCACCGGTTGCCGATTTTGAGGTGATGCCCAAAAGTTGAGCCATCCGTCCGGCCGTTAGTCCCTGGACGAAAACTGTCATAATAATTGTTAGGAAAACTAAGGCTTTAATCGAGTCGCCGCCGTTGATTCCCCGCTGGGTGAGCAAAATTGCAAATAAAGATGCGATCGACGCTGAGACAATTCCCCTCGGTGCTACCCAACAAACAAATAATTTCTGCCGCCAATTCAGTCCGCTGTTCCAAGTACACAGCCAAACGTTGATCGGCCGCACTACCCACATTAAAGCTAAAACTGTAAACAAACTTCCCCAACCGAGGGCGACCACACTAGCGAGGGATAAATCGGCCGCCAGCAGCACGAACAGCATGGAAATAGCCAGGACTGTGAGCTGACCTTTAAACCTCCTCAGCAGCCTTTCTTCCGGTACAGCAGCGGCTCTGAGGACGATGCCGGAGAGGACTGTTGCCATCAGTCCCGATTCGCTGCGGATTTCTTCTGCTAAGCCGAAAAATCCCCACAAACCGGCTAAAACTACTAAGTTTTTGAGGTCTTCTGAGAGAAATTGCGATCGCTTGAGAATGAATCCCAGCAGCCAACCTCCCGCAACCCCGATGACTGCACCAACGAAAAGTCGGACAATTAAATCTCGGAACACAATCAGCAAATCAGCATTGCCATTCAAAATAATATTCAGCACCAATACTGCCAGAATTGCCCCGACAGGATCGATTAAAACGCCTTCTGCTTCTAGCAAGGCGGCAACTTGTTTGTCAACGGATACTTGTTTGAGCAAAGGGCCGATTACCGTCGGGCCTGTGACGACTACTAGAGAAGCATACAGAAATGCGATCGGCCAGGGAAATTCCCCCAACCAGTGTGCGGCCATTCCGCCGCCAATTAGCGTAATTAAAGTGCCTACAGTAACTAAATTGCGGATGCTGCCGGAAACTTTGCCCAAATCTCGCAATTCCAAATTCAAGCCGCCTTCAAACAGAATTAACGCTACGCAAAGCGATACCATAACTTCCAAACCGCTGCCCAGCAGATTGGGGTGCAGCACTCCGAAGCAGTCTGGGCCGGCTAAAATGCCAAACAACAGCAAAAAGACGATCGCCGGAACTTTCAGATAAGCGGCGAGAACTTGAGCGCTGATGCCACAGATGACGGTCATGACCATCAACTGGGTGATGTTAAAGGGAATTTCCATAGATACAATTGTTACAGGCTGCCCGCTTAGTTTTAAAGGTTGGATCGCGGGTAATTGGAGTGCAGGCGCTATTTTCGGCGCAGCTTACAAACTCGGCACGTCCCTGGATTTTTGCGAATAAGATTAAAAAACCTTGATATTGGCTCTAACTTTATCAGATAATTCTGTTGGCGTCAAAGATGGGAGTAAGCTGTAGCTAAGCGAGAGATTGTCTGTTATGTTCGAGAGTCCGATGGGCTGCGGGCACAGAGGGAGAGGATTTGACTAATTTTGATGGGGAGTCAATTTCAAATCTCAAATAGCAAGATTTGCCAGCTTTTCTATTATAGAGCCTTTCAACTTCGAGATTGATCTGTGGAGTCAATCTCCAATCAAAAAGCTCACCTCTCAAATCGATCGCCCTCAGACTCATCTTTAGAGTAGAGTTCTCATCTAAAATCTCAAATCGCAAGATTCATCTGTAGAGTCAATCTAACATTTAAGATCTATAATCTATAATCGACTGGCATTCTGCCACCTGCGCAAAAACTCCGATAGAATGGTCGGCGAAATTCGCCCTTCCAGCCAATCTAAAGACTGGTTTTGGTTTGGTGCAGCCCGATAAAATTTGCACGCATCTATCAGCCGAATCGGAGAATTAGTGACAATAGATTGAGAGCGCCATTTTTGTGCAAACTCGGCAATAATAGCCGGAGAAATTTGTTTTTGCAGCCAATCTAAAGCTTGGTCTTGTTCTGCTAAACCGCGATAAAATTTGCCCACATCTATCAATCGCAAATTACTGTCTGGAGGTAAGGTAGTTGCCCGCCATTTTTGAGCAAATTCCCCTAAAACAGAGGTAGAAACTTGACTTTGCAGCCAAATTAAGGCAGTATCTTGGCTAGCCTTAGCTTGATAAGACGAGAATACCTGAGTCAGCCGCACGTCTGATATGGGAGTGGGAGTCGGAGCAGGAGTCGGCTGCGGGACGGGTGTCGGGGCTGGAGGGGGAACAATTACTTTGGGAGATTTTCGCATCAAAGCGGCCCAGGTTTTGAGGCTGGCAATGCCGTCTGGATTGAGACCCTGAGATTTCTGAAACGAGATGAGCGCCGCTGTGGTGGTAGCTCCAAATTTACCGTCCATTGCGCCTTGATAGAAACCTTTAATTCTTAATTCCCTCTGGATGTCTGCAACTTTATAACTTACGGCGCCTTCTCGGACGCTTTCAAAAATATTGGTGTCTACATTGCCCGAGACGCCTGACACAGTGCCTGTGTCGCTGTATTGCCAAAAAGTCCAAGTTTTCCAGCCGCCGGGAACCCAAGGTTCCTCAGCAGTGGTATAGTGAGCAATCCACAGTGGGTAATCGGCAAACCGTTTTGTCCCCAGGTTGTCCCAGAAACCGGGGTAAGTGTAGATAATCGGCCGCATCAACGTGGCTTTTTCGACTGCTTCTAACCAAATTGCGGCTCGATCGCACAATTGATCCGCACTCAAACCGCCTGTAGTTTCCACATCCAAGACTGGCGGCAAATCCCCCGCTTCGAGTTTGACAGTTTTCAAGAACAAATCTATTTGTCCTTGAATGCTGCTTGCAGGTTGAAAAAAGTGGTAAGCACCGCGTTGAATCCCCGCCGCTTTCATCGCCGCCCAATTGCGAGCGAAACTTTGGGCAACGAACGTTGCACCCTCCGTCGATTTGACAAAACTGAAGGTAATACCATCCCGGGCAACTGCTTGCCAATTGACATTGGGCTGGTAGTCGGAAACATCTATACCGCGAATACTCATATTACCAAGAGTGGAGAAAAGCTGGTTTGCTCTGAAGCAGCGACTCGATTAAGGGTACATTAAATTGTAATGCTAAGTCGCTAAGTGTTTTTTTTGCAGGAGAGATGGTGCAAATGAACTTCGATCGAATAGATCCCGGCCCTGGTCAAGAGTCTGTTTGGGATTACCCGCGTCCCCCTCGGCTTGAGGCATCGACCAAACACGTACAGATAATTTTTAATGGAGTGACGATCGCCGACACGCGCCGTCCTCAGCGGGTATTGGAGACAAGTCACCCTCCTGCCTACTATATCTGCCCCGATGACATCAAAATGGAATATTTGCACAAAACTTTACGGGGTTCTTGGTGCGAGTGGAAGGGACAAGCCGGTTATTACACTGTGACGGTGGGAGAAAAGGAAGTAGTAAATGCTGCTTGGTTTTATCCCAATCCCACCCAAGTCTTTGAGGCTATTAAAGATTATGTAGCTTTTTATCCGAGCAAGATGGATGCCTGTTATGTGGACGGGGAATTAGTGCAATCTCAACCAGGGGATTTTTACGGCGGCTGGATTACCAAAGATATTGTCGGCCCGTTTAAGGGAGGGCCAGGAACTTGGGGGTGGTGAGGGAATGTTGAGTGTTGAGTTTTGAGTTGAAAACAGCGGCAGAGACTACGTTTTTTTTATGCAAAACCTCGTTACAGCCTCGACCCCGGTTTAAAAACCAGGTTTTTTGAGTTTTTGTGCGCCGCGAATGAGTTGAGGACTGGTGCAGAAACTGGTTTTTTTTACGGCGCAAAAAACCAAGAGTCAAAAATTGAGTAATAATTCAATAAATCTATAATTGAGTGAGGATGAATCAATGCAATGCAGGCACGGCAGAAACTAACGCAGCAGCTTATCCCCTTAAATAAATAGTGTAGTAAAGAATACAGCCACTGGTAATAAATACATAATTATATAATTTAATAGCTGACACTAGCTTTGTTGCTGGTTTATTGTTTATTCGGATCTGCGCTGTGTCTGTTGAATTTATTGAGCCGTCTAACTCGCCAGAAAACTCACCCCAAAATTTATCTTTAGAGTCTACTCTTAAGGATCTGGCTCTCTTCAATTTTCAGGTTGACTCCTCATATCTCGCCAAAGAAGTAGCTCGGTTGTTTCAATCTCACCCGCTGCTTCCGGGAGTTATCTTGACTGTAAATGGCGAATTTTTAGGGATGATATCGCGTCGGCGATTTATGGAACGCATGAGCCGCCCTTACGGAGTAGATATATTTGCTTGCAGGCCGATTATAGCCTTGTATCAAATAGCTCAAACCGATATTTTGATTTTACCAGGAGTAGCCTTAATTGTAATGGCAGCTCAGCGCTCCGTGCAGCGACCACCTGAACTGCTTTACGAGCCGATTGTTGTGCAGTTAGAGCCTCAAGTTTACCGATTGTTAGACGTGCATCAACTGTGGGTAGCTTTATCCCAAATTCACCAACAAGCTACTTGGTCTATGAGCAAACTTTATTACAATTTATCGCTCACGCAATCCGAGTTAGAAGCAGCTAATTCTCAATTAAAAGCAGCTAATTCGGAATTGTATCGCCTTGCCAACTTAGATGGCTTAACTCAGATTGCCAACCGCCACTGTTTTAACGAATACTTAGAGAAAGAATGGCAGAAATTGGGACAAGAAGCAGCAGAACTATCTTTAATTTTATGCGATATTGACTTTTTTAAGAAATACAACGATACTTACGGACATCAGGCAGGAGATGCTTGCTTGCAGCAGGTAGCCCAAACTATTGTGGCAGCGGTAAATTATTCAGCAGGCGCAGTTTCGGGGGAGACTCTGGTAGCTCGTTACGGAGGCGAAGAATTTGCAGTGATTTTGCCTCGGACT
Organism: Microcoleus sp. B3-D7; assembly: GCF_036705305.1. Taxonomy (NCBI): domain Bacteria; kingdom Bacillati; phylum Cyanobacteriota; class Cyanophyceae; order Oscillatoriales; family Microcoleaceae; genus Microcoleus; species Microcoleus sp. B3-D7. The sequence goes on along the minus strand of NZ_JAUBUE010000033.1, from coordinate 72,167 downwards.
TCACCTGAAATAGCTGTCTGGATTGCAGAGCAAATTCGAGTTTGGATAAAAGAACTAGACATCGAACACATTAATTCGGAGGTGTGTTCTCTCGTGACGCTGAGTTTGGGAGTAGCAAGTACGGTTCCTCGATCGTCCACTGCACAAAAAAATTTGATTGCAGCGGCCGACCGCGCGCTTTATCAAGCTAAAAACCGAGGGCGCGATCGAGTGATATTAGATTTTAGATTTTAAATTTTAGATTGGAAAAGTGATCCACGGATTTATCCGTAGGCTTGTTTAATGGTTTCGATCACAGATTATCTGGCAAATCGCCGATCAACCTGCCGATGCTAGCCAGCAATTTCTCCAAAGCTTTCATCTTCTTTACGGTGAACGTGGGTACGTTCTTCCCCAATTCCCAGCGACTGATTGTTTGTGACGAAACGCCAAGCTCTCGCGCCAAATCTTCCTGACTCATCTCCAGTTCTTCCCTGAGCTTCTTCAAATGCGACTCTTCATTTTCTGGTCGCGGAACGGGCTTTTTCGGCATAACCTCGATCGCACATTTTTTATATAAGATGCTTAAGCATCTTGAGTAAACAATAAATTGATTAGACAATTTTGGAAAGGAGTATGAATCGATGATGCCTGACAAACAGCCTCTGAATTCCTAGATTATTGTTCGCCTGCTTCCCAATTGACAATAAAAGCGTCCTGGGTCGATTTCGCAGTTGGTCGGATTTGGGCAAGTATTTAGCTTAAAGGTGTGCAATACTGCGTATAAAATTTTATCGGGCGATCGTCCCGTGCTACAAAGACTCGCACCAAGCACGCTCCGCCGTCCAGTGTCTGTCTGAAGATTCATAAATCCTCAACCCATCCAACCCGGCATTTTGGATCATCTCCTCAACTTCATCCAGCGTAAATGCTGCTTGCAACGAATCGCTGAATAACTGTTTCTGATGCGCGTTGCAATCTCCCGCATACAGATTGACTAAATTATCCCTGATTTCCGCTTTTTCCGGCCGCAGCAAATCCCGCAAAAAAATTGCTCCCTGTGGCTTCAACACCCGTTTGACTTCCTGCAAAAACGGCAGTGGATCGGGCAAATGGTGGATAATGCTGTTGGAAATCACCATGTCAAAATAACTGTCTGGATACGGCATGGCTTTAGCATCGATTAATTCGAGACTAATTTGCGATCGCACGTCCGCCTTTTCCACATTTTGGGCCCCGACTTTCAGCATATTTGCCGACAAATCAATGCAAGTCAATTTCCATGCTGGCCGCAGTTGACAAAGGGCGAGCGGAATTCTCGCCGTACCCGTCCCGGCATCTAAAACGTTTCCAAAAACCGGCCCCAACGCCGCCGCACTCTGAGCAAAAGCAGCATTAACCTCAGTAAAGTCCATCGAATCGTATTCGATCGCCTCTTCCAAGGAATCCATCACTTCCGGTTCCAAAACTCGCTGCATAAAATTTATCTCGTTATCTGGCATTTCCATATAGGGGCTGAGTTTTGCCTCCAAGAGCTCAACTAACTCCGGTTCCATATATTGGTAATTGTCCGGGATTTGCAGGCAAATAACTTTCTTGCCTTCGAGACTTTCGGGAAATTTGCTGCGAAGTCGATCGCCATGCTTCTTTTCCATGACAAATATCACATCAGCCCAACCGACCAGACCCTCAGTGACTCTAATTCTTGCACCTTTTTCCGTTCCAGCCGATCGCACGCTGTAGCCGCTAACTTTCTGGCATATTTTCTCGGCAGTCAAACTTCTCCACTTATTCTGACTGCACACAAACAATATCTTGATTTTCTCCATCTAGACACAATTATAAAATTCTATGTTAATCGTGGCACGGGCGTCCCGCCTGTGCTTCCGAAGCGGTTAAAAATTTCCTTCTAATTTCCCCCCGCTTGCACCTTGCATACCACAAATACTGTATTTTGTCAAACTTGGCAAAATCTCCGTTACAATTCTTAAACCATAAAATGCGGACTTTGCATAAATTATTGTACTTATTACATTTGAAGAGTTTGCTAATTTTATGAATTAAGTAGGTTTCAGCGTCAAAAAGTCAAATTAGTCATAATGCCCCTGGATTGTGAAAATCCTACCACAAGCCTCAAAGCAAGTAAATAGGTAAAATAATTGAGAATGAAGTCAATAAATTTCGTCATCTTTAGATTTTCTTAAGATTTCAGCCGTCAATATAGATCGAACATTTAAAACTAAATCGACTTTTAGATTGTTTTTGCTTATTAAAGTAGCTGGAATTGCCCCGAAGACCGATCAACCCTCAACAATAGATACAGATGCTCGATCGCACAATGGCATCAAACCAAACTCTATTGAACTCTGCTAGAATCAGTAAAACGAAGTCGTTATGAGTTTAAGTAAATAGCTATGACCAACGAAACCGTAGAAAACCTAGTAATTATCGGCTCAGGCCCTGCAGGCTACACCGCAGCAATATACGCAGGTCGGGCAAACCTGAAACCCGTAGTCTTTGAAGGCTACCAAGCCGGAGGCGTCCCCGGCGGTCAACTGATGACCACCACAGAAGTAGAAAACTTCCCCGGCTTTCCCGAAGGCATCACCGGGCCGGAACTCATGGATCGGATGAAAGCTCAAGCAGCGCGCTGGGGTGCAGAATTATACACCGAAGATGTAACTTACGTAGATTTGAGCCAGCGGCCGTTTACAGTGCGATCGGAAGACAGAGAAATCAAAACCCACACGATAGTAATAGCTACAGGCGCGACGGCGAAAAGGCTGGGGCTGCCTAGCGAACACGTATTTTGGAGTCACGGCATTTCTGCCTGTGCCATTTGCGACGGCGCTACCCCAATTTTTAAAGGAGTAGACTTAGCTGTCATCGGCGCGGGAGACACCGCAGCGGAAGAATCTATTTATTTGACAAAATACGGCTCTCACGTACATATGCTGGTGCGGCGCGATCAAATGCGTGCCAGCAAAGCCATGCAAGACCGAGTGCTGAGCAATCCCAAAATTACCGTGCACTGGAACACCGAAGCAGTGGATATCTTGGGCGAACCGGGCGGGAAAATGGACGGGGTGAGAATTAGAAATATCGTGACAGGCGCTGAGAGCGATTTGCTGGTGAAAGGATTGTTTTACGCGATCGGTCACACTCCCAACACTCAACTATTCCAAGGTCAGTTAGAACTCGACGAAGTAGGCTATATCGTTACCAAACACGGTTCGGTAGAAACCAGCGTCGAGGGAGTTTACGCCGTCGGCGACGTGCAAGACCACGAGTTCCGCCAAGCCATTACCGCCGCCGGTAGCGGTTGTATGGGGGCGATGCTGGCAGAAAGGTGGCTGTCGTCCAATGGTTTAGCTCAGGAATTCCGCCAAACCGAGGAATCCGAGCAACCCGTCGCAGCGCCGGAAGCTCAAAAAGTACGCAAAACCAGCGCGAACTTTGATATCCAAGACACGCGCCACGAAGGAGGTTATGCTTTGCGGAAGTTGTTCCACGATAGCGATCGACTGATTGTGGTTAAATATGCCTCTCCCAGTTGTGGGCCTTGCCACAGCCTCAAGCCGATTTTGAGCAAAGTAGTAGATGAGTTCGAGGGCAAAATCCACTACGTGGAAATTGACATCGAAGAAGATCCAGAAATTGCTGAAAATGCTGGCGTGATTGGTACGCCGACGATTCAGTATTTTAAAGACAAAGATTTGGTAGCTGAGCTCAAAGGAGTTAAGCCGAAAAGCCAGTACCGCGAGTTAATTGCCAGTAATTTGTAGGAATTCGATCGATTTTAGATTTGAGATTCGCCAAGGGAGATTTAACCTAAACTCGACTTGCGTCCCGCCTGCCAAAAACCCGGTTTCTTTCCTGCACGCCAGTCCCGTGCAGGGGAGAAACCGGGTTTTTTTAGCCCCATCGCGCGAAAAAACCCGGTTTGTCGCGAGTGTTTGGCGAATGAGAAAGAGGATTTTTGACTGTTCCGGGTTTTTTCGCCTGAGTGCTACTAAAATCTAAAAGTCTTATATAGGTCGATCGTCATTATGGCTCAAAGCCGCCTCCGACTGCCGCGATTTCTCAACAACATTGCCTCACCGTCAAGCCTGTCAATGAAAATGATGTGGGCAGGTTTGACAATAACTGCCGTGTTTATATTGGTAGCCACCTTGTCTCCAGCTATGCAAGCTTGGGGATGGCTGCAAAATCCTACCGAGGCTTTGATTAACCCCATCCACGAACCGCCGTCGGCGAATTATTGGTTTGGTACTAGCCGCAGCGGCTACGATGTGTTTTCCCGCACGCTGTTTGCTTCTCGGGCTGCTTGGCAAGTGGTAATTTTAGCCACTGCTTTGAGTTTGTTTATCGGTGTGCCGCTGGGTTTGGTTAGCGGTTATTTGGGCGGTAAGCTCGATCGAGTGTTGTTATTTTTAATGGATACAATTTATACTTTGCCGGGGCTGCTGCTTTCTTTGACGCTAGCGTTTGTAGTGGGAAAAGGAGTTTTGAATGCTGCGATCGCTCTGAGCATTTCCTACATCCCTCAATACTACCGCGTCGTCAGGAATCACACCGTCAGCGTCAAAACCGAATTGTTTGTCGAAGCCGCGCGAGCAATGGGTGCTGACACTTGGACAGTGCTTTCGCGCTACCTGTTTCTAAATGTGATTCAGAGCGTACCTGTGCTGTTTGCGCTCAACGCTGCCGATGCAATTTTAACATTAGGAGGTTTGGGATTTCTCGGATTAGGACTTCCCGAAGCAACTCCCGAATGGGGACACGACTTGCGTTTAGCTTTAGATGCGCTACCTACTGGCATTTGGTGGACAGCTTTGTTTCCCGGTTTGGCGATGACTTTAATGGTGGTGGGACTGTCTTTGGTGGGGGAAGGATTAAACGAGTTTGTTAACCCTCGCCTGCGGAATCAGCAGTAATCTGTCTCGCGGTTACATTAAGTTCGCAGTCAGGACTTTAGTGCTTACTCACAAATATAAAAAAAACTGAAGTCCTGACTAGAACAGGCCCTATAAAGAGATGGTAATCTCGGCCCGATTAATTACTAAATCTTTCTCTCAAGAAGGTGAATTATTTCTAGTAAACCTTCATTGGGTTGTCAATATAGACACGGATCTGAAATTTTTCTTGATAGCTTCATTTCCTACAGGTCAAGCCACATAATTTAAACCTGACTAGAGGATAAAGCAAGGCTCTGTGCTTTCTGATGACACGCTGTAAATAATAAGAAAATTTTGAGCATCGCACTAGCGTCCTACCGTTCGATTGCTTTAAGTATCCTGGAGTTTAGGCCTTCTCTAACCATAGCAAGCACATCGCTAACTGGGTAAATTTTTCTTCCTTGGCGGAGTTATTATCTGCCGGCAGTTGCATCAACATCGGCTGGAGATTTTTTTTCGTCTGCTTGAAATTATCAAGACAATTCGGGAATGCTACCTAAAATTGATTGAGAGGCTTTATGGAATCTTCACACGGTCACGATATATTTAAAGGAATCGTGAAGTTATACTTCCGGAAGATGGCGAATTGTGTTGTTTGTGAGAATGTGCGATCGCGCAAGTGCGAACCGAAAGCAAAAAAAAATTAGAGAAATCCGCAGCCGAGAGTTGCGCGGCGGGTTAACTCTCAGTAGAATTTATCCTGGTGGTTTTTGCCATTGACGCGACAAACTCGTGTCGAACTGCTTAAATAAGAATGTGACGTTAAGAACTTAATGTGATTTAACGTGAAAATTAAACCCAATTTCTGAGATTTGAGCTAACTTAACAATGAAAGCCCCTGTTGCATTACTCAACCCGCAACGCTTCATTGGGGGTCAGAGTCGGTCTCTAATCCAGAGTTACCGACTTAAAACTAAAGCTACGAGCTTTATTCAATCGCAGATTGCGTATGATTCAATTCAGGGAAACAGGGTAATGATGGGTGTATCTACACGGATTGTATTGGTTCCAATTTGGGCAACTCAAAAATTGTCTGCTAACTGTCTGGCCAACTACGCCGCAGCCGTTCACCCAGATATACGCAGAAAACAGCGCCGTTTGATCGTGCCAAAGTTTTTGCGGGCCGTTCTCAGGATTTAGCAGAGCCGGACATGAGTTAGTATTGTCAAGCTAAGCTGACAGAGTTTCCTAGTTCTTGACCAACAATGGAAAACAACTTCCATTTTTTGTGAGAAAGGCTACAATCGGAAAGGTCTTTGCAAGATCCAATTCTCCCCGTTTGGTGCTTCAACCCTCTGCTGTTGCATTTGAGGCAGCAGACGGACATCCAAGGTGGCGAAAATTTCCCGTCCAACTGTCATGTCTGACAACCAGAGTGAAAGCAAGGCAAATCAAAAGTTCGACACCTCGAATACAAAAGTTAGACGGTTCCGTGCAGGAAAACTTGTACGGGTAAAAGCTCGAAGTACCGAGTAAAAAAGCCAGTATTTTTGGAAGTGCGATCGATCGTACTTCATGGTTTGCTTCTCTGGGGCAGGTATCGCAGATGATGTGGTAGCTCGCTCCGAAAGAAAAAGCCTCAAGCTCAATTCAAGGTCGCGATGTTAAAATCTGCGATCGATTGAATGCGCTGACTGCTTCAAACCAGAACTCGAACCGTAACTCATAAAACAGGTGCAGTTTCGGTAACAAATTCAGCTAGCAGACCAAAAATCCCACTATTTTTTCCTGCGGGAATGTCAATACTGGCTAACTTGTCTAAACTACAAACAGACACTATTCCACTGTTATTTATTCTTTAATTCAGGAGCATGAGGAAGACGGCATGATCCCAGCTAACACCGTACTCGAAACCACAATTACACCGGAAATGGAAACAATCGAGTTGCTTCGCAGCGCCGAAAGCGTTCTACCTGAGAGCGAGTTAGAACTCTTTATCGACGAAGAAGACGATCGAGAAGAATTCTTAGACTCTCAATCTGAGGAAGACCCTAAATCTGGCAAAGGCGCCAAAGCCCGCCGTCGGGCACAGGCAAAGAAAAAGCATTATACTGAAGACTCTATTCGTCTTTACCTGCAAGAAATCGGTCGGATTCGACTGCTGCGAGCTGACGAAGAGATTGAACTAGCGCGCAAGATTGCAGATTTGCTGGAATTAGAGCGAGTTCGAGAACAACTGCTCGAAGAGTATAACCGCGAACCCAAAGACAGCGAATGGGCCAATGCTGTAGATATGGCACTTCCTGCATTCCGTCACCGACTCCACGTCGGCCGTCGGGCAAAGGAAAAAATGGTGCAATCAAACCTGCGTTTGGTGGTGTCGATCGCCAAAAAATATATGAATCGCGGTTTGTCTTTCCAAGATTTGATTCAGGAAGGCTCTTTGGGCCTGATCCGCGCCGCTGAAAAATTCGATCACGAAAAAGGCTACAAGTTTTCTACCTACGCAACTTGGTGGATACGTCAAGCCATTACCAGGGCAATCGCCGACCAATCGCGCACTATCCGCCTGCCGGTTCACCTTTACGAAACCATTTCGCGGATCAAAAAAACTACCAAACTCCTGTCTCAGGAAATGGGTCGCAAGCCTACGGAAGAAGAAATTGCTACCCGCATGGAGATGACGATCGAGAAGTTGCGGTTCATTGCTAAGTCCGCACAGTTGCCTATCTCTTTAGAAACTCCGATCGGTAAAGAGGAAGACTCACGTCTGGGAGACTTTATTGAATCTGACGGGGAAACGCCAGAAGATCAAGTCTCGAAAAACTTGCTCAGGGAAGACTTGGAAAGCGTTTTGGATACTCTCAGCCCCCGAGAACGGGATGTACTGCGGCTGCGTTACGGCTTAGATGACGGACGGATGAAGACCTTGGAGGAAATTGGTCAAATCTTTAACGTCACTCGTGAGCGGATTCGCCAAATCGAGGCTAAAGCCCTGCGGAAGTTGCGCCATCCCAACCGCAACAGCATCTTAAAGGAATATATCCGCTAGAGTAATTTGCTAGCATCACCCAAAAGAGTGATTCGCACTCTTTTTTTTGGGGGGGAGACCCCCCGCCCCGGTTTGAGTTATAGCGGTTAAATTTTGTGCTGCTAATAACCCAGAGCAAGTGGCTATTTGCTGCCGAAATCGGGTTGCAAAAATTTTGGGAGTCCGTTACGGAACTCCCAAGCTTTGCATTGTCACAAAATTCTTAACTAGAAAATTACATCAGACCCCAAAAGTGAAGCAGGCCTTGACCGGAAACCAATTCGATGATGACAGCGGCAGAGAAACCAATCATCGCCAAACGACCGTTCCAATTTTCGGCTCCTTCGCTGAAGCCCCAGTTCCAAGCGTTGCGTTTTTGTTCTTGCATAGTGCGAACTCCTTTCGTTAACTTGTGTAAGGCTTATGTAAATAAATATAACATTCCTCGATAAAAATGCAAGCTTGTGATTACTGATATCGGTCATAACGGTCGATCGACCTTGATGATTTTACCTAACAGGAAAAATAGCCAACTCGGTATCAGGGTCGAACAAGTGAATTTTGTCATGGGCGATTGCCAACCAAAGCTCCTCGCCAACTCGGATCGATCGCTCAGGAGGAACCCGCACTTGCATCCGCACCGCTGGAGCATCCGTCAAACAAACCCCCAAATAAGTTTCGTGTCCCAAAGCCTCTACAATTTCCACTTGTACCGAAAGATTTTTGGTAGCCGGAGGGTTAATGCTCAGATGTTCCGGCCGAATGCCCAAAATTAGCCCTCGCCCGTCATATTGTTGTAGACTTTTTGCCCAAATATCGGGTAAAGTAAAGCGAAATTGCGGGTGAGAAATCAACAGCGGAGCACTAAATTCCACCGCCAAAAAATTCATCGGCGGAGAACCGATAAACTCAGCAACAAACAGATTAGCCGGCTTGTTGTAAAGCTCTAGAGGTCGAGCTACTTGCTGAAGCTGACCTCTATTCATAATAGCAATTCGATCGCCCATGGTCATCGCCTCAGTTTGGTCGTGAGTCACATAAATAGTTGTAGTTCGCAATTGTCGCTGCAACTGCACAATTTGCGATCGAGTTTCTGCCCTCAATTTCGCATCCAGATTCGATAACGGTTCGTCCATCAAAAAAACTTCAGGATTTCGAGCCATAGCCCTACCCAAAGCTACCCGCTGCTTTTGCCCTCCCGAAAGTTGTTTTGGCAAGCGATTTAAAAGAGATTCTATTTGCAATAATTCAGCTACCTCTCGCACTCGTTTTCCTACAGCCTTTTCCCGTTCCGACAAATAGCGCAAACCCGGAGGCAACTTGCGAGTCGCTCCTCCTAAAAAATCCTCAAACAAAGGATAACTTAGAGGATTTTTTAAATAATTAGAAGCTAAATCATTAATAACCTCTTCTATTTTCTTCCTAATTTTTTCTATCTTCTGGAGGCGTCCTTCTTCTCCTTGTATCTTCCCCCTTCCTTCTTCTTTCTTCCCTCTTCCTTCTTCCTTCTTTCTTCTTCCTTCTTCTTTCTCCCTTTCCGAGCGGCGCAATCCAAAGGCGAGATTATCGTAAACTGTTAAGTGAGGATAGAGAGCATAATTTTGAAATACCATAGCGATATCTCGGTCTTTAGGAGGCAAATCGTTAACCAGCCGATCGCCAACCCAAATATTGCCGGCAGTCAAAACTTCCAAACCGGCGATTGATCGCAGCAAAGTGCTTTTTCCGCAGCCAGAAGGCCCCACCAGCACCATGAATTCCCCATCTTCGACCGTTAGGTTAATGCGTCGCAAAACGCTGTTAGACGAAGGGCGATCGGCAAGAGGCGAGACACTTTCTGCCACGGTGTTTGCTTCTTTTTCCTGTTCTCCTTGGCGGAGCGGAAAACTTTTGTAGATATTTTCTAATACAACTTGCGCCATTAAACAATGTTAGATTTTAGATTGGAGAATTGGAGAATTGGAGGCAGATCCTATGGGTATTTATTCCCAGGCTCTGCCTGGGAACAAGGCTGAATGGGGAATGGAATTGGACGTATACGCTCGAAGGCAAAAAAGGCAAGCTTTAATTGACTCACAGCGAATAATGACACAATGAATGACCCATGACTAATGACTATTGACTGCTGATAACCTTGATAATTTTTTCCCCCGGATTGAGGTCAAAAACTCGATCGCCCGCAGCATCTTTCCCCCAAAAAGCTATAGCATCAATACCCGATCGCAGCAGGCGGCCTGAATTAGTAAAAAGTTTGACATCCGTACCCGGAACAGCCTGCAGCAAGCCAACTAAAGCATCTTTAGGCTCTGAGAAACGAAAAGCTTGAGTGCCAATTTCGCCCCGGTTAGTAAGTCTGACAGAACCTGCAGGCATTCGTTTTGCCCAACCCAACTCGGAAAATAGCACCAGACTGTCGTTCGGGTCGAGAGTGATGCAACCCACCAACTCTTCCTGCTTCCGCAACCTGGTTACTTGAGAACCCTGGGCCGCGCGGCCCATTGGTGGCAATTGTTCATCATCAATCTCAAACCGGAGGACTCGGCCTCCTGAAGTTGCGATCGCCACTTGCTCGCCGACTTTACCCAGACTCGCACAGCGCAGCCGATCGTCCTCCTTGAGTTTAACAACAGTAACGCCGCGATTAGTCAAATCAGCAAATTCCTGCATCGGCAAGCGCTTAATTTTCCCTTGCTGAGTCAGAGTTACTAAATCTGCCGCTTCCGAATTTTCCGGCAAAATAAAGTGTGCAACTGTGATTTCCGACAAAGCGCGACCGGCACTATCTTTAGTAGCACTCGGCGACAACAAACTAACGATCGGCGTTCCCCGGTCTTTGGCGCTACTACTAGGAATATCGGCCACTTTCAGCGGGTAAGCTTTGCCGTTAGGAGTTAAGACGACCAAAGTGCGATCTGTTTTCGTCAGATTTGCCGTCACAATAAAATCTTCATTTTTTTCTAAAGCTGAAACCGATTTTTCGCGACTTTTCGAGCGTGGCTTTTCCCCTGTCGGCAAGCGTCGCACGTACTGCTTGTGCGAAAATTCAACAATAGTTTCCTCTGCCTCTACAACGGGCAATAAGTTAGGCTGAATCGTTGCAGGCGACAACTGCTTCACCGCAGAATTTTTCTTACCCGAAAATTGTGGTTCGGCGTTTGCTGCGCGTCCGGTTCCATTGGCGAATTTAGTGCGGCGGGGGTCAGCGTACTTGCGTTTTAGCGAGCGAAATTCCTTCTTTAAAGCCTTCAAAAGTTCGCGCCTGTCGCTCAACAACCGCTGCAATTCTTGAATATTAGCCATCAATTCATCAAACTCAGACTGCAAATTTTGCCTTTCCAAACCAGTCAGCCTCCGCATAGGCATCGCCAAAATCGCATCAGCTTGACTTTCGCTCAAGTTGAGGCGAACTTGCAAAGTTTGCTTAGCAGTAGACCCGTCAGGAGAATTTCTGAGAATATCGATCGCGGTATCGAGATTTGTCAAAGCCAACATTAAGCCTTGGACAATATGACAGCGGCGTTCAGCAGCTTGCAACTCGTAATTGTAGCGGCGGGTAAGAGTCACTTCCCGGAAATCCAGAAATTCCTGTAACAATTGTCTCAGCGTCAACTGTCGCGGTTGACCGTTGACAATTGCCAGCAAAATCGCCCCAAAATTTGTTTGCAGGTCAGTTTGTTGGTAAAGGCGAGCGAGAACCGCTTCTGGGGTAAATTCCCGCTTGAGTTCAATCACCACTCGAATGCCTTCGCGATCGCTCTCGTCACGCAAATCAGAAATACCGTCGAGGCGGCCAGCATTGACCAACTCCGCCACCTTTTCAATCCAAGCCGCCTTATTTACCTGAAACGGAAACTCCGTCACCACGATCGCCGTTTTAGTACGCACCTTGCGATTACCTGGCACCTCTTCCACCCCGGCCACACCCCTGACCGCAATGCTGCCTCGACCCTTAGTGTAGGCGTCAACAATGCCCTCTGTAGCGACGATTTCCCCTCCGGTTGGAAAATCTGGGCCCGGAATCAGTTCTATCAACTTCTCGTCGGATAGTTCCGGGTTTTCAATCAAAGCAATTAAACCGTCTACCACCTCCCCCAAATTGTGCGGCGGGATATTAGTTGCCATCCCCACAGCAATGCCCGTACAGCCGTTGAGTAACAGAAACGGCAACTGAGCAGGCAGTGCCGTCGGTTCCTGCTGCGAATTGTCAAAGTTACCAGTAAAATCAACAGTTGCCTCGCCGACTTGGGTTAGCATAGCTTCGTGGGCGATCGGCGCTAGCCTCGTTTCCGTATAGCGCATAGCAGCCGCCGGATCATTGTCCACCGACCCGAAATTGCCGTGACCCGCCAGTAAAGGATAGCGGCTCGAAAACTCTTGAACCATGCGTACCAGAGCGTCGTAAACCGATTGGTCACCGTGGGGATGATATTTTCCCAAAACATCTCCAACTACCCGGGCGCACTTACGGTAAGGTCGGTCTGGCGTCAGACCGAGTTCGTGCATCGCATATAAAATTCGACGGTGAACTGGTTTTAAACCGTCGCGGACATCAGGCAAAGCTCGCCCGACGATCACACTCATGGCATATTCGAGGTACGATTGCTGCATCTCGGCGTGCAGAGGCGTAGAAATTACTTGCCCGGAAAGTAGGTTGAGTTGTTTAGCCATGAGTCCTTGTGTCCGTTAATTCCTGAGTGAAAACAGCCTCTGTCAATAATGCCGAGGTTCCCTGTCTCGATTTAAAAGCCTTTGCCGCAGGCGAACCGAAAGTTCGATCCAACCGCCCAGTTGAAGAATAAAAATAAACTTAACTTGTGAAAGCAGAATCAGAGTCCCGAAGACGGGCAACACTTGCCTCTTACTCTCCACTCTTACCCTAACCTCTATGTTGCCTTCATTTGCGCCTACCTGTCTATTTACCTTCTGCCGTGAGAAGGTTGATTCACAGGAGAACACGGAATGCCAGAAACTCAGAACGTAGTGAGGCTGTAGCTCTTCCTAGGAAAGCATCACGAGGGACTTGAGTCCCCGTCAATCTATGATAGAATTTAATTGCAATTAGGAATAACCTTCTACACGAAGAAATATTTTATTCAGGAGAAACCCCAGATTGATCTTGTCTCAGTACAGTCGTAGCGTGGATCAAGCAGCAATGGTAGACGATCGAGCTTACCGTATTTTGCCAAGCGTGATGGACTCAGAAAGTCTTAAAAAAGAAAAGTAAGCGGAATTGGAATACCTCTGGTACTGGTACTTGTTCTGAGCGTGTAGAGGCGTCTGGACTATGAATGAAGTCCAAGTTTTGGTCTTATTCAACCATAGAGCGTGGCCGTGACTCGCTGAGAGTGTCAAAAATGCCGATATTGATGAATTCATCAGTCAAAAGCTCTCCTGGCGATATCTCTTAGTCTGACATCCCCTTGATGAACGGAAGCGTCAATATTTTAAGCCGTTTTGAGGGGTTAAAACTGAGAATTAGGAATCTCCAACAATCCCCGCCAATCCCCGCTCAATTCGCTACTCCGAATGCTGTGGCGACGGGATTATGTGAATAAACATGGCTTGATTCTAATGAGGAAGAAGGAAAATAATTATCACACATTCCAGAATCTAATATCAGTTCAAAAAATAATGCAACTGTAGGCCCGTGATCCAAACTGATATCCAGTCAATCAGTTCCCATCTAAAATCTAAAATCTAAAATCTAAAATGGTAGAAGCCGGAGGCTTGACCGAAAGAGAGGATACTATAAGTCCAGGACGCACGGGTAGTCAGAAACCGGGTTTTTTCATAACAATAGTTCGTTATAGCCCGCCGAAACGAGCAAAAACCTGGTTGCGAGGCGTCGTCCATGCGTCCTGGATTGTACTAGAAACCTGCTACCTGAGAATCTTGAGACTCTCACCACTGTCAGGTCTAGTTATAAAAAAAAACTAAACTGTCTGTGTGTAGTAGTCTAAATGATGGTACTGGATGCTTCTAGGCATCTGTAAACCCTCTCACAGCTAGTGGCTCAAGGATATACATACGGGTTTTGCAGGGTTCCCGGCTGATGGCGCTAAAAACTCTGCATTTTTGACGGGGAATGTAGTCCCCGTCTCGTGTTCCTCTTTGGACTAAAGTCACAAAGTTTCTATACTTCCCATATTTATTTATGAAAACCGTTCTGATTGTAGAGGACGATTTGGTTAATGCTCGGGTTTTTTCCAAAATTCTGACTAAGCGGGGGGGCTTAGCCGTGAAGCACACGGAAAATGTTGAAGAGGTGATGCAGATTGCTGCCAACGGCGAAGCTGATTTGATTTTAATGGATGTGTCTCTTTCGCGCAGCGTGTACCAGGGCAAATCTGTTGACGGCATTAAGATTACTCAACTGCTCAAAGCTGACCCGCAAACGGCATCGCTGCCGATTATTTTGGTGACTGCTCACGCGATGGCTGGTGATAAAGAAACATTTCTGGATCAAAGCGGTGCTGACGGTTATATCTCTAAACCTGTGGTAGACCATCAAGAGTTTGTTAATCAAATCAAGGCTTTGCTGCCTGATTGAGTGAACCATATATGCAGAAGGAATAAGAAGGAAGAAGGAAAAAGGAAGAAGGAAGAAAGAATTGTTTGTTTGAACCAACAAACAATTAAAACTCTAGAATTACAAAGTTTGCTTAAACTCTGAATCTTCCTTCTTCCTTCTTCCTTTCGATGTCCCATCGCACCATGCGATGAGTTCGGACTTGTAATTTGTGAGGAAAAATTTGAGTTTTTTCAACTCATGAAATCGGAGTGTGCGGCGCCCGTGGAACCAAATTATCCTCAGCGAGCGCAACGCTGTTCACTCATTCATGCAATCTCAAAACTATGATTAGTCTTCGTCCTCATCGAAGTCAAAACCGATATCATCATCATCGTCAACATCAGGTCCCAAGGCGTCATCATCAGTCTCAGCGACAAACTCGTCCTCATCAACCTCAACTTCCTCAAAATCCTCATCAGCCTCAAGATCAGACCCGCGCCCGAGCTCAAAACCGCTCTCGATCGTATACGCGCGACGCGCAGTACGGTCATCAAGTACCACATCCTCCTGTAAATCGTGGATGTCGTCATCAAACACAGCACCATCAAAACCCGCATCCTGAACCCCAGCATCCTCATAGGCATTGAACCCAGTACCCGCAGGAATCAGGCGGCCGATAATCACATTTTCCTTCAGCCCGCGCAGCCAGTCAGACTTACCTTCGATCGCAGCCTCAGTCAATACCCGCGTAGTCTCCTGGAACGAAGCAGCGGAAATAAAGCTATCAGTATTCAGCGAAGCCTTAGTAATCCCCAGCAACACCGGAGTATAATCCGCCGGCGCTCCACCAGTAATTGACATCGCCTCATTCACCTGCTCAACCTGTCGCAATTCTACCAACTCACCGGGGAGCATAGTAGTATCGCCGCCATCTTCCATCCTGACTTTGTTGGTCATCTGGCGAACAATCACCTCGATGTGCTTGTCGGAAATATCCACGCCCTGAGACTGATAAACCGACTGCACCTCATTCACCAAAAACGTCTGCACCTGTTGGAAACTCTCCAAGGCAGCCTCAAAAGTAGACTGCCGCTCCTTGAGCACGTGGAAGAACACCTCCAGAATTTCGTGAGGGTTAGCAGGCCCGTCGGTCAAAGCTTCGGCGACGCCTACGCGCTGTCCGTCGGAAACGATCGGGTTTTGACCAGGCAACAAAGGATACTCCTCAATCCGGCCATCATCCTCAATCACCGCAAGTTCCACAACATCATCATCCGTAACCACGCGAGCCGTCCCCGGCCGCTTGGCTAAAATACAAGCTTCCTTCGGCTTCCGCCCTTCAAGAAGTTCCTCAATCCGTGGCAAACCCTGAATGATATCCCCAGTCTTTGCCCGCTCAAACACCAGAATCACCAAATTATCACCCCGCTGCACCAAGTCGCCGTCGTCTACGTGCAGCACAGCACCGGCCGAAACCCGGTAAGGGCGAGCCACCCTGAGCAAGAGTTTCGCCGATTCTGTCTCCGACGCAGGTACAACCTTCACAACTTGGCCGGACTCTTCGAGAACAACCCCCGGAGCTATTTCGGTACCAGCAACCAGCAGTTGACCCGGACTCACATCCGGCGTACCCGCCACAGAGATCGAAATAGAATCCGCATCTCGCATCACCAACAGTCGGCGCACTGGTTCGCCATGCCCCTCACGGATGCCTCGAACGATACCCGCTTCTTTGCAGAGAATCTCCGTGCGGGCGACTACTGCCCCGGGCGCGATCGACTGCCCATCTTCGACCAACAGCCGCGTGTGAGTGCTGCCCTGAGTCGGATCTGCAGACACATCCCGCCGAATCACCAGCGATTCCAAAATCACTAACTGCAAGCGGAAAGTCTTTGAAGCTCGATCGCCCCCATCGCTGACAGCCATCGCCAACTCTTGCGACGCACTACCGTCTTCAGGCGAACCCCAAGCCGGCCCCGAACCGTCCGCCCCAAAAGCCGTAGCATCTTCCTCATCCGGCAACAGCTCGATATCCGCCGCCAGTTGCGGAGCTCCCGAACCAATTTCCAAGATAAGCTGAGTCCGCAGCAGTTCCAATCCCTCGACAGACTTGACGCGCTCCCCATCCTTATAAGGAAGTCGCTGCACCGCTTTCAAAGAGATCGACTCATTCAGCGCCGTCTGAGAAGGCACAGGTGGCTTATCCGGCACCGGAAACTCCACCACAGGCCGCAGCAGCAAAGCCGGGCCTTCGGGAGTTTCGATATACTCCGCATAGCCCAACTCTTCGGCAACCAAGCCTGGGAAAATTTCTTCACCGGCGTTGACGATTTGACCTTCCCCAAATGTTAGTGGCGGGCGGTCAACTACATGGAGTGTGCCCGGTTTGATCACAATTTCCCGGAGGATGTCATTTTTCTGAGTGATTTCCACTGCCCCGCTGGTTTGGCAGAAAATATCCTTAACGACTTCTGTACCGGCCTCAACGTACTGGCCATCTTCCACCAGCAGCAATGAAATATCCTTATTGACCTCGTGGCACTCTTCCGGTATCCAGAGCAGAGTCCCGCCTTTAACGACTTCGTAGCCAAGTTTAGCTTTGCCGCGCTTGTGGACTTCCACCCCGCCGTACTTGACAATTCCCCCTGTAGCTGTCCGGTAGCTGTCGTCGAGCAGTTCGGCGACGACTTCCCCGTTAATCACTTTGCTCCCAGGAGCCGTCTTCAGGGAAAACCGCTGCTTAGAAGATGTTTCGATCGTGTAGTGGTCGCGGCCGCCTGCGCTTTCTGCCCGCACGACTGCTTGGTCGAGCAGGACTTGGGCGGTGATAATTTCGATTTCTCTGGGGTCAGCGATGCGGACTACGCCACCGTGTTCGGAGACGAGTTTAGTTTCGGCAATCACGCTTTCGGCCGGAATGCGATCGCCATTTTTCACTGCCGGTTCGGCGCCTGGGGGCAAGTTGTAGACCTCTCCTGAGAGAATCCAAATCAGCCCGCCTTTGCTGGCTGTGCGGGTGGTGTTCCCTTGGCGGTCGGTTTTTTCTTCAGGCACCAAATCAGCAAATTTGGCTTCTCCGGCTAAGTCGGAAGCCACGTCTGTAGTCACTTTTTCAGTGGTTTTGCGGGCGGCGCGACCGAGGATCGGCACTTCTGCCAAAACTTGACCGGGAATGGCGCGCTGTCCGTCTTTGACCATCAGAGTAGAGCCCTGGACGATCGCCAATTCGATTTTCAGTTTTTGATTTTTGGCACCGGATTTCCCTTCTTCAAATCCGTCGCCCTCAAATACAAGTTTGCCGTTGTTTTCTGCCACCAGTGCTTCTTCGCCGTGTCTGGTGCGGAACGAGCGAGTACGCAAGTTCTTGAATTTCACTACACCGGGGAACGGTGCGCGTTCTTGTTTCGCGACTTCTCCAGTGAATACGCCGCCGGTGTGGAAGGTACGCATGGTGAGCTGGGTTCCCGGTTCCCCGATCGACTGAGCTGCAATAATCCCGATCGCTTCTCCCATGTCCACCATTTTCAAGTGGGCGAGACTCCAGCCGTAGCAGTGCTGACAAACCGATCGGGTAGATTCACAAGTCAGGGGCGATCGTAAATACACCTCTGCGACCCCTGAATTACCAATTTCCGTCGCCAACTCCTCCGTAATTGGCTGATTTCGCACGGCTTTTTCGCTGCCGTAAGACACGATTTCCCCGGTTTTGGGGTGCACCACATCTTTGGCGAACACGCGCCCTAGGAGCCTGTCCTTGAGGGGAATCAGCACTGTTGCTCCGTCCGTCATCGGCCGTACTCGAATTCCCCGCTGGGTGCCACAGTCCACTTCCCGCACAATTACGTCTTGGGATACGTCCACCAAACGGCGGGTGAGATAACCCGAGTCCGCCGTCCGCAAGGCTGTATCTACCAAGCCTTTGCGCGCGCCGTAGGAAGAGATGATGTATTCGGTGACGGTGAGTCCTTCGCGGAAGTTGGTTTTAATTGGCAAGTCGATGATTTCGCCTTGGGGGTCAGCCATCAATCCCCGCATTCCGACTAGCTGCCGCACTTGAGAAATGTTTCCCCGCGCCCCGGAGAATGCCATCATGTAGACCGAGTTTAGGGGGTCTGTGGCTCGGAAGTTTTTGACTACTTCGTCTTTGAGGTCTTCTGATGTGCTGTTCCAGGTATCGATTACTTTTTGGAAGCGTTCGACTTCGGTGATTTCGCCTCTGGTGTATTTTTGTTCGGTGATGCGGATTTCTTCTTCGGCAGCATCGAGGAGCGATCGTTTTGACGGGGGCACTTGCAGGTCGTCTACGCTAATCGAAACTCCCGCTCGTGTCGCAAAGCGGAAACCCAAGTCTTTGAGTTTATCGGCCATTTGCGCTGTACGGGCCGTTCCGTAGTGCATGAAAGACCAAGAGATTAATTTTTTGAGCTGACCTTTGTCAACAACTCGATTGCGAAAAACAATTTCCTTATTTTCTGTCATTTTTCTGAGTAGTGGTAATTGGTAATTGGTAACTTTTACTGCCCTTCGACTTCGGTTCTCTTGAGCGAACCCCAATGGTTCAGGAACCGCGTAGCCGAAGTATTGGTAATTGGTAATTGGTAATTGATAAGTAGAGCGGCGGGAAAAAACAACAAGCATTTTGTTTGTAGGGGCGGGTTTAGCGTATAAGGAAGAGAGCTAAGCTAGGGGATGAATGGACTCACCTGCCCTTCCCATAATAAAGTTTATTTGCACCTACCTACTTAATTGGTAATTGGTAACTTTTACTGCCCTTAGACTTTGCTCACTAACCGCGTCGCTGAAAGTATTTGTAAGTAGTAATGGGTAAAATTTCTGGTTTCAATCACTATTATTTGTTAGCGATTATTTGTCAGTTATTACCCATTACCCCTTACCCGTTACCTCTTATCCCTTACCTCTTACCCTTTACCCATTTCTAATTGTTAATTACCGATTCGATGGTTTGGTGATAGATAATCCTGCCCGGAGTAGTGCGAATGAATTGATTGATCACCTTGCCGTCTCCGTCTTCCCGAACCCGGCGGAACTTGTATTCTTTCGTCACGATACCGTCGGTAGAGCGTTCCACCTTCAGCGGTTCTCCTTCGGGTTCAGTGTTTTCTATGGCGCCTTGAAATCTCACCCACACATAAGAGTGCAAGTCAACGATTCCTTGTTCGTAAGCTACAACCGCGTCGGTAAGGTTGGAAAAATAGTGACCGGCTCCTTTTTGAGCGTCAGGATTTTCGGCTGTCAAGTAATAGCAACCGAGCACCATATCTTGAGAAGGAGTAACGATCGGTCTTCCGGTTGCTGGCGACATAATGTTGTTAGAAGCCAGCATCAGCAAGCGCGCTTCCGCCTGAGATTCCAGAGACAACGGCACGTGCACGGCCATTTGGTCGCCGTCAAAGTCAGCGTTAAAAGCAGGACAGACTAGCGGGTGAAGCTGAATCGCCCTCCCGTCCACCAAAATCGGCTCAAAGGCTTGAATCCCCAAACGGTGGAGAGTGGGCGCCCGGTTTAGCATTACCGGGTGTCCTTCAATCACCTCCTGAAGCACGTCCCAAACACTGGGATCGTTGCGCTGGATCAGTTTTTTGGCAGCTTTGATGTTGTTGACCAATCCTTGGCGGATCAAGCGGTGGATGACGAAAGGCTGGAAAAGCTCGATCGCCATTTCCCTCGGCAAACCGCACTGATGAATTTTCAGTTTTGGCCCCACCACAATCACCGAACGCCCGGAGTAGTCAACCCGTTTCCCCAGCAAGTTTTGCCGGAAGCGACCTTGTTTCCCTTCAATGATGTCCGACAGCGACTTCAGCGGGCGGTTGTTTGCCCCCACCACTGTCCGGCCCCGGCGACCGTTGTCAATCAGCGCATCCACAGCTTCTTGCAGCATCCGCTTTTCGTTGCGGATGATAATCTCCGGCGCCAGAATTTCTTGGAGTCTCGCCAAGCGGTTGTTGCGGTTGATTACTCTCCGATAAAGATCGTTGAGGTCGCTCGTTGCAAAACGCCCGCCGTCTAGCTGCACCATCGGCCGCAAGTCGGGGGGAATCACCGGAATCACATTGAGCACCATCCAATCGGGTTGAGATCCCGTAGCGATGAAGTTGTCAATTACCCGCAAACGTTTAATTAACTTCGCCCGTTTTTGACCTTTAGCATTAGCAATATCTTCCCGCAACTTTTCCGCTTCGCTTTCTAGCGGAATATTTTGCAGCAAAACTTGCAAAGCTTCAGCACCAATCCCAACTTCTACGCCAGTCAGCGTGGAATCTTCGCTGTAAAGTTCGTCTTCTATTTCCAGCCAAGCATCTTCGGTTAGCAATTGCTTGTATTGAAGTTTTTCGGCATTACCGGGATTGAGGACAACATAGGCGTTGAAATAGACGATTTGTTCGACATCTCGCAGGGGCATATCTAACAGAATTGCCATGTAACTCGGGATGCCTTTGAGATACCAAACGTGAGCTACTGGAGCTGCTAATTTGATAAATCCCATCCGGTGACGGCGAACGCGAGATTCAGTGACTTCAACACCGCATCTTTCGCAAACAATGCCTCTATGGCGAACTCGTTTGTACTTCCCACAATGACATTCCCAATCTTTTGCAGGCCCAAAAATGCGCTCGCAAAACAAGCCATCCATTTCAGGTTTTAACGTGCGATAATTTATGGTTTCCGGTTTTGTCACCTCTCCAGTAATCTGACCGTTGGGTAAAGTTCTTTCTCCCCACTGTCGAATTCTTTCTGGTGAAGCTAACCCGATCTTGACGTAATCAAAGCGTTGTTCTATTTTAGCCATTCTTGACTCCAATTGATAATTTACAGTCGATTATTTGGGGTTGTTTATCTTTTTTGTTGGCTTTTTTCACGGCTTAAATCAATGTTATACTCCTCTATATGTGACGTGATTTTTAATATCAGAGATGACACTTGAGGATACTCCAAAGTCACCAGCGATTTTAGAGATTGATTCTCTAGATCTAATTCTTTTTCGTACCTCAAGAGCTTGCTCGAAAGTCAATTTGCGATCGAGATATCCACCCCTGCGAGGAACTGGAACCTCTTCGCCTGCTTCCTTCCAAGTTATGTGATACTTAATATCGTGTATGGTTTTGCGACCTACACTGTATTCTTGAGCTACATCCTTCACTCTCTCTCCTGCTGCTAGCTTTTGTCGAATTTCTCGCACCTTTTCCCAGTCTAATTTGGCATTGGAAAGGGGATGACTTTTGCCTTGAGTGCGTCCTTTCTTAGAAGCATCTAATAAATTTTGAGTGCGCGTTCCACCCCAAAGGTGTTCTGGATTAATACAACTGGGAGTATCGCAGATATGACAAGCATCTATTGAAGTCGAAACTGCACATCCTAATTTCTCTGCTAAAACAGCACGAGTAACTGATTGGGATTTTCCATTTTTAAAGTACCTGCCATAACCACCTTGACCATCCTTTGCACCTTGAAAAATTATGCAGCCGCTGTCTTGAATTTCTCCTACAAAACCGGGGGGAACTGTAGTGAAGTTATGGGGAATTTTTGCCTGAAGTATCTTAGTAATAGTGTCATACTGTACGCCATACTCTTTTATTAGGTGGCTTTTGGTGGTTCCAGCTAAATATTGACGCTGAATTTCCCGCAGTTGTTCGATCGATAGTTTACCAATACCGGGAATACTTTTGCGTCTAGGAGTTTTGCGATCGCGGCCCATCATATGCTGCGTATTCTCAGCCGCAGTTCCAGCTACGAGATGTGCTGGGTTGATGCAGCTTGGATTGTCGCAGATGTGGCAAGCAAAATAACCGGAATCTATAAATCCTGGTATTTTTAATTCGAGCACTAATCGGTGGACTAATACCGTTTTGCCTTCGATCCACTTGCGCCCATAACCATTTTTCAGCTTGCTCCCTTGCCAGTTAATACAGCCTGTCGCCCGGTCAAATTCTCCTTCTATTCCTGGGACAACTGTTACAATAGTCATGTCAGCGTCTCTCCTCTTAAGAGCGTTGATTCGCCTCAACAGTGTTCGTACCACTGCTGAGGCATTTTAATTGGCACTTCTCGATTTTAGATGTGAGATGTAAGATTGAATGCTGTCAAACAATTCTTCAATCTAAAATCTAAAATCTAAAATCTAAAATCCCTAATCCTCGTCGAGTTCGTCACGAGAAAGCGATTCGTAAGTAGGCCGGGAGGGCGATCGCTTGCCCCCAGCATCTGCCATCAAATCCACCTCAACGTGCTCGCTGCCCTCGTCGGACGTATTCACCTTGTGCACGGCAATATCCAAGCACAAAGACTGCAACTCCCGCATCAGCACCTTGAAAGATTCCGGCGTACCGGGGCGCGGAATAGCTTTGCCTTTGACGATCGCATTCAGCGCTTCATTCCGTCCCTGCATATCGTCCGACTTGACAGTAAGCAACTCTTGCAAAGTATAAGCTGCGCCGAACGCTTCCAGAGCCCAGACTTCCATTTCTCCGAACCGCTGACCCCCCTGCTGCGCTTTGCCGCCCAAAGGCTGCTGCGTTACAAGCGAGTAAGGGCCTGTGCTGCGGGCGTGGATCTTATCGTCTACCAAGTGAACCAGCTTCAGCATATAGGCGATGCCGACTGTGATCGGGCGATCGAACGGTTCACCAGTTCGACCATCGTAGACAATAGTCTTGCCGGGGTGCTTTTCATTAAACACCCAAGGCTTACCGGTTTTTTCGCGCGCCTCCTGTAACTTGCCGTGTACGGTTTCCCGCGACTTTTCAGCGCCGTGCATTTCATCAAAAGGCACCATCTTGAACCGCATCGACAGATTTTCGCCCGCCCATCCCAGCAAGCACTCAAAAATCTGACCTACGTTCATCCGCGACGGTACGCCCAAGGGATTGAGCACTATGTCAACCGGAGTCCCGTCGGGCAAATAAGGCATATCCTCCATCGGCAGAATCCGGGACACAATACCCTTATTCCCGTGGCGGCCGGCCATTTTGTCGCCGACTTGAATCTTCCGCTTTTGAGCTACGTAGACGCGGACGACCATGTTGGCGCCAGGAGGCAGTTCGTCGCCCTGTTCGCGGGTAAACACCCGCACGTCAACCACGCGACCTTTTTCGCCGTTAGGGACGCGGAGGGAATTGTCGCGCACGTCGCGGGCTTTTTCGCCGAAGATTGCCCTCAGCAGTTTTTCTTCCGGCGGTTGGTCGGATTCGCCTTTGGGGGTGACTTTGCCGACTAGGATGTCGCTGGCTTCTACCCAGGCACCTTTGCGGATAATGCCCTGTTCGTCTAGCTGGCGCAGCGCGTCTTCGCCGACGTTAGGAATTTCGCGAGTGATTTCTTCTGGGCCGAGTTTGGTTTGGCGGGCTTCGATTTCGTATTTTTCAATGTGGATCGAAGTGTAGACATCTTCGTACACCAAACGCTCGCTAATTAGCATCGCGTCTTCGTAGTTGTAGCCTTCCCAAGGCATATAAGCTACGAGGATATTGTGACCCAGAGCGAGTTCTGCCCCTTCGGTGGAGGAACCGTCGGCGAGCACTTGACCTGCTACGACTCGATCGCCCTCATAAATCAGGGGACGCTGGTTTAAACAAGTATCCTGGTTAGAACGCTGATATTTTTGCAGTTCGTGTTCGATACAGCCAGCATATTTTTGCTTCCAAACCGAGGGCTGTTTGACTTTGAGATCGTCGTATTCCTTAATCAGGAAATGTTCTTCGCTGGAATTCGATTCGGCATCTACAGCCAGGGGTTTGACAATAATCCGGGTAGCGTCGATGTAAATCACCTCGCCGTCGATCCGGGAAACCACCACCATCCCGGAATCTCGGGCTGCCTGAGCTTCCAAGCCCGTACCGACGAGGGGTCGTTCTGGTTTCAGTAGCGGCACAGCTTGCCGCTGCATATTCGAGCCCATCAGAGCTCGGTTGGCGTCGTCGTGTTCCAAGAACGGAATCAGCGATGTCGCTACGGAGACGATTTGCACGGGCGAAATCGCCATGTAGTCCACCTGCATCGGCGTGGTGGTAGTAAATTCTTGGCGGTAGCGGACGGCTACGGTTTCGCCCAAGAGGTTGTTGTTTTCGTCGAGGCTGATGTCTCCGGGGGCGACGCGCAAATCGTCTTCTTCGTCGGCTGTCATGTAAACAGGGGCTTTGTCGCGCAGCACCCGTCCTTTTTCTACTGGATAAAAAGGAGTTTCAATGAAGCCGTAGGGGTTGACGCGGGCGTGGGTTGCTAAGGAACCGATCAGACCGGCGTTGGGGCCTTCTGGTGTTTCGATCGGGCAAATCCGGCCGTAGTGGGACGGGTGAATGTCCCGCACTGCAAACCCGGCGCGTTCGCGAGTCAGACCTCCAGGGCCCAAGGCGGAAAGCCGACGTTTGTGCGTCAGTTCTGCCAGAGGGTTGGTTTGATCCATAAACTGCGATAGCTGGGAGGAACCGAAGAATTCCTTGATTGCTGCTACCAGCGGTTTGGGGTTGACCAGAGAAGCGGGGCTGAGGGAGTCGGCGTCGGAGACGGTCATTCTTTCGCGGATAATCCGTTCTAAGCGGTTGAGGCCGACACGCACTTGGTTTTGCAGCAGTTCTCCGACACTGCGGACGCGACGGTTGCCTAAGTGGTCGATGTCGTCGGTGGAGCCGATGTCGAATTCGAGGTTGATTAAGTAGTCGATCGCCGTCAAGATATCTTGGGATGTCAGCACCCGCATCGTATCGGGGACTGTCAAGCGCAATTTCTTGTTGAGTTTGTAGCGGCCGACTCTGCCCAAATCGTAGCGTTTGGGGTCGAAAAAGCGCGAGTTGAGGAGCTGTTCGCCGCCCGCCACGGTGGGGGGTTCGCCGGGACGGAGTTTGCGGTAGAGCTCCATCAAAGCTTCTTCTTCGCCGAATTGTCCTTCTTTCTCGATCGTTTTTTGGAAGTATTCCGGGTGGCGCAGGGAGTCGTAGATTTCGCCGTCTGTGAGTCCGAGGGCTTTGAGCAGCACCTGAGCCGATAGTTTGCGCGTTTTGTCGATTCTGACCCAGACTAAATCGTTTTTGTCTGTTTCAAATTTCAGCCAAGCGCCGCGGTTGGGGATGAGCGAGGCGTTGTAGGAACGGCGACCGTTTTTGTCGGTTTCCGATTTGTAGTAGACGCCTGGGGAACGCACGATTTGGTTGACAATCACCCGTTCCGCGCCGTTGATGATGAAAGTGCCGCGCTCGGTCATCAAGGGCAAGTCGCCGATGAAGACTTCTTGTTCTTTGATTTCCCCTGTTTCTTTGTTAATCAGGCGGGTGGGTACATACATTTGCACCGAGTAGGTGCTGTCCCTGCGCTTGGCTTCGTCCACGTCGTATTTTGGGCGCTTGAGTTTGAAGTCTTTGCCCATGAAGTGGAGTTCCAGCTTGCCCGTGTAGTCTGTAATCGGGGAGAAGCTGTCGAGTTCTTCGATCAGTCCGGCTTCTAGGAACCAGCGGAAACTTGCCCGCTGGATTTCGATCAAATCGGGCAAGGTGAAGGCGAATTCTGTGTAATCTTTAGTGGTCATGGGGATCCTTTTTCCGCAGTGGCTCTAGCTTTTTACATGGCGCCAAGGCTGGGCTTTTTTACCTTGTTGCGTTTTTTTGATTGATTGTGTGAGAGAATTTATATGATGTTTTCGATCGCCTACCAACTGCTGCAACGGTTATTTTTGCGGGTTGCTCGCAGTATTTTTGTGCGGATTTTGGTTTCGATCGAGATGCTTTTAGCTCCGATCTCGTGGTTTTCCTGGGTAAATCCCCTACACTTTTTACTCCTAAAATTGACTTGACAGCTATTGCCAAATTGCTGAGGTTCCAAGTTTCTTCTGATGTGTAAGTTTGAGTGTGTAAGTTTGAGGTATTGCGTGAAGTTGTGACCGATCCCGAAGGTTAGCGTACTCGCGTTGTGTTGGCCTCAAGCGGGCGACATCGCAGGATCGGATACTAAGCCAACGCCCGATCGGTCGGTTCTTTTTATTATAGGACGCAAATCCAATCGCAGCAGGCAACGCCAAAAGAATCTCCAATAAAGGATGAATCCGGTTTTTCCGGCAGGATAGAAATGGGATTGTCCCTATGGCTTGCCCCTAAATCGACCTGTTTTCCTCGTTTCTCTGTTCTGAATAAGCTAAACTGAAAAGCCGAATAGCTGACAGGCATTTTCGGTTGTCTGCTGGGACAAAGTTAAGAGAGAAACTCCTCTCAATTTAGCAACTTGCTCGGCTACGTAGTAGACGTAGGCTGGTTCGTTGCGTTTTCCCCGCTGGGGTACGGGGGCGAGAAAAGGGCAATCAGTCTCGACTAGGATGCGATCGCTATTTACCATACAAGCTGATTCTTGTATTTGCAAGGCTTTTTTAAAGGTGACTGTTCCGCTAAAACTGATGTAGAAACCTAGGTCTAAAAACCACTGGGTTTCTTCGGGCGTGCCTCCCCAGCAGTGCATGACCCCGCGCACTGGCCCGCGTGTTTGCCAAAAGTTCCTCAGCATTTCGGCCATTGGGGCGGCGGCGTCGCGACAGTGGATAATGACTGGTTTGTCAAGTTCCTGGGCGATTTCAAGCTGTGCTTCAAACACTTTAAACTGATGTTCTCGATCGTCAGCTTTATAAAAGTCCAGTCCGGTTTCGCCGATCGCCACTACCCTAGAGTCCGAATTCGCTAATTCCTTAATCTGGCTCGCCGTCTCGTCTGTCCACTTCTCGGCATCTAGGGGGTGGAGTCCAACCGCAAACGAGACTTCGGCAAACTGATTGGCGATTGCTTGAATGCCGGCAAATTCTTCTGGCTCTACACAAGAATGAACCAGCCGAACTACACCAGCTTCGCGCCAGCGTTCTCGAATGGCTTCTAACTCAGATTTGTAGGTCTCAAAGTTGATATGAACGTGAGTGTCGATGAGCTGCATGGGGGAAGCAGATTAGAGGTGATACGGGAGAGTCCTGGTGGGATAGGGCGAGGGGGGAGTGAGAGAGTCGGGGAGTGGGAGTGGCAGAGAGTGTGTGGGAAAAATCTTCCGTCTTCTTTCTTCCTTCTTCCTTCTTCCTGCTTCACGCTTGACTGCTTCACGCTTGACTTCTTCCCTCAACATCCATCCCTTCAATCTTGTACACTGCTTCGTTGCCGAACTTTCTGCTTCCTTAAGATGCTACCGATGATACTTCGTGTGGCTTGAGAGTTCTTGCCAAGCGGGACTTTTTGCGAGCGCCGTTGTTGCGGTGGAGTACACCTTTTTTGACAGCTTTGTCGATTTTGCTGTATGCCTCAGACATTCGCTGCTGGACTTCTTGCATTAATTCCGGGCTCGGAGCTGCGGCGTATTTGTCAACGGCAGCGAAATACTTCTTCATCAAAGTTTTGACCGCTGACTTGTAAGATTTGTTGTACAAGCGGTTGCGTTCGGCGATTTTGACTCGTTTGACGGCGGACTTAATATTTGCCATAGTTCAGTTGCTGGAAGTAGGTATTCATTGATACACCCTAGTCTCAAGACAGTCTCAAGACACGGGGATTTTGAAGGACAACCTTTTCGGGAGCGATCCCCAAAAAGCTTGAATTTTAAGGGCTGAGTCAGACAGCCATTCTCCTTGGGCTCAGATTGAGCTGAGTCTGCGGGTACTTTTTGGCAACGCCCGCGCAATAATTTTTTATTGACTCATTTAACGGCCTGTTTTTTACCCCTGACGATACCCAAAGGTATGACACTGGTCTTTCGGAGGCGTTTTGCGGTGTTTCCACCGTCACCAGTTAAAGTCACGGTTTCTTACGCGCAATTTTCAAGTATACAATAATTTGGCGTTTTATAAAAAAATTATCAGGTGTTGGAAAAACTAATATAGCACCTATTCTGCTTAAAATCCAATTCTCTGAAAAATCCAAGTTAAGCTATAACAAAGAATACGGGTGATTTGGGCTTCGGCAAGAAGCACTTACCGAAGGTAGAAGGTAAAAAGCTGAAGGTAGAAGGTAGAAGGTAGAAGACAGCACGGATCTGAAGGTAGAAAGTAGAAGGCAGAATCAAAATTCTTCCGATCGAACACTCTCCCTCTCGGATATTATCGGGGTCGGACACTCTCCCCTTCTGCGTTCCAACCCTCTCCCCGGGCACCCGGTTCTCTGGCGGGCAATTCCTAGAGAAGGTTGTGACTTGTCCTCAGTGTTGCAAAATCCTCGACAGAGATTTAAACGCTGCACTGAAGCCTGGGAAAATGCCGCGACTCTCGCGGTTTAAGCTTGTGGACTGGTGGTGGCCTACTTCTCTAGGAGAACGCCACAAAAATCCCCAATTGTCAAGCAAATGTTAGTGAAGTTATAGACGGCATTCCTAATCTCCATGCTGCGAATCATTACTCAGTGGGTTGAGGCACAAGCTGAACTGCGACGGATCTGCGATCGCACCCATGACGAACTTGTCGTTCACAAAGAAGCCACCGTGCGGGAGGTGCTGCAAGCTGTAAGGCGCAGAGGCGATCAGGCTGTGCTGCACTACACTGCTGAATTTGACCGCATGACCCTAAATGTGGAAGATTTACGGGTCAGCGGCGCCGAATTGGATGCTGCTTACCAGCAGGTGTCGAAAGAATTATTAAATGCCATCCGGCTGGCTTGCAAACAGGTAGAGGCGTTTCACCGACAGCGCGTACCCAAGTCTTGGGTGCAGTTTGGCGATGACGAGATTGTTTTGGGCAAGCGCTACACGCCGGTCGATCGAGCGGGAATCTACATTCCTGGGGGTCAGGCGTCCTATCCGAGCTCGGTGATCATGAATGCGGTTCCTGCGAAGGTCGCCAAGGTGCCGAGACTGGTGATGTGTACTCCCCCCGGACAGGAGAAGAAAATGAATCCTGCGGTGCTGGTAGCGGCTCAGGAAGCGGGAGTTGATGAGATTTATCGGGTCGGCGGGGCGCAGGCGATCGCGGCTTTGGCCTACGGTACGGAAACTATTCCGAAGGTGGATTTAATTACGGGGCCGGGGAATATTTACGTCACCCTTGCCAAAAAGCTGGTTTACGGGACTGTGGGGATCGATTCTCTGGCTGGCCCGTCGGAGGTGCTGATTATTGCGGATGGTTCGGCGAATCCCGTGCACGTGGCTGCGGATATGTTGGCTCAAGCTGAGCACGATTCGATGGCGTCGGCAATTTTGCTGACGGCGGATTCGGTGCTGGCTAGGAAGGTGGTGGCTGAGGTAGACAGACAGTTGGCAAATCACCCCCGCCGAACTTTAACAGAAAAGGCGATCGCCAACTACGGTTTAGTCGTGGTAGTTGACTCGCTCAAAGCGGCGGCGGAACTCTCTAACGAGTTTGCGCCCGAACACTTGGAGTTGCAAGTTTCAGATCCCTGGGCTTTGCTCGAGCAAATTCGCCACGCTGGGGCGATTTTCTTGGGCTGCTCGACGCCGGAAGCTGTAGGTGATTATTTGGCTGGCCCGAATCACACTTTGCCGACTTCTGGGGCTCCGCGCTATGCTTCGCCGCTGGGTGTCGAAACTTTTATGAAGCATTCGAGTTTGATTCAATATTCGCCGGCTGCACTTAAGAAGGTGAGTAGGGCGATTAATGTTTTGGCGGAAGCAGAGGGGCTTCCTTCTCACGCTGATTCAGTGCGGCTGCGGACTGAAAATGAGGGAAAGGGTGACTTTTAGATGGTAGATTTAAGTAGATGATCGGCAAAATACAGAGGTAGTCAAAAGCGAGTGAAATGCAATGAAAGGAAGCAATTCTCTTGCGATTATGGTAGCTTTACATTCTGTGCCAAGCGGTCCAGTTTATTTGCACTTACCTACTTACGCACTGCGGGCTTAAGAAACCCGGTTTCTTCAAGTATCTTGCTTAAATGACGCAATTATGTTAAGAAACCGGGTTTCTGGGTAGGTAATAATGATGTGGGTGGGAAGCGCGAAAATTGGGGAAAGTAGGCGACAATCAACGAAATATTTAAAGTCTAAATATCTCAGATTTAAAGGTGCATGGTATTGAATACTGTTTTGGTAGCGATCGACAATTCAGAGCTTGCAGAACGGGTTGTGCAAGTTGTAGGACAATTTCAGCTAGAACCGACGGCAAAGGTGATTCTAGTTCATGTTGTCAGTTCTGGTATGTCGGATTTTGACGCGGTTGTCGATCGACCTCACGCTCAGGGAGATGAGATTGCTTACCGAGAGGTGGAGAAGTTACTGCAATCTTATCAGGAAAAGTTGCCTTGCCAGAGCGAATTGGAGATTGTTTCGGGACAACCAGCAGAAGAAATTGTGCGTTTGGCTAATATTTATAAGGCGGATTTAATTGCGATCGGCTGTCGGGGTTTGACTGGTTTAAAGCGCATTTTGGAGGGATCGGTGAGTGCGGAGGTTGTCGCTGAGGCTCCTTGTTCGGTGTTGGTTGTGCGGGCTAAGTAAGGGGAATTGAACCGCAGAGATTGACAGGCGAGACGCCTGTTCCACGGAGATTGATAGTAGCTAAAACTTTTAGGGTGCGTCAGCCAAGAGTTATTTAATCGGCCGATAATTATAATGCGCTCTGACGCACGGATACAACTTTTTGTTTATTTATCATGTTAATTGTTGTAAAAATTTGAGAGTCCGTTTCAAACAGTAGTTAGACTGTCAGCAGGATAAATTTTGATTGGACTGTGACCTGAGTCTCTCGTCGGTTATATATGTCTCGCCCAATCCGCCTTTTCCCAATAAAAGGATAAGGATGTGTAATCTCCAGCAATAGTGGGTTTTACAGTGACTTTAAAGTCACAATATTTTTCTAATTATCACACACTCCGATACAATTCGGCGTGTTTATGAAACCGTTTAAAAAGCAGTTTTATTAAAACTTACTAACTGCCAAGGCTATGACTAAAAAACCGCATCGCTTGATTCCGCAAATTCTGGCTGCTGCTTTGACTCTGTTTGGGGTGGCACTTTGTTCGACGCCATCTTCTACCTACAACAATATGGGTAATGTCAAGTCAGTCCTAGGGAAATATGAAGAGGCGATCGTAGATTATTCTAAGGCGATCGTGCTGAATCCTAAAGATGCTGATGCCTACAAAAATCGGGGTTTAGCCAAGTTGCGGCTAGGGAAATATGAACAGGCGCTCTCCGATTATACTAAGGCGCTTGACCTGAATCCCAAAAATGCTGATGCCCATAACCATCGCGGTTATGCCAAGTTGGAACTAGGGAAATATGAAGAGGCGATTGCCGATTTCAATAAGGCGCTCGAGCTGAATCCCAAATATGCTTCCGCCTACAAAAATCGGGGTTTAGCCAAGTCTATGCTAGGGAAACAAGAAGAAATGAATGCAGATTTTAATCAGGCGTTCGAGCTGAATCCCAAAGAGGCTAATGGCTACAAAATTCGGGGTTTATTAAATTTTATCCTAGACAAAAAAGCCGAGGCGATCGCAGATTTTAATCAGGTTATATACTTGCATCCCAAAGATGCTTCCGCTTACAATCGTCGAGGTGATGCCAAGTTTGCCCTAGGGAAAAAAGCAGAGGCGCTCGCAGATTATAATAAGGCGATCGAGCTAAATCCAAAAGATGCTGATGCCTACAACGATCGCGGTTATGCCAAGTCAGACCTAGGGAAAAAAGCAGAGGCGCTCGCCGATTATAATAAGGCGATCGACCTGAACCCCAACGATGGTTTCTTCTACTTTGTTCGGGCTAATGCCAAGTCAGACCTAGGGAAAAAAGAAGACGCGATCTCGGATTATAGTAAGGCTATAGACCAGGGTTTAAGGGTGGGTGATGCCGTCGCCTACTACAATCGAGGTAATGCCAAGTCTGCCCTAGGGAAAAAAGCAGAGGCGATGGCAGATTATCAAAAAGCCGCTGACTTGTACAAGCAACAAGGAAAAACCAGTCACTATCAAGATGCTGTTAATAAAATTAAAAAATTTTCAGCAAAGTAGCGACTTAGAGATTGTTTGGAGAAACCGACCGAGGAGATTTTGCCTTTGGGGAATATTTATTAAGCCGATTTAATTGAACCCCATAACCGCTGCAATGGGTAGAGTAGATATCAACCAAATTGCTGCAATCCCTTACTGTGCAAATTCTCCTCGATGTGCTGCATTTCCTTCATATCCTCACCCGCAACTATCCCGTAAATTTCCGTGTAGATTTTTCCGTATTTAACCTTCTCTAAAGCCGACAGGATGATCAAGTCCTTGCGAGCGAGTTCTGATTTCAGCGTCACAAGAATCGATTCCAAAGTCCCATCCATTCGCCAGTTACTGGAATATTGAGCCACCTCCTTTCCCAGCGCCAGTAAGGTATGGCGCTGCACACAAAGCGGAGTCGAGCCATTAACTCGGAAATTGGCATCAATGGCATACAACTGTCCCTCAGAGTCTTCCAGCACGTCGAAGCCAATAACGCCGAAATAACCCTGTTGGTGAGCATATTTACCAATAGCGCCAATCATCTCAAAAAACCGACTCATGTCGGTTTCGCGGTAGTGAATTAGTCCCCCTAAATAGCTACCCTCTGGGGTGACAAGTTGGCTGGTAGTGCCGATAAGCGTGATATTTCCGGTTTTGCTTACATAGAACTGCACGCAGTAGTTCTGCACTTCATTCTTGACGAATTCCGAGACAATAATCGTTTCCAGCAACTTGATATCAAGATATTTCCTCACTTCCTGCAAGCAGTAATTCAGATCGCTGGCGCTTTTGATAATATAAGTGCCTTCTCCAGAAAGTCCGTGGGATGTTTTAATCAAGTAGGGGAATTGCTCTGGTAATTGAATGCTTTCGAGATTGACTTCGTGCAGATTGTAGGTTTGGTATTTCGGACACTGCACGCCTAATTCTGCTAGGGTTGCTTTGCTGAGCAAGTGGTAGTGGATGTCGGGATGGACGGCGTGTTTTTCGGGTTTGAGATTGTCGAAGGGAAATAGAGTCAGGAGTTTGTCAAAGCGATCGCTTACGCTGAGATCTTCGAGATAAGTTGAGCAGTCTATCATCTCCATACTGCTGTAGCTGAAGCCAAAATGCTCCCGCCAATAATCCATCAGCGAGTTCGGCGGCGAATTAATCACAATCCCTGGGATGGCATCGCCTAACACAGCCAGATTTTTCCAAGGTTCCTTCTGACCAATCTTGTCGAAAGAAGTTTTGGTGGCTTCACTGCTGCCGTCTTGAATAAAGTATTTTTTTCTGTTGGGGTAAGCAGCCCAACTGGCAGTTGCAGGGTAATTGAGGATGAACGCATAACGTGCATCTGTGATGTCTGCAGCAAATAAATCGGAAAGAGAATTCCCCTGAAAGTAAGGAAAGTCGTATGTTGAGTTCATAATAAACCTTCAAGTCGAGTTTGAATTGAACTGTTTGGCCGGCCACTAAGTAGCTCGACATAATTAAAAGTAGGGTGGGCAATGCCCGCCCTACAAATTGAAAAAGTGTTTATTGATGCCCAGCTACTTAATACCTAGGAAACAAGGTATTAGTTGCGGAATTTTAACACTCTCCAACTAGGGAGAATGCAACCTCAATAATTTCAATGACGGACGAGTTGTTTTTTCTTAGTGAACACAGCCACCTTGTCCATTCCTGAGGTTCTATAAGCACAAGCCATGTCCGTTGAATTATGCGCCCAGCCAACCCGCCCTTGAGGGTCTATGAGGATGCACCCAGCTTCTCCTGCCACCTTAGATGCCAGAGTCTCAATAGCCATCTGCGCTGCATCGTCTGGGTGCTTGCCGGACGCGAGAATGTCGATCGCCGTCTTAGCTAGAACTACTGGTATAATCGACTCGCCATCGCCTGTGGTCGAGCAAGCGCCCTGTTCATTTTCAGCAAACAAGCCCGATCCGATAATGGCGCTGTCGCCGACGCGACCGGCGGGCTTATTCATAGTGCCGCCTGTTGAGGTACCGGCAACTAAAATGCCGCTGCTGTCCAAAGCTACACAACCAACGGTATTGGGGCGGTCAATAACTTCTTTTTCCTCCTCCCACTCTTCCTGTTGCTCATCAGCGATTAAGTCTTCTTTTTTACACATCTCGGCTCCATTTTCGGCCGCAAAATGTTCTGCGTGATCCGCTACTAAGAACATGGGTTTTTTATCCATAATCTTTCGCGCCACGGAGATGGGATGGCGCACCCCTTTAACATTTGCGAGGGCTCCCCAAGCTAATGAACCGCCTTCCATCATCGCTGCGTCTAGCTCTACCTCTCCCTTACTGTTGAGAACCGATCCAAAGCCTGCGTTAAATGTCTGGTCAGCTTCCAGAACCCGGATAGCTGCCTCAACAGCTTCTGCTGCTGTACCCCCGCTTGTGAGCACTGCCCAACCAGCTTCTGCTGCTGCGGTACAGCCTGCATTGTTGGCTGCAACCTTGTCTTGTGTGATGGTTTTTGCTCCACCGTGAACAATAATACTCAGTACCATAAATTTCCTTTTTTTTATCTTAAGCTCTACTTAAAAATTCCTTATATCATTCGTTATATTAATCAATTTATTATAAGCAATTTTCAAGTAGTTTATTTGATGCTAGTTATATAGCCTAGCTATGTTGAATTTAGGATTCGTCTATCTTCAGATATAATTATTTTTGTCGAGATTTGTATTCCTCCCGACCTAGCTATTTACGAATTATTAATATATATGTTGCTAAAGTTATGTCAATAGTTTGATCGCATTTAGCTTCCAGTTAGTTAAGGAAATTGAAAGAGTTAGGGAGTAAAGATGAGGTAAAACTTAAGAGGATGCACTACACCTTAACAGGCAAAATTGCTAAACGTGAAGAATGAGACTTTGAGAGAAAAGAGGTGCGATCGACTTTCACGTCACTCTGAGCCTTTCTGCTGACCCGCCAAAAACCCGCGCAGCCGCAACAAACTAGCCGTTTGACCCAAATTCAGCCTTAGCAGCGGCACTCCCGTGCGATCGCTAATTCGGCGGTACTGTTATTGCTGTGCGAAAATCGCTACTTTTACTGGTAACAAAAGTTGCAATAGTTTTTTATTAAAACCGCAATTAAAGACCGATAAACGCATATGCGAATTACAAATTACCCTTAATTAATTTAGATTACTTTCCTGAAAGTAAGGTTAATTCTTGGTTCAGTAACTTTGGCTGCTTTCGGGATTTGGTGTTGCCAAAAATGCTGGGTTGCTCCTTTCATCAGCAGGAAGCTTCCAGGAGTTAATTGAATTTCTAATTTCGTTTCTCTTTGGTATTTGTGCCTGAGCATAAAACGACGAGTAGCCCCAAAACTTACAGAACCGATCGCTGGGTTTTCACCAAGTTCTGATTCATCATCACTGTGCCAAGCTACACTATCTTTGCCGTCGCGATATAGATTAAGCAACACGCTGTTAAACACGGTACCTGCTATTGCTTCTATTTTAGATTTGATTGTTATAAGTGTAGGTGTCCATAGATTAGGCTCCATTTTTATTTTGGAGTAAGTGTAAGATTTACCTGCATCTCCGTACCAGGCGCTAAGTCGCGGTATAGCGACTTGCTTGCCAAAAAGCAGAGCCACCTCTTGCTTCCAATTAATAGTGCCGTACAATTCCGCAAATATCTGGTTGCTCTCATGGTTATTGAAGAAGTCGCGGTACATGATTATTTCGGCATCAGGTAGAGATAATTGCTGACCGTGCTTCTGGCTTTCTGCTTTTGGCTCTTCCCACAATGAAAGTTGAGTATACATAAATCTGCTCGCTGATTACGTTTTACTGAAATTTATAAATCTACAGTTGTTGACACAAGCACTGCCCAGCTTTACCATTAATCATCTAAAGCTAATTTTAGCATTTTAACAAGACAAGGATAATTACTTTTCCCAAACTTACAGCTAATGTTGCATACCGAATTGGGCGAAAAGTATAGGATATGTTTTGGTATGTTTTTACACAGGGATATAAGTTTAGATAATGCCAGAAAAATTCGGTTACTCTTGCTTTTGCCTTCCTTGCCCGCGATCGCTGCTGTGATGGATCTTGACCTAATCCTAGTCCTCAATGAAGCGATCGGCCTTCACATCACTCTGAGGCTTTCTGCTTACCCGCCAAAAACTCCCGCAGCGGCAAAAAACTAGCTGTTTGCCGCAAATTCAGTGGCAGCAGCCACACTCCCTCCAACCGAGACTGCACCCAACCGTCGCCCCAATACCACTCGTGAAAAATGAAAATGATCTCCCCTTCCAACAATGTAGCGATCGAGCTTTGGACTTTTATGATTAATCTAAATTGTGTGGCCGCTCTTTGATTTTTGTGCGATTTCTTAGAGTAGACTGACAGCGTTCCCAGTAAATTTTAGAGACGCGATCGCCCGGATTCTGACGCCAACACTCGGCAAACAGCCCAGCCGCCTCAGCTAACTTCCCTTGCAAGTAATTTGCCCTCGCTTCTGCAAACAATTCCAGCGTAGCTAACTTGCCCGCTTTGATTTCTGGTGTGTCAGCATCAAAAACTTCATAAACCGTCACCGCTTCAGATTTTCCCTTAACTTTTACCGTATCGAGGGTGCGGATTGCGTACTGGGATGGATTTTCTAAACGCGAGTAAGTTTCCTGGGTGATTAATATCGACACCCCATAATTTTTCGTCAAACTTTCCACCCGAGAAGCTAAATTCACCGCATCGCTGATTACTGTCCCGTCCATGCGATTTGGTCCGCCCACCGTTCCCAGCATCAAAGTTCCAGTATTGATGCCAATCCCAATCTGAATCCGTGGATAACCACAATTGGCGCGATTTTGATTGTATTCAACGAGGCAGTGCAGCATGGCAATTCCCGCTTTCACAGCATTATCAGCTTCCCCACTAAACAGCGCCATAATCGCATCGCCAATATATTTATCAATAAACCCCTTATTTTCATTAATAACAGGTTCCATACGAGAAAGATAGGAATTGATAAATTTGAAATTATCCTCCGGCGTCATAGTTTCCGAAAGCGTAGTAAAGTCGCGAATATCGGAAAATAGCACCGACATTTCTAACTGAACTTGGTCGCCCAATTCCACCTCAATGATGCTTGATTTTTCTAGAAAATGGAGGAATTGATTGGGGACAAAACGCTCGTAAGCTTTGTTGATTTGGAACAATTTATCGGTAAATCTGATTCGCTCTCTTTCAGCTTTTTTGCGCTCCGTTATATCTTGAAATGCTGCTAGGCCGTAGGCAATATTGCTCTGATTATCATAGATAGGGGTTCCCCAAACTTCGATGGGTACAACCTTGTCATTCTGGTAGATTTCTACATCATTAACAGTGGAACTTTCACCATTTAATGCCCGTAGTCCAGGCATTTTTTCAACAGGATAGGGTTTGGAAGTGTCAGCGGTATAGACTTGATAAACCTCTGCCAATTGTTCGCGCGTGGCATCAGGTGCAACTCCTTTTCCCAGAAGCTGCTGCGCCCTCTGATTAACGTAGTAAGGTGTACCACTGGGTTTGAGTACAAGTATCCCTACTGGCATCGC
Source organism: Microcoleus sp. B3-D7 (assembly GCF_036705305.1). NCBI lineage: Bacteria > Bacillati > Cyanobacteriota > Cyanophyceae > Oscillatoriales > Microcoleaceae > Microcoleus > Microcoleus sp. B3-D7. The sequence continues at coordinate 34,296 of NZ_JAUBUE010000033.1, read as the reverse complement.
TTCTAGGAATTGAGTCAACCTCGTTTCATTTTCGCGGACTTCGGTATAAAGCTTAGAATTTTGAATCGAGATCGCCGCCTGTCCAGATAACACTTTTAATAGTTCCACTCTTTCTGGCGTAAAAGCTCCCGCTGTGAGATTGTTTTCTAGGTAAACAATACTAATGATTTGAGCTTGGTTAATCAGCGGCACACATAAAATTGATTTAGGCTGATTTTTTTGGATGTAGGGGTCGTTAGTAAATTGTCCCTCTCGGACAGCATCATCTAGTACGACGCTTTCTTGAGTGCGGGTCACATAATTAACAATTGCTTCAGAAAGTTTTTTACAATTTTCAACGGGGATTGACTGCAACACGGTAACGGGATTGTTCTCTATTTTCCCTTCAGCTTCAATTAACAGTTTTCCCTGACTTGATAAAATTAGATACCCTCTTTCCGCTCCTGCACTTTCCATCAAAATTTTCATGAGGCTAGACATTAGGTTATCGAGCATAATTTCACAGGAAATCGCCTGATAAGCTTTCATGACTGTGGTGATATCTAGATAGCTACCCGAACCAGCAGTCGTCACTGTTGCGGTATTTTTAATGTTTTTATTTGCAGATTGAATAGGTATTAATAGCGGGGAATATCGGGTTTCTAAATCTTTTACCTTAGCAGTGGCTCCCCATTGGACATAACAATAGTACGCCTCAATCATGTAGGTTTGAGCAATTTTTTCTTTACCCCATTCTAGGTAAAATTTGGCTGCTAGTTCATTAGCTAGGGCTTCTTCGTTGAGAAATTGATTTTCTTTAGCTCCAGCAATGGCGCGATCGTACATTTCAATCGCCTCGGCTTTATTACCCAACACCCGTTGCCGTTCTGCCTCAACCAAATACCATTTATGTAGATAATTCATCGGAGCATTTTGCGCCCATTGGTGCAGAGTGGTTTGATGGGTTTCCACAGAGGCGAGAAGATCAGCTTGCTCGGTTTCTGGCTGTGTAGGGAAAAGTGCCAAGTTCGTCAGGGCGGCATAGAAATGGAAAATGGGAACAAACAACATTCCCGATAGTGCCATTAAATACTGTTTGGCTTTGGTAATGTAGTCTACAGCAGCGGTGTAGTTTGCCCATAAGTAGGCAAGCAGCAGTTTGGAGATATATACATCAGCGAGCGCCGAAAGTTGATTATCCTGCTGGTGCTTGGGAATCATCACCGTTTCATCGTAGGTCTTGCCTATTAAGTAATCCGACCGAATACCGATTTCCCTCAAGTTCTGCACCGTCTGCTGAATCATATCCAAATAAATCTGAGCCGAATATTGTTTCAACTGCGCCATGACAGCCCTGTAATCTGCTATTTCTGCTTCCCAAGTGTCTAGTTCTACCCCAGCGAATAAATGGCTATAAAAATACATATATATGTTGGAGCCAGCCTCTACAAAGTCGCCTGTTTCCATGCCAGCCGTAAAGCCATCTTTCAGCGTCGGTATCGTTGCCAAGATATCTTCTTGACGATGCTGAATCCAACCACCCAACAAAAGCAGAATTATAGACTTGAATTCCCGTACATTGAACCGATCGAGCAAAGAGAGTGCCAATTGCCCAAAGCCATAGCCGGTTTCCACCTCTCCCAAAAAGGCACACAACGCCAACCCGTGCATCGCATACCCCACCGTCGATGCGGGTGCATTCCCAAATTGGAGCGATAAACTCACCATCGTGGAGCTAACTAGGGGCATTAAACTCGGCATTCCTTGATAAATGGGTGAACCTAACATTCCTAACAGTTGTATGGTTGCCTGAGCCTTGGCATCAGTCATCATCGGCAGATTAGCTAGTTCTTCAATCCGTTTATCCTGGAGTTGGCGGGCAAGGGCTTGTAGCGCTTTACTAATCAAGGCTTCGTCAGGTTCGCTGGGGAGATCGATTCCCAGTAGTCGCAGGGCATCTCTACCCACTGCGATCGCTTCTAACATCTTGTTTTGGGCTGTCTGGGCGGCAATTTGAATTTCGTAAATTTTAACTTTGTCTAAAATTGTTTGGGCTTTTTGCAAAACCTGTGCTGCCATCTGTTCCATACCATCAAGGTCAGCATTCAAATAGGCGACTTCGGCAGCAGCAATATAGAGATTCAGGGTCAACTCATACTGACTTTGCCAGCAGTTGGCCCTCAGTAGCTCAATCCCTGTTTGCAGATAGATATTTGCCGCAACGTAGGCGGTAGAATTTCTGGCTTTACGTCCGGCTCTTAAGTTGAATTGGGCTAAGACTTCCCGTTCATTCGATCTAGCGATTAACTCAATTCCTAGATTCAAATGCCCGACAATATCAAACAGTTTTTCCTCTATTTCGGCCTCTGAGGAACTTTGTAGGAGCAATTGTCCAATTTTGAGATGTGTGGCTTGTTTGTGGTCGTCGGGAATCAATGAATAAGCCGCTTGCTGAACGCGATCGTGCCGGAACTTATAAGTTGGATTAGCAACAGATCCAGGAGGGGATTGAGCATTTGCTTGAATGAAGTTATAGCCTTCTGCACTCACTAAAATGATTCCTTCAAGCAAAGCTTTCCATAGCACTGATGCCGTTGGTTCGGGTACTTCTTCGCTGACTACTGCTAATGTATCTAAATCAAACTGCGCCCCAATGCAAGCCGCCAATTTTAGAACATTCTGAGTTTCTTTCGGCAACTTCTGCAATTGCACCGCCATAAACTCCACCACATCCGAGGCGTCGGCAAATGTAACTTGAGTAATATCGCACTGCCACGCCCCTTGACTTCTCCCCTTAGTAAGGGGGGACACAGGGCGATCAAAAATAATCAGCCCATCTTCATATAAAGACTTGAGGAATTGAATCGAGAAAAAGGGATTACCTTTAGTTTTTTCATAAATCAATTCTGTCAAAGGTTGAGCTAAGGATAAATCGCAAATCAGCGTATCTGCTACCAACTGATTGAGATCTGCTAAACTCAACGGTTGCAGGGTAATAGTATTCACCACTGCCCCAGACTTCACAATCTCATCCACCGTCAACATAAACGGATGAGTAGGTGACACCTCATTATCCCGATAAGCACCCAACACTAACAGATGCCCCGTATCCTGCATTAACAGTTGTAGCAACTTCAGGGATGCTGAATCCGCCCACTGCAAATCATCCAAAAACATCACTAAGGGATGTTCGGCGGTGGTAAATACTTGCACAAACTTTTGCATCAGCAAATTGAAGCGATTTTGGGCAGCACTCCCTGACAGTTCTAGTGCAGGACTTTGAGCGCCAATGATGCGTTCTAATTCAGGAATTACGTCAATTAGCACTTGCCCGCTATCACCGACTGCTGTCAGAATATTGGTTTTCCATGTGTGTAACTGAGCATCACTTTCTGATAGCAATTGCCCCATCAATTCCCGAAATGCTTGCACAAATGCACTGAAGGGAATATTGCGCTGGAATTGGTCGTATTTGCCTTTAATAAAATAGCCCCGCTGTCTGGCTATAGGCTTATGCACTTCGTTCACGACTGCGGTTTTACCAATGCCAGAAAAGCCAGCTACCAACATCATTTCGGCGCTACCTGTAGTGACTCGTTCAAATGTGGCTAATAGATGAGAAATTTCAGTTTCCCTACCGTATAACTTTTCGGGAATCAGGAAATGGTCTGTAATATCCTGCGTTCCCAAGTCAAATTCTGCTATGCTATCCGTTTCGTGTAATTGAACCAGACACATTTCTAAATCGTGCTTTATTCCCAAGGCAGTTTGATAGCGGTTTTCGGCGTTCTTCGCCATCAGTTTACTGACAATTTGAGACACAATTAGGGGAATTTCTGGCTCGATTTCGTGCGGACGAACTGGTTGTCTGGCAATATGGCAGTGAACCAACTCTAAAGCATCTTCTGTCTCAAAAGGCAGTTTTCCTGTCAGCAATTCGTAGAAGGTGACACCAAGCGAGTAAAAATCAGCTCGATAATCGAGAGAGCGATTCATCCTGCCAGTTTGTTCCGGCGATATGTAAGCGAGAGTTCCTTCAAGAAGGCCGGGGTTTTTCAGGCTCGGTGTTTCTCGCGTTAGCTGAGTAGAAATGCCAAAATCAATAATTTTTAATTGTTTCGTTTCCGGGTTGTAAACAATATTAGAAGGGTTAATATCTTTGTGGATGATGTTTGCCCTGTGAATTTGCCCTAAAATTTCAGTTGTGGCGATCGCAAGAAGCAAAAATTCCTCCAGAGTAAACTTTCGCTGCTGCATCCAAATTGTCAAGGATTCGCCGCCAAAGTCCTCCACAAACATCACGAGGCTGTTTTGGTATTTTTGCAAGTCATAAACCTGCACGACTCCCGGCTCTTTCAACTCTTGGGTGATGCGGTATTCGGTGCGGTAGCGCACCAATTCTTGAGGTGTGGGGTAGCTCTCTTTGAGCAGTTTGAGGATAATCGGCTGGTTATCTGCTTCCCGAATCGCCCGGTAAACCAGAGAGTTGGCGCTTTCATAGAGAAGTGTCTGGACGGCAACGCCTGCAATAGAGAGCATATTGATTTTTATGGTAAACATTAACGCGCAGTCAAAACGCACCAGCTTTGTGTAGAGAATAGCGCGTTATAAAGGCAAAAAAAAGGTTTGTTAACAAATGTTTAGTTTTTCCGGTAGCAGCCTGCAAATACTTTCTGGTTGCCCCGAGTGCGATCGCCTAATTTGTATGGTGCACCAACAGTCGATCGCACTTTTGCTGTGATTTTCAGCCCACATTACGCTGCTTGGGGTGTAACACAGCATAATTACGCAGAAAACTCTATTTTTAAAATAATAAATTAGGTCTTTAAAAAGTTTTTTATCAGTCAATGTACGGTTTAAAGCTATAAATTGTAGCTTTATTGCTGGATAAAAATAAGTAAAAACCGATCGTGAGAGTTGAGAGTGCAGAATGTGATTTTCAGGTAAAGCAACCGCCCTGATGGTGACGAGGTTCTTAATCGCTAAGTTTACGCCGCAGTTGACCGCACTGAGCAACTAATACCTTAAAGTTATAATTGTCCGATACGTGCTCTGCCAGCTCAAACCTAATGAAACTAGCCTTCTTTTCTATACAGGGTGCTGCAATGCTAGCGATCGCAGCCACTATTTTGAGTACAGCGGCGGTAGAAGGACAACCCATTGTTCCCGCACCCGATCGCACTGGCACTACTGTCACGCCTGACAACGGCGAGCGCTTGAATATCACAGGTGGCAAAACTTCTAGAGATGGAGCGAATCTTTTCCACAGTTTTCAACAGTTTGGGCTTAGCGAAGGGCAGATTGCTAATTTTATTTCTACTCCCGCTATTCGCAACATCTTAGGACGGGTAGTAGGCGGCAATCCTTCTATTATTAAGGGTTTAATTCAAGTAAGTGGCGGCAATTCCAACCTGTTTTTAATAAATCCTTCGGGCATTATCTTTGGCCCTAATGCTAGCTTGAATCTTCCGGCTGCTTTTACAGCTACTACTGCTACTAACATCGGTTTTGATTCGGGTTTGTTCAATGTTGCCGGAGCGAACGATTACAGTACGCTGATAGGAACTCCGAACACTTTTTACTTTAATCTCAGCCAACCGGGAAGTATCCTCAATGCAGGTACTTTAGCAGTCAGGCCGGGGCAAAGTATAAGTTTAATTGGCGGCACAGTTGTCAACACAGGTTTCCTCAAGGCTCCCCAAGGTAATATTATTGTCGCTGCTGTTCCCGGTGAGAATGCTGTTCTGATTAGTCAAGAAGGGCATTTATTAAGTTTAGAAATAGGAGTTATTGACGGGGGATTGTTGGCAGAGAATGGGCAATTATCTCTGCCTTTGTCTCTTCCGCAATTGCTTGCGGGCGCAGGTAGGAACTCTGCTACTGGTATCTCGGTTAACGGTGCAGGAGAAGTGGTTTTGACGGCGGGTTTGAGGGTGGAAAGCGGGGATGTGGCGATCGCTAGTTCTACTGTTAATAGTCAGAATGCTACACTCTCGGCAGCACGTAATCTCACTTTGGTAGAAAGCCAGCTACTTACTGAGAACAACTTGTATCTGTTGGCAGGAAATACGGTGCGGGTGCGGGATGGAAATAACGCTTTCAGGGCGATCGCGGGCGGCAATCTTACTATACAAGGTAATCAAAATATTGATATCTTCGCGCTAAATTACCCTAACCCTGCATTCCAATCCGCAGGGGATATCACATTATTGAGCAATGGCAATGTTTCCGGTGATGCTCACTTCGCTGCGGGAGGTAATGTAAGTATTCTCACATTGTCTGGCAGCGGTGGCAGTTTTTTGAGTTTGTACGACCCGATTATTAGCTCTGATGGAGATGTGAGATTTGGTGATTATACTGGAACCTCACTTAAGGTAGAAGCAAAAGGCGCGATCGCAGCGGGAGATATTACTATCACTGGGCCAGATACTACTTTGTCGGGTTCCGCCGATCCAGATGCGGCGGTGCTTTCAGGTAGTGCAGCTTTAATTCTGCGATCGGGCGTTTCGACTCTGGCGAATGCTGCCAATGTGCCGCCGAATACGACAGCAGGGGAGACATTTTTTGCTTCTGGGGGTGTTGCTTCGGGCAATAGCATTGGAGTGGGAGCGATTTCGACAGCAGGCGGGCCTGTGATTTTGGAATCAGCAGGGGACATTGCGCTGGATGCGATCGCCACTTCTGGGGGTAATATTACTCTCAAAGCTGCCAGCGACATCGCCGTTACAGGCACTCTTCAGTCTACTGGCGGCAGTATTGACCTCACGGCTGGCAATCTTCTCACAGTTAGCGGCACTTTTACAGATAGTAACGGTGTAAATGCGAGCATTTCCAGCGCTAATGACACCGGTGGAGGCGCGATCGCGATTAGTCACGCGGGGGGCACGACTACACCTTTTATTGTCGGCGATGCGACAACCAATGGGACGACAGGAGCGATCGCATCAGGTTCGGAGACAATTTCGCCACAGTTCGCGGTGCCAGTGCCACCTAGCACTTACACTCAGGGCAATATTACTATCATTACTTCCGCGCCATCTCCAACGCCGGAACCAACACCATCTCCAACGCCGGAACCTACACCGGAACCAACGCCGGAACCTACACCGGAACCAACACCATCTCCAACACCATCACCTACGCCGGAACCGACACCATCTCCAACGCCGGAAGCAACACCATCTCCAACGCCGGAACCGACACCATCTCCTACACCATCACCTACGCCGGAACCGACACCATCTCCTACACCATCACCTACGCCGGAACCGACACCATCTCCAACTGCACAAGCAACACCGGAACCGACACCATCTCCAACTGCACAAGCAACACCGGAACCGACACCATCTCCAACCCCACAGCCAACGGCATCCCCATCACCTGCGCCATCTTTAATACCAGAACCAACGCCATCACCCGCACCATCTTTAATACCAGAACCAACGCCATCACCCGCGCCATCTTTAATACCAGAACCAACGCCCTCACCTGCGCCAATTCCACAAGCAATACCGTCTCCGATATTGCTTGGGCCCTCCATTGCGCCTGAAATGCTAGCGCCGATGCCATTACCTACTCCGACACCAACTTTATCTCCGTCTCTTGATGCCACCTTCCCTTTACCGGATATTTCAATTACCAACGCGATCGCGCAATCAGCTAACAGCAACAGCAACAGCAACAGCAATAGCAACAGCAACGCGGCAGTTTCCGACTCAAGATCCCCTCTAGAAAGCAAAACGAACCAAGGCGGAATCATTCTAAATACGGTTAGTCTTAGCGATATCACACAACAGATTGATAAAGGCGATATCCCTCAAGCCAGTTTATTTGTCGATATCTTCTATAGCGAACAAGTAGGGTCATACGTCAACCAGCAAGTCAGGGGCGATTTGCAATCTTTTACGGCTATACAGCAAATAACTAGAACGATCGCTAGCCAAACAAATACTAAGCCAGCCATTATCTACGCCTTAGCCCGCCCTGAACAATTAGACTTGATTATCGTTCCCCCTACTGGTTTCCCAATTCATAAAAGCATCCCCGCCGCCCGGCGCGAAACTCTGATGCAAGTCGCCGCCAATTTCAGGCAAGAACTCCTTAATCCTATAAAAGTCAATACTCAGACGTATTTGCCAGCATCCCAGCAACTCTATCAGTGGATAATTGCCCCCTTAGAAGCCGAGTTAAAAGCTCAAGGTATCGACACCCTACTTTTTAGTATGGATGCGGGATTGCGATCGCTCCCCTTAGCTGCCCTCCATGATGGTTCTCAATTTCTAGTAGAAAAATACAGCATGGGACTTATTCCCAGCGTCAACTTGACCGATACTAACTATGAAAGCCTTAAAAATGCTGAAGTTTTAGCAATGGGGGCCTCGCAATTTACCGATAACAAACCTTTGCCAGCAGTGCCCGCAGAACTTGAGGCTATTGCCTCCGAATGGAAAAGCGAATCCTTCCTCAACCAAACCTTTACTCTCAACAATCTGAGGTCGCAAGGCACCACCCAAGCCTTTCGCATTATTCACCTCGCCACTCACGGAGAGTTTAAGTCAGGAGCAGCGAGCAATTCTTACATTCAGTTATCAGACACCAGGCTAACACTCGATCGCGTGCGCGAACTAGGGTGGAATCAGCCGCCTAAAGTTGAGTTATTGGTGTTGAGCGCTTGTAAAACTGCTGTGGGTGATGATGACACCGAATTAGGTTTTGCGGGGTTAGCTGTGCAAGCGGGGGTGAAGTCAGTTTTGGCGAGTCTTTGGTACGTCAGCGATGAAGGTACTTTAGGGTTAATGGCTGAATTTTACCATCACTTAAAGGTCGCGCCTATTAAAGCCGAAGCCTTGCGGCAGGCTCAAATTGCTATGCTCAAAGGTCAAGTTCGCATTGAAAATGGCCGTTTAATTTTGTCAAACTTAAATAAGGAGTTAGAATTGCCGCCAGAATTAGCTGAACTGACTAATGTAAATCTCTCCCATCCTTATTATTGGGCGGGATTTACGATGATTGGGAGTCCTTGGTAATGTTATGATCTCATTTCCCAGTACATGAGAACTATGTAATTTGTGGTGCGGGCCGGAGAGCCCGCGATTCTCTAGGATAGTGCACTTTCCGGCCTGCTTTACTTATAAACTTATAATGCCGATGCCACCGGATTTGATCTGACTCGCCATTAGATGCTAATGAGTGCATAAGTCCTATTTGAATGAGACATATAATACTTAAAGAATAAAGAGGGAGCATAATGACACAGCAAAAAATTCTTTCAATTCTAGTCTTTATTGACTCAAATGTTGAAGATTACCAGAGTTTAATTAGCGGCGTTTCTCCAAAGGGTAAAGTAATTATTCTAGATGAAACGCGGGATGGCATTGAGCAAATTACTCAAAGGCTCGCAATTGAAAAAAATATAGAAGCAATACATATTATCTCTCACGGCAGTCCAGGTGTCGTACAACTCGGCGCAAATACACTCAACAGCAGCAATATAGAAAGTTTCGGTCATCAACTCAAACAGTGGCGCAAAGCATTAACAAATGGTGCTGATATTCTCCTTTATGGCTGTAATATCGCCGCCGATGTATCGGTGAAAATTGACAGCCCCGACATCTCCCACATCCCCCACACTCACCACATCCGCCAGGGGTTAAAACCCCTGTCTCATAGCTTAAGTCGGTTGAAACCGACTCAAGACAATCAAGACAATTTATTTATTCAGTCCTCTTCAGAGAACTTTCGCTATCAGACGGGGGTTTTAGCCTTCGACGGGACTGGTGTTAAATCGACTGGTGTTAAGCCCACAAAACCTAACCACTTCCTCCAACGTCTGAGTGAATTAACTGGTGCTGACATCGCCGCCTCTGCCAACCCTACGGGCAATGCCAAACTAGGCGGAGATTGGGAACTGGAAGTACAAATCGGCTCCATCGAAGCAACACCGATTCAGGCTTTAGCCTACAGCCACACCCTAGCAGCCACCGCTAACCCAGACAGCAAAGCCATTACAGTCAACTCACCCCAAGTTAGCATTAGCATCGACGTGCTCGCCAACGACACCGGGAGTTCCCGCGTCTCGGTGAATAGCATCACTACCGCCCCCACCAACGGCACCGCCATCATCAACGACTGGATATATGCGGGCGGCAATTTCACCACCATCGGGGGACAAGCCCGCAACAGAATCGCTCGGTTGAATAGCGATGGGAGTGTGGATGCTACCTTCAACCCGAATGCGAATAGTACAGTCAGAGCGATCGCCCTAGACAGCAGCGGCAACCCCATAGTGGTCGGCGAGTTCATCAACATCGGCGGACAACCCCGCAGCGGAATCGCCAAATTAAACCCCACAACAGGTGCCGCTGATGCTACCTTCGACCCGAATGCGAATAGTACAGTCAGAGCGATCGCCCTAGACAGCAGCGGCAACCCCATAGTGGTCGGCGAGTTCATCAACATCGGCGGACAACCCCGCAGCGGAATCGCCAAATTAAACCCCACAACAGGTGCCGCTGATGCTACCTTCGACCCGAATGCGGATAGTACAGTCAGAGCCATCGCCCTAGACAGCAGTGGCAACCCCATAGTAGGCGGCGATTTCCACAACATCGGCGCACAACCCCGCATCGCAATCGCCAAATTAAACCCCACAACAGGTGCCGCCGATGCCACCTTCAACCCGAATGCGAATAGTGCAGTCAATGTGATCGCCATAGACAGCAGCGGCAACCCCATAGTGGGCGGCGAGTTCATCAACATCGGCGGACAGCCCCGCAGCGGAATCGCCAAATTAAACCCTACAACAGGTGCCGCCGATGCTACCTTCAACCCGAATGCGAATAGTACAGTCAGAGCGATCGCCATAGACAGCAGCGGCAACCCCATAGTGGGCGGCGAGTTCATCACCATCGGCGGACAACCCCGCAGCGGAATAGCCAAATTAGACCCCACAACAGGTGCCGCCGATGCTACCTTCAACCCGAATGCGAATAATACAGTCAGAGCGATCGCCATAGACAGCAGCGGCAACCCCATAGTGGGCGGCGAGTTCATCAACATCGGCGGACAACCCCGCAGCGGAATCGCCAAATTAAACCCTACAACAGGTGCCGCGGATGCTACCTTCAACCCGAATGCCGATAGTACAGTCGAGGCGATCGCTATTGACAAAGGACGTAGCCTCTACTACACCCCCAACGCCGGATTCAACGGTGTAGACACCTTTCAATACACCGCCACCGACGGCATCGCTTCCACACCCACCACCGTCAGCGTCCTCGTCAACGACTCTCCCACCCTCGATAATTCTGGCATCCCCACTCTCAACGCCCAAAACCAAAACGACAGTGCCAGCACAGGTACACTCATTAGTACCATCATCGCCAACCTCGGCGGCACAAAAATCACCGATCCTAATGCCAGCGCCTTACAAGGTATTGCCATCACCAACCTCGACACGACTAACGGCAGTTGGCAATACACCACCGACGGCACCACCTGGAACACCTTCACCGCCTCTGTTACCTCTGCTAGACTGCTAGCATCCGACGCATCCACCCGCATCCGCTTCGTACCCACAGCTACCTATAGTGGAACCGTTACTAACGCGATCGCCTTCCAAGCGTGGGATCAAATTACTGGCACCAACGGCAGCACAGCAGACGTAACAGCAGACTTAGCGACCAACGGCACATCCAGCGTTTTCAGTAGCGCTACCGAAACCGCCGATATTGCAATTAACCCCGTCCCTAACATTACCAGCGTCAGCGCAGTGACAGCAGACGGAAATTACGGTATCGGTACATCGATTGACATCAGCGTTCAATTCTCTCAAACAGTCAACGTTACGGGTACGCCACAGCTTAGTTTAGCAGGTGTAACTCCCGTTGCGAATTACCTCTCAGGCAGCGGTAGCAACACTTTAACATTTCGGTATACAGTCGCAGCAGGCGATAGCAATCCTGACTTAGACTATGTTTCGACAACTGCTTTATCTTTAAGTAGCGGTACTATTAAGAATGCTGCCAAGGGTGATGCTATTTTAATCTTGCCAACTCCGGGTGTAGTGAATTCTTTGGGTGCTTCCAAAGCAATAGCAATAGATGGAATTATCCCGACTGTCACCATCAATCCTATCGCTGATATTACGACAGCAGGCGCTACAACCCAGACTTTTACTGTTACTCTCAACGACAATACTGGAATAGATGTTAGCAGTTTAGATAGTTCTGACATTCTAGTAAGTTGGTCAGGCGGTACAATTCCTGCTACATTTGTCAGCGTCGATACTAACAGTAATGGTACACCTCGCCTCGCTACTTATTCACTGACTCCACCTGGGGGAAATTGGGATGATACAGATAATGGCAGTTACGCTGTTAATTTGCAAGCATCGCAAGTAAAAGATACTTTTGGTAATCAAGTTGTAGGTAGCAATTTAGGCAGTTTTACTGTTAACATTCCCACGCCAATTCCTACTCCCACGCCGATTCCTACTCCCACGCCGATTCCTACTCCCACGCCGATTCCTACTCCCACGCCGATTCCTACTCCCACGCCAACACCGACTCCCACGCCGATTCCTACTCCCACGCCAACACCGACTCCGACTTCGACAACAACTCCGACTTCGACAACAACTCCGACTTCGACAACAACTCCGACTTCGACAACAACTCCGACTCCAACGCCAACTCCGACTCCGACAACAACTCCGACTCCAACGCCAACTCCGACTCCGACTCCCACCCCAACTCCAGATACTCCCGGTGTCATTATCATTCAACCACTTGGCAGTACCAACGTACTCGAAAGCTTGGGCAGTGATATATACAAAGTGCGGCTAAATACTCAACCAACTGCTAATGTCACCGTCGCCATTACCCCTGAAACTCAAGTTACTGTCAGCCAACCTGCCCTTACTTTTACTCCCGCCAATTGGAATGTCGCTCAAACGGTAACGGTGACTGCTGTTGACGATGCGGTTGTTGAGGGCGATCGTGTCAGCCCAATTAGCCACGCCACTAGCAGCACAGACACATTGTATAATAATCTAGTCGCCTTTCTCACAGTCAATATCAGCGATAACGATAACTTAGGCGATATCAAAACCTTGTTGAAAAAGTCAGTAATCGGTTTGACAGACAAGGACGATCGCGTCATAGGATCGGCATTAAACGACATTATCCACGCACGCCCCGGCAATGACTATCTTCATGGCAAAGCAGGGGATGACTTGCTTTACGGACAAAAAGGGGATGACGGCATCAGCGGCGGTGATGGCAATGACATTATTTTTGGCGGCCAAGGGATTGATTTTATTCAGGGTGACGGCGGTATTGACTTGATTTACGGAGGTAAGGAAAGCGATCGCATTTACGGAGGCGATGGCGACGATATAGTGTTTGGCGACGGGGGCAATGACTACTTATTTGGAGAAATTGGTGCCGACACTCTCACAGGCGGATTGGGTTTTGATGTGTTTGCGATCGCGATCGGCGCTGGTGGAACTGCCTTAGCCGCTGCTGATGTGATTAATGATTTTACCCTCAATCAAGACAAAATTGATTTAATTAGCCCCCTGGCTTTTAGCCAGTTAAATATTTTTCAAGGAACAGGCGCTTTTGTTAGCGATACTATAATTCAGTATCAGGTAACAGGGCAATATTTAGCTGTCTTGAAAGGAGTCACTGCCAGCAGTATAGTTCAGGCACTAACTTTTTAGACTTCGTATGTTGTTGCGCTAAAGCGCTTTAGCGCAACAACATACCTACCCGATTTCGATCGCCTAGTTTGTATGGTGTCTCAGCAGTCGATCGCACTTTTGCTGTGATTTTCAGGTATAGCAACCGCTTAATGTAAATGGTGTAGCCTGTCTTTGATTTTTGTGCGAGTCACCAATGCAGACTCACAGCGTTCCCAGTAAATTTTAGCAACGCGATCGCCCGGATTCTGACGCCAACACTCGGAAAACAGTCGCGCCGCTTCAAATAACTTCCCTTCCGAGTAAAGTGCCCTAGCTTCTGCAAACAATTCCAGCGTAGCTAACTTGACCTGTTTAATTTCTGGCGGATCTGCATCAAACACCTCATAAATCGTCACAGCTTCGGATTTTCCCTTGACTTTTACCGTGTCTAGAGTGCGGATTGTATACTGAGATGGATTTTTCAGGCGCGCATAAGTTGGCTGAGTAATTAACAACGAAACCCCATAATTTTTTGTCAAACTTTCCACGCGAGAAGCTAAATTAACGGCATCACTAATTACTGTCCCGTCCATACGATTTGGTCCTCCCACAGTTCCCAGCATCAAAGAACCCGTATTAATCCCAATCCCAATCTGAATCTGGGCACAGCCAGCGTTGGCGCAGTATTCATTATATTCAACGAGACGGTGCAGCATCGCAATTCCCGCTTTCACCGCATTATCCGCTTCCCCACTAAACAGTGCCATAATCGCATCGCCAATATATTTATCAATAAACCCGTGATTTTGATTAATAACAGGTTCCATACGAGAAAGATAGGAATTGATAAATTTGAAATTATCCTCCGGCGTCATAGTTTCCGAAAGCGTGGTGAAGTCGCGAATGTCGGAAAACAACACCGACATTTCTAACTGAACTTGGTCGCCCAATTCCACATCAATGATGCTTGATTTCTCTAAAAATTGGAGGAATTGATGGGGAACAAATCGCTCGTAAGCTTTGTTGAGTTGAGCCAGCCTGCTTTCATTTTCGCGTACTTCTGTATAAAGCTTAGAATTTTGAATCGAGATCGCCGCCTGTCCAGATAACACTTTTAATAGTTCTACTCTTTCAGGGGTAAAAGCTCCCGCTGTCAGATTATTTTCTAAGTAAACAATACTAATGATTTGAGATTGGTTAATCAGCGGCACACATAAAATTGATTTGGGCTGATGCTTTCGGATGTGGGCGTCGTTGGTAAATTGTTTCGATCGCGCAGCATCATCTAGTACAACGCTTTCTTGAGTGCGACTCACATAATTGACAATTGCGGAGGAAAGGTCTGGACAGGTTTCAACGGGGATTGACTGCAACACGGTGACGAGTTCGTCATCGAGTGTTCCTTCAGCTTCAATTAACAGTTGTCTCTGGCTTAATAAAATCAGATAACCTCGTTGCGCCCCTGCATTTTCAATCAAAATTTTCATCAAGCTAGACAGTAGCTTATCTAGCATAATTTCTCCAGAAATCGCCTGAGAAGCCTTCATCACTGCGCTGATATCTAGGTGATTCCCCGAACCAGTCGTTGTCATTGCTACGGTAGTTTGAGTATTTTTCCTTCCCGGTTGAGTTACAGAGAATAAGTGGGGATATCGAGTTTCTAAATCCGTTACCTTAGCAGTGGCTCCCCATTCAACATAACAATAATACGCCTCAAAGATGTAGGCTTGAGCAACTTTTGTTTTGCCCCATTCCCCATAGAATTTGGCTGCTAGTTCGTTTGCCAGGGCTTCGTCATTAACATATTTGTTTTCTTTGGCTCCAGAAATTGCGCGATCGTACATTTCAATCGCCTCGGCTTTATTGCCCAACACCCGTTGCCGTTCTGCTTCCACTAAATACCATTTATGCAGATAATTCATGGGAGCATTTTGCGCCCACTTTTGCAGCGTGCTTTGATGGGTTTCCACTAAGGCAATAATTTCAGTTTGCTCAATGGCTGGCTGTGCGGGAAAAAGTGCCAGGTGCGTCAGGGCGGCATAAAAATGAAAAATTGGAACAAAAGCTGATCCAGATACTCCCATCAAATACTGTTTGACTTGGGTAATGTGGTCTAGGGCAGCGGTGTAATTGCCATAGCAGTAAGCAAGCAGCAGTTTGAAGATGCAGGCACAGGCGATCGCCGTGAATTCATTATCCTGATAGTGCTTGGGAATCATCACCGTTTCATCGTAGGCAGAACCTATTAACAAATCCGGCCGAATATGGGTTTCCCTCAAGTTTTGTACCGTCTGCTGAATCATATCCAAATAAACCCGAGCAGAATATTGTTTCAACTGCGCCATGACAGCCCTGTAATTTGCTATTTCTGGTTCCCAAGTTTCTAGTTCTACACCAGCGAATAAATAAGTATAAAAGCAAATATATATGTTGTAGCCAGCATTTACAAAGTCGCCTGTTTCCATACCAAATCTATAGCCCTCTTTCAGCGTCGGTATCGTTGCCAAAAGAGCTTCTTGGCGATGCTGAATCCAGCCACCAAACAAAAGTAGAACTGTGGACTTGAATTCTGGCACATTCAACCGATCGAGCAATGAGAGTGCCAATTGCCCAAAGCCATAGCCCGTTTCCACCTCTTGTAAAAAGGCACAGAATACCATCCCGTGCATCGCATAACCCACCGTCGATGCGGGCGCATTCCCAAAGGAGAGCGATAAACTCACCATCGTGGAGCTCAGCAGCGGCAGCAAACCCGGCATTCCCTGGAAAATGGGGGGAAACAACATACCAGACAGTTGCATAGCTGCCTGAGTCTGTGGATTTGTCATCACAGGTAAGTCAACCAATTCCTCAATCTTTCTGCCGCTTAGTTGGGCCGCAAGGGCTTGTAGCGCTTTGCCAATCTTGGCTTCATCAGGTTCGGCAGGGAGTTCAATCCCCAATTGTAAGAGTGCGTCTCTTGCTACTGCGATCGTTTCTAAAACCTTGCTCTGGGCTGTCTGAGCGGCAATTTTAATTTCGTAAATTTTAACTCGATCTAAAATTGTTTGGGCTTCTTGCAAAACCAGTGCTGCCATCTGTTCCATACCATCAAAATCACCATTCAAATAGGCAATTTCAGCAGCACCAACATAAAGATTTAGCGCCAATTCA
The DNA here is from genome assembly GCF_036705305.1 of Microcoleus sp. B3-D7. NCBI lineage: Bacteria > Bacillati > Cyanobacteriota > Cyanophyceae > Oscillatoriales > Microcoleaceae > Microcoleus > Microcoleus sp. B3-D7. Next base: position 17,477 of record NZ_JAUBUE010000033.1, on the reverse strand, counting down.
TATTGAGTTTGCCAGCATTGAGGTGTCAGTAGCTCAATTCCCGTTTGTAGATAAATATTTGCCGCAGCGTAAGCGGTAGAATTTCTTGCCTTACGTCCAGCTTCTAAGTTTAGTTGAGCTAAGGCTGAGCGTTCACTTAATTTATGGATTAACTCAATTCCTTGATTTAAATGCCCCACAATATCAAATATTTTTTCTTCTGTTTCTATGTCGGAAGAACTTTGTAGCAGTAACTGTCCTATTTTGAGATGAGTGGCTTGTTTTCGATCGTCGGGAATCAATGAATAAGCCGCTTGCTGGACGCGATCGTGCAGGAACTTATAAGTGGGATTAGCAACAGACTGATTGGGGGATTGAGCATCTGCTTGAATGAAGTTATAGCCTTCTGAAATCACTAAAATGAGTCCTTCTTGCAAGGCTTTCCACAGCGCTGATGCCGTTTGTTCTGGTAATTCTTCCCTGACTATTGCCAATGTCTCTAAATCAAACTGCGCCCCAATGCACGCCGCCAGTTTGAGAACATCCTGAGTTTCGGCCGGCAACTTCTGCAATTGCGCCGCCATAAACTCCACCACATCCGAGGCGTCGGCAAATTTAAGTTCATTAATATCGCACTGCCACCCCCCTTTACTGCCTCCCTTAGTAAGAGGGGATTGAGGGGGGTTAAAAATAATTTGACCATCTTCATACAAGGCTTTGAGGAATTGAGTCGAGAAAAAGGGATTACCTTGGGTTTTTTGATAAACCAATTCTGTCAAAGGTTGAGCAAAAGATAAATCGCAAATCAGCGTATCTGCTACCAACTGATTGAGATCTGCTAAACTCAACGGTTGCAGGGTAATCGTATTCACCACTGCCCCAGACTTCACAATCTCATCCACTGTTAACATAAACGGATGAGCCGGTGATACCTCATTATCCCGATAAGCACCCAATACTAACAGATGCCCCGTATCTTCCATCAATAGTTGTAATAACTTCAAAGATGCTGAATCTGCCCACTGCAAATCGTCCAGAAACATCACCAAGGGATGTTCTGCTTGGGTAAATACTTGCACAAATTTCTGCATCAGCAGATTGAAGCGATTTTGTGCTGCACTCCCCGACAATTCTAGTGCAGGACTTTGAGGGCCAATGATGTGTTCTAATTCAGGAATTACGTCAATCAACACTTGCCCGCTCTCGCCTACTGCGGTGAGAATCAGGGTTTTCCATCTGTGTAACTGAGCGTCACTTTCTGATAACAATTGTCCCATCAGTTCCCGAAATGCTTGCACAAATGCACTGAAAGGAATATTGCGCTGGAATTGGTCGTATTTGCCTTTGATAAAATAGCCGCGCTGTCGGGCGATCGGCTTATGCACTTCATTCACTACTGCGGTTTTACCAATCCCAGAAAAGCCTGCTACTAACATCATTTCGGCGCTAGCATTACGAACTCTTTCAAAAACCGCTAATAGATGATCAACTTCTGTTTCTCTGCCGTATAACTTTTCGGGTATCAGGAAATGGTCTGTAATATCCAGCATTCCCAAGTCAAATTCTTCTATGCTATCGGTTTCTTGTAATTGAACCAGACACATTTCTAAATCCTGCTTGAGACCCAGTGCAGTTTGATAGCGATTTTCCGCATTTTTTGCCATCAGCTTGCTGACAATTTGCGAGACAATTAGGGGAATTTCTGGCTTGATTTCGTGCGCGGGAACTGGTTGTCTGGCAATGTGGCAGTGAACTAGCTCTAAAGCGTCTTCTGTCTCAAAAGGCAGTTTTCCTGTCAGCAATTCGTAGAAGGTGACGCCGAGGGAATAAAAGTCAGTGCGGTAATCGATAGAGCGATTCATCCTGCCAGTTTGTTCCGGGGAGATGTAAGCGAGGGTTCCTTCTAAAACGTTGGGATTTTTCAGGGTCGGCATTTCTCGGGTTAGCTGAGTGGAAATGCCAAAGTCGATAATTTTAAGCTGTCCCGTTTCCGGGTTATAAACAATATTTGAGGGGTTAATATCTTTGTGGATGATATTGGCGCTGTGAATTTGCCCTAAAGTTTCAGTGGCTGCGATCGCCAGGAGAAGAAACTCCTTGAGGCTAAACTTTCGCTGCTGCATCCATATTTTCAAGGATTCCCCGCCAAAGTCCTCCACAAAAATCACGAGGCTATTTTGGTATTTTTGCAAGTCATAAACTTGCACGACTCCCGCCTCTTTCAGCTCTCGGGTGATACGGTATTCGGTGCGGTAGCGTAGCAATTCTTGAGGTGTGGGGTAGCTTTCTTTAAGCAGTTTGAGGATGAGTGGTTGGTGATCCGCTTCCCGGATGGCGCGGTAAACCAGAGAGTTGGCACTTTCATAGAGAAGTGTCTGGACGGCAATGCCTGGAATGGAGAGCATATTTATTTTTTTAATAAAAATTAAAGCGAAGTCAAAACGCACCGGGTTCGTTGTGTCGAGAATAGCGCTTTAAAAAGGAACAAATTATGTTTTTATAACACACTCTTAGTTTTTCGGCAGCGAATTGGCTTTCAGGTGGTCTGGCAGAGTAAGGGTAAGGAGTTATAATGCGACGTATCTAAGCCTTGTCAATTCTCAACTCCATGAATTGTCCCCGTTTCGGTTCTCCAAACATCGTTAAAAATTGTCCCACCTCCAGCGCTAAGCAAAACTTTAAATGTATATAGTGTTATAGGCAGTTTCTTTAAAACCGCAGACATCAAAGGATTTGAGAGATCAGCTTTTATTAGAAAAAATATCTTGAGTCGCGATTATCAAAGTCACGAGGGTTTCCCCCCGCTGCTTCCAATACTATTTGTTTTTCAACAATTAGCATTAGTCCCCCGGAAAGTTCAAGTAAAGTCAAAAAAACAAGCCAAGCTAACGATCCAACATGATGCAATGTAGTCGTTTGTAGGCAATAAGGGGAAGCAGTGGAAAGAGCTGCCAATTGATGCCTTAACCCAAAAAATTTTCGGGGTGTATATAGGAAGTCGAGTTGAAAGGGGTGCTAAAGGTTTTTGGGATTCCCTCCCAGTAGTTGACAGACAATTTGCCGTCTATTATACAGATTTTTGAGCAGGCTCTAAAAAAAAATCCTTCCCCAGCGACACAAATCTCTGGGGAAAGATACTGGCAAAACTTCTGATATAGAAAGAATCAATAACACCCTTGTGCAAAGGATATCTCGTTTGATGAGAAGGAGTCAGAAGACAGGATTCAGAATACCCCATGCCTGAAGTCAGGGGTAACGGTCACGGAAAGAATTTTTTATGCTCCACAATTAAAATTGGGGGCTTTAAAGCTCGATTCTCCATCCTGTCGCAGAGAATCCATTCTGGGTTCTGGCTCATCTATGTATAAACATCTCCAATAATGGGGGTGCCTTCTGGTATTTTATCCATCATTACAAGCCTTCTTTATCCCTAAGAGTGTTTAGGATTTTGCCTTGCTATGCAGGACTACCAAACTTTGTTCTCATGATTTTGGAGAGTCATTTATCTACTTCCCCTTACCCTTCCGGGCTACAAACTCCCGCAGCCGCAGTAAACTAGCCGTTTGCCCCAAATTCAGCGGTAGCAGCGACACTCCCTCCAACCGAGACTGCACCCAACCATCGCCCCAATACCACTCGTGAAATCCGTCAATTCCCTGACTCAATAACAGCCGGAGACAATTGTGCTCAGCAATATCAACGTGATGCTGAACTGCCACGGGGCCCAGCCAACTTGTAAAGGTCAAACCTTGAGCAAATTCTTCCGGCAAACCGCTAGACAACTGCTGCGGCCACAGCCACTGCTGCAATTGACTCGGACGCAACAAGCTGTCTCTAATTGCTGTTTCGGAAGCTTCAAGCTCAATCCGCAGGTTGCTTTGTTGAAAATTACCGAGCATAAGAATTTTAGATATAAGTGCAAGTAACTTTAATGTAACTTATTGGACTGGTTCTAACCTCTTAGGGGCGGGCAAGATGCCCACCCCACAAGCAGAAAATTCATCTGTTGTGGAACAGCCCGAAAGCTTGTTCAGCCTAGAAACCCACCCCACAAGCAGAAAATTCATCTGTTGTGGAACAAGCCCGAAAGCTTGTTCAGCCTAGAAACCCACCCCACAAGCAGAAAATTCATCTGTTGTGGAACAGGCCCGAAAGCTTGTTCTTAGAAGTTCGATCGCACACCAGGGCACACCAGCGCACATCAGGGCACATCCGCGTTCATCTGCCGTTAAAGATTTAAGATCTTCGATCGCACACCTCGCCCCAGACCCGATTTTCGTATCGAACTGTTAAGCTCTGTTTCATTTCATTGAAATCTCCCCTGCTTCACGCCACCGCATCCAAAGTCCGTGATACCATCACACCTGAGTAATGCCTATAGAAAAAAACTGGAGAGAAAAGCTTTGACACTAAGGGTTGCAGTAGTAGGTTCAGGCCCTGCGGGTTCTTCCGCCGCCGAAACATTGGTAAAAGCAGGCATCGAAACATACCTATTCGAGCGTAAATTAGACAACGCCAAACCCTGCGGTGGGGCGATTCCCCTGTGCATGGTCAGCGAATTCGACTTGCCGCAAAATATTATTGACCGCCAAGTCAGAAAAATGAAAATGATCTCCCCCTCCAACGTCGAGGTGGACATCAATATTGAAAACGCACATGAATACATCGGTATGTGCCGCCGCGAAGTGCTCGATGGCTTCCTGCGCGATCGCGCCGCTTCTTTGGGTGCAAAACTGATTAACGGCACCGTTCACAAATTAGAAATTCCCGGCAACAATACAGACCCCTACACTCTCCACTATGCCGACCACTCCGACGGCAGCGCAATGGGAATTCAGAAAACTCTGAAGGTGGATTTGGTAATCGGGGCTGACGGCGCTAACTCCCGCGTAGCAAAGGCGATCGACGCTGGCGACTACAATTATGCGATCGCCTTCCAAGAGCGCATCCGCCTGCCAGAAGATAAAATGGCTTACTACGAAGATTTAGCCGAAATGTACGTCGGCGACGACGTATCTACCGACTTCTACGCTTGGGTGTTCCCCAAATACGACCACGTAGCCGTCGGTACCGGTACGATGAAAGTCAATCAAGCCGATATCAAAAAGCTGCAAGCAGGAGTCCGCGCCCGCGCTGCCAAAAAACTGATGGGCGGTGAGATTATTAAAGTGGAAGCTCACCCCATCCCGGAACATCCGCGTCCCCGCCGGGTTGTCGGCCGAGTTGCTCTCGTAGGCGATGCAGCAGGTTACGTTACCAAGTCTTCCGGCGAAGGTATCTATTTTGCCGCCAAGTCTGGCCGGATGTGCGCCGAAACTATTGTGGAGATTTCCAATAAAGGCGCGCGCATTCCGACTGAAGAGGAAATTAAGATTTACTTGAAGCGGTGGGATAAAGCCTACGGCATTACTTACAAAGTTCTCGACATTTTGCAGCGGGTGTTTTACCGTTCCGACGCTACTCGCGAAGCTTTTGTGGAAATGTGTGCCGATCGCGATGTGCAGAAACTCACATTCGATAGCTACTTGTATAAAACAGTAGTACCGGCTAATCCTTTCGTGCAGATGAAGATTACCGCCAAAACCATTGGTAGCTTGTTGCGCGGCAATGCTTTAGCGCCTTAATTCCCTGCGGACCAAACGCACTTTGTATAAAAAAAGCGGGCAGTTTTGTGACTGCCCGCTTTTTTTTCGATCTAAGATAACGAGCCCCGAAGGCGCGAAGGAAGAGGAAGAAGAAGAATTGTTAGTTCAAGTTCAACTGCACTAAGGTATCGGGGGCGAGGAAGTGAGAAATGTGATAAGCCCGCTCTTCTGTTTTTAGCAGGATTTTTTCGTAGAGGTAGCGCGTAGCTCGATCGCCCAAACTTTCTGCTTGTCCTGCTTGACGCCGCAGCAAACCGAGGATAGCTTGCTCCGCAATTAAATCGTGCTCTAGCATTTGGCGGCAGGAATATACGCCGTCGGCTTCAGGCTCAAAACAGCACAGCTCGGCTAACTTGCTAAAGCTAGCTGCCGGTATGCCGCCCAACCCGTTTAACCGTTCGCCCAACTCGTGGACGCTATCTTGAGCTTCTCCGTAGCTTTCTTCAAAGAATTTGTGCAAGGAGTAAAATTCTGCCCCTTCCACCACAAAATGATGTTTTTGATATTGCAGGTATAGAGCCTGAAAACTGGCCAGCAGCGCGTTCATCCCTTCACAAATCGGTGCTGTGACTGAATGTTCCAGTAGAACTGGGTTTTCGGCTATGTGCCCAAACGGTCTCAATGCACTCTGAGTCTCAGCCATGTGTGTTCTCCTCTCAATAGGCAGTTTTGTTGCCAATAGAGTCAGTCTAGCACCGTAAATTTACCAGTCAAGCAGCGTCTGCCTCGATAGTAGAAGATTTTATAGAGTAGGAAATTTTTTTTGTAAACCTATTGAGAATTATTAGCAGTTGGGTTATGCTTGAACAAGATCCTCGTTCTAAAGGCTTCCTGAAAGTGGGGCGAACCTTCTGAAGGCAGAAGGCAGAGGACAAAAGGCAGAATTTTTCAGGAAGAGCTTTCGATCATCTTTGATGTTCTGCTGAAATCTGGCTTTTAACTTCTACCCGCTACCATTCAGGGTAAAAATTAATGCAAATTATTACTGTTGTTAAAAAATGAATCCAGCAGATCCAGAATTAGAAGTTTGTGACATTGTGCAAGTAAGTTGGCTAGATAGGTGGCAAGTTTACAAACGCTTGCAAGAACTAGAAATTCCCTGCTGGTGTGCGGTTGACCAACCTTTGCGGGCAAAAGTCAACACAGCTAAACAAGCGGCTCAGTTAATGAGCGTGTTGAGGCAAGTCAGTGCCCCTCGGGACGAACTGGTGGAATGGCTGGAGTGCTGCTGGCAAAGGGGCTAAAGGTAGAACGAAGTTCGGCAACGAGCAATGTACAAGATGTAACGGATGTAACGGATTTAAAGGAGTCATAACAATGTATAAATCTGGCAAGCAAGTTTCCGAATTCAGTTTAGAGGGAGAAATCGTCGGCCTAATTATTGAAGATGGCTGCAAACTTAAATATTTGCGAATTAGCAGCGATCGCGGAGTAGAATATCTTGTTAAACTGTGCAAGGAATTGCGGTCATTTCTGTCGCCTATTTTGACACCGGGGTTGAGAGTTCAAGTTGTAGGTGAGAAAGAACTCAATTTGAAAAACGGTAAAATAAAACTTAAAGCTCGCAGCCTCAAGCTGGCTCAGGGTAACAACGATCGATCGCACGAACACCTTGACTCCACCAATGGGCCTGTTGCGGTATTGACATCCGACGATCGCGCGATCGGCAAAAGCGAAGTCAGCTCTCCCACTGCGGCTCAAACGGTAAAAGCTCCGGCAAAAACCCAAACCAAAATATTAGTATGTCAAAAATCAGACTGCCTGAAGCGGGGCGCTGGAGGAGTCTGTAAAGCTTTAGAAAATGCTTTGAATGCGCGCGGTTTAGAAGACAAAGTGACAGTACAGGGAACCGGATGTCTCAAACAGTGTAAAGCGGGCCCAAATATAGTTGTGATGCCGGACAAAACTCGCTACAGCCGCATTGCACCGGCAGAAGTTCCAGCAATCATTGACAAACATTGTGCAGTTGTTAAAGCTTAGGCGATCGCCCGGATGCCGCAACAGTGCGTTAGAGATCGGGAAAAATTATTTTAATAATAGGACTCTGGAGCAAAAACTCACGTCTGTAGGGTGCTCATAGGCGCATCTTACGCCTGAATTTGAGTTCGGGTTGTAGTTCGATCGCGCGAATCGATTCAGAGGTTATTGTCCCAAAAAACCGGAAAAATGCCAAAAACTATCACTTAGGGGCTTCCTTCGGGAGAATATCTAAGGATAGACTGTATCTGAGACCCTGTGAGTATTGGGATAAAAAGCCATGTCAGAAGCTGATCTTCGAGCCCATCAGCACCAACCGTACCCTGCTGTTCCATCCGATACCGAACCATTGCAGTCAGATTTTGCTGCTGCTGGGGGTTTTGAGCCGATCGCCCCCGATGCGACAGACCCTCCCGCAACGGTTCCCCAACAGCCAGAAGAAGACTGGCAAACAGTAGATTTTCCCAACGCCATCAGCGTAGATGCAATTCCCACAACACCTGAAACAAAAAATTCGCAATCTCCGACACAGCCGGCGGAGGCGGGCTCGCCCCCGATTTCAGAGAATCTAAAAAATATGCTTGGGAATGCCGAACAGGCCAAGGGCAAAGGATCAACCCCAGTCACCCTCATGCAAGCGCTGCACGAATGCAACCGCGACCTTTTACAGCGCATCGCCCAGCTAGAAACAGCTCTTGAAGAGTCCCAAAAAACCTTGCAGAATCGCGAAGCTTTGCTAGAACAGCGGACTGCAGAACTCGAAAATACTCAAGAACAATTGACGCGGCTGTTTGGCAAAGTGGAAGTTTCCCATCAAACCCTCCAAAGTCAAGAAATTTTAGTCGAAAATTTAAGAAGTCAGTTGGCAACCAGCCAAGTCAGGCTAGCGACTGTTGAGCGAGAATGTGCGTCTACTGTGCAGCGCTACAACGAACAGTTACACCAGTTAGTAGCCACAGAAAATATTTGCAGGGAATTGCGAGCCCGCTTGCACCGCCAGCAGCGCCACACTCTGCAATTCAAAGCTGCCTTGGAAAGAAGTTTGGACAGGCCGCAGGTAAAGTCGCCGAGGAGCGAGCCGCCTGACAATAATCTGGACACCGCCAGCGCACAATTAGAATCTTTGCTCACGGCGGTCAAAAGCTCTCAGATGCCGGTGCCGCCAGCCTTCAACGCTTCCCCTGTCCAACCTTGGTCGGAACCAGAAGAGGTTCCAGAGGTAGCGGCTGCTGCCGAGGCGATCGAGCCTGAAGCCCCAGCCAATCTGGAACTCAACAAATTAGCCGAAGTATCCGGCATTCAATTGCAGAAGAGCGAAACCTACCAACCTGATGAGCCGACAACAGACTCGGCCGAACCGGTTGCGGAACCTGAACTGCCAATGGCTGAGTCTGAAACCGAAACTGCTACCAAAGTGGACGCCCAAGAATTGGCTAGGGCTTTTCAAATTTTGAATTCAGTTGAAACCTTTGGCATTCAAGAAGTGCGATCGAGTGTGGCAAAACCTACAGCAGTCGCCCAACCAGACTGGCTGAGCTTGATTGCCAGTCCGCTGCGGGCTTCTAAAAAACGCCGATCGCTAGCTGAAATTGAATTGCCGAGTTTTCGATAGCGAACAGAAGTTGCTAGTTTTGAGTCACAACTCAAAACTCAACACTCTTTTCTCCCCTTTCCCATGCCGTAGGTGAGAGCATAGCTGGTAGCCAACAGCCACAGCCAAACAGCCGGGTATCGGGGCTCCAACCAAGGTTGTACCCTGCGGGCGAAGCTGGGAAGCCATCCGAACAGCAAACTGGCCAAAGCCAGCAGAGTAAAATTCACGTAACTTCCCAGCCAGCGCCAAATATCCCTCAAGGTGACAAAATCTAAAATCCACAAGAGGAGAGAAGGGTTTTTTCCGGCTGCTTCGAGCGCCAGTCGATTGAAAGTTAGCCAGTCGATTCTGTCTTTAATAAAAGTTTCGGCTACGGTGAGTTTTTGTGCTGCCAAAATACCGAAAAAGGTATTGAGAATTGAATTAATTCTTTGAGGTGGCAAACTGCTCCCGGTAGGAACCATCATGCCTTTAGAAAATAGCCAAGTTACTGAAACATTGCTCTGGTAGGCGCGAATTTGGTTTAAGTGATTTGCCGTCAACAAATTGTGCTTTAACGCTGTATCCAAAAGGTCTGTTAAGCGGAAAAGATTGCGGACAAGAGAGCCGAAACCTGTGAAAACGAGGGGAGATTGCAAGGATGCTGCGTCGCCGATCGAGACTAGGCGATCGATCGCCACGGAGCGATCGCTGCTGTTGCTGCTAAAATGCCCCGGAATATAACCAAAGGTCGGTTTTTTCCACACCAATTTATCGACATCGCAGCGGCGGTATTCCGGCAAAATTGCGAAAAAATCCTCGTACATTTCCAGCAAAGAACCGGGATTCTCGGGATGTACTTGGTGGTAGTGAAATAGATAAACTGTCAGTTCTGTGCCGGCGCCGGGAAACAACTCCCAAATGAGCTGGCGCCCCCGGGAAATGTCCCCGTGAGTGTAGAGCACATCCCCGTACTCGGAATCCCACACTCCCGGTTCAAATCCTGCGTCGATGACTGCTCCTACTGTCGGACAAACGCTGTCAAAAGTCCGCCCTTCGTTCAATTGCCAAGCGATGGGAGAAGCCGAACCCATTGCATCCACCAGCAGCCGTCCTAATGCAGTGCGATCTGTTTTTGTCGGCAAGTGGCGGCCTTGAACTACTACTTTTTCCGCTTCAACATCTGCTCTGAGAAAGTCAGTTTCGTCCCAGATTTCCCCACCCGCTTCTGTTAGCTTAACTCCCGCTAAATTCAGCAATTTTTCGCCGTCCAAAGCTACATTGAGTACCTTTGGTGTGTGCAGAACTGGCGCTTGAGCAACGGGCGGATTGTTAGCATCAAAAAACTTGTTGTAGCCATCTTGGTATTCTCTGGCAATCAAAGTTTCGATTTCTGCAGCAGTAAATAAACCCAAATCAATTAAGCTTTGAATTTCATCCCGCGAAATATTCCACTCGCGATTCATTCGCCCGAAAGGCATTCGTTCAACTAGCAGCACCCGGTAGCCCAATCTCGCCATGACTGCGGCGTGAATCACTCCCAAGGCCCCGCCAATATAAATTAAGTCATAAAAAGTATCGCCAGAATCAGACACCGAAATTGTGCCTTCTGCCTTCTCCCCTGTTCCCTCTTCCTTCTTCCCCCTTCCCTCTTCCTTCAAAAACACTACTTGTTTTGGCTTTTGAGGATTGCGAGTGCTTTCGCGCCAACGTTGCTCCCACCAGTAAACGCGCTTGAGGTCGTATTCGCCTTCAGGCATTTTTTGGAAGTATTTGACGGTGAGGGGGTAATAGGGAGCAAGAGCCTCAAAAATTGACTGTTTGGAGAGGTCTATGACAGGGGGTTCTGGGTAGCGATCGGGAAACTTGTTTTTCACAGCAAGATTCAGATTTTCCAGGAACTTTTTTTCTCCCGCAGGCGCCTCTTCTAGACGAAAGACTTTTAAATAAGTGGTGCGCTGCAGTGACCAGACAAAGGTGGAAAGTTCTGTCGATCGCCAATTTTGGTTTCCTGAATTGGTGTCAGCCAAGGCGGGTTTTGGAGTGGCCTTTTGAGTTCCAGACTTGAGAACCTCGGCTGCTGTTGCGGGTGAAAGCAGGCGAAAGCCGTCAGCAGTAATAATTTTTTCTCCGATTTCGGGATCGAATTCGTGCTGCAACCAAGTGCAGACGGCTGCTGTATCCGGTGTCGGGACTTCTAGATAAAGAATTTCTTGCATGATTAGGGTGTCAATTCTGAATAAATTAATAAAGATGGGGGAGTTGACAAGGGAGCAAAGTAGGCTATACTCCCGAATACTTATTTAGTTTTAAATAAGTTTACAATGTTCTCAGATTTTTAGGTTTTCGATCGCTCTTGCTCTCGGTGGGGGCGCAACGGCTGAATATCTACTCCTTTCGGTATGCACTCTTATGAATTATCCCATTCCTACGAATCCTCAAGAAATGATTGCTTTGCGACAGCAGCCGCTGAATGAAGAATTGGTGGCGTCGGCGATCGCGGGTGTGATTCAAATAGCTCGATCGCGATCTCAGTCTTTGGATGAATTAAAGGCTGAGGTACTCGCCGACGACAATCTGCTCGATTTTGCTCAGAGGCTATGGCTGAGCGACATTGTGGCTCAAGCTTGGAACAATTTGCCTTAGACTAGACTGCGGCTAAAAGATCTATCTAATTAAAGGTGAAGTTAAAATGGTTAAAACAACATTAAAACCTTTAAATTTAGAAGAGTTTCTCCAACTACCAGAAACCAAACCACCAAGCGAATACATTGATAATCAAATTATTCAGAAACCACTGCCACAAGGAAAACACAGTGCGATTCAATGTGAACTAATTATTTTCATTGACTCTATATTAAAACCAAAAAAAGTTGCACGAGCTTTTCCAGAACTCCGGTGTACCTTTGGCGGAAGGTCAACAGTGCCTGATGTTTCAGTATTTGTCTGGAACAGAATTCCCACAGATGATAACGGCGAAATTGCTAATGTCTTTCCCATAGCTCCTGATTGGACAATAGAGATTTGGTCGCCGGAACAAAGTCAAACTAAAGTTACTAAAAATATTCTCCACTGTTTAAATCATAAAAGTCAGATGGGCTGGTTGATAGATCCCGACGAACAATGCGTTTTTGTTTATGTTCCCCAGCAACAGACAGCACTATTTGATGAACCAGAAATGCTGCTACCAGTGCCGTCCTTCGCTAGCGAACTGCGGTTGAGTGTCGGAGAATTATTTGGGTGGCTGTTGAAATAACCTTCGGAAGGAAGAAGGAAGAGAGTTATTTTGACACGGATACACGAATTAAATGCTGTCAACAGTCAACAGTCAACAGTCAACGGACTAACGCAACTCAACTTCTCGCTTGACTTCTGTTAAAACTCGATCGCCCCGCGTCAACCGATATTCGGCCCGCCAAACTCCCGGAGTCAGAGGAGAGTTTGTGCTGTTTCTTTTGCCGACATAACCCAACCAAGTGCGGCTGGGGGCTTTAATTTCATTCGTCTGGTCAGCGATCGTTGTGCCGTTGGGTGCAAATAATTTGTATTGTTCGCGATCGCCCTTGAGCACTCCGTAACTTTGCACCCAAAACAACAAAGCTGGACTGTTTGCAGGAAGTTGAGTCTCTGAAAATTGTCCTTCCCAGAGAGCGTTAATATCGGGTGGCTTATTGGCAAAACCGGCCCTAATTAAACCTGTGGAAATATAGTCTAGAGGCTTGTCCCAAATAGGATTGCGGGCGATGTTGCAGCCTGCCTTTGCGTCGGGCCCGACAAAGGGATCTACGGGTTTGCCTTGATAGCGAAAAGTTACGTGTACGTGGGGGAAAGATGCCATCCCAGAGTTTCCCACCATGCCCAAAACTGTGCCTTTTTGTACCTGCGTACCCGGTTTGACGGCAACGCTGCCTTTGCGGAGGTGGCAGTATTGGGCTTCCCAACCACCGCCGTGGTCGATTACCATGCCGTTGCCGCATTCTGTGCCTGCGATGCTGGCTTTGTCTGTATCGTTTTGTAAACGCCGATCGACTACACCATCTCGCGATCGCAAAACTTTGCCTGCAGCGGAGGCAATAACTGGAACTCCTTTTGCCATTGCTTTGGCGTCGGGAATGGCAAAATCTGTGCCGTCGTGCCCGTCGTAGGTTTGGCGCCCGCAGCCAAAATCGACGGCGGTGGGGCCGGGTTCTCGATCGAAATACAGCAATACAAAACAGTCTTTGCCTAGGGTACAGTCGATCGGCTGACCGAATTGCGGGTTGTTGGGCTTTTGCGCGACTGCTGAAGAGACGAGACGCTGGGCGATCGTGTTTGCTTCGGCGATCGGCGCATTGACTCCTGTTTGGTTATCACAGCTAGAAAGACTTGTCAACCCCAAGGTCAACAAAATTGCAGAAATGTATTTTGTGGAGAGTATAGTCATTCGCCGATTGGATGTAAAAGCTGAGGTGGGTAGTGAAAAATCAATTAATCATTCAGAATATAGTTGCTCAAGAATCTTGACGATTGGTAAGGGGTTTTCGTTTCCGATAGTTGTGGTATTATTTTGAGTTGGAAATTTTAAAATTTTAATTAATTCAAGAATGGGTTCTAAAATTCGATCGCTCATTTCGATAATTCGGCTAGCCGGGCTTGCTGTTGCGGCTTTGGGGATGTGGGGATTTGCCACCCTTGCCGAAGACGTGTTGGAAAAAGAAAGTTACGCTTTCGATACCTCTATTTTACTAGCTCTGAGGCAATTGCACACTCCCCTGCGCGATCGAGTAATGCTGGGCTTTACCTTTTTGGGCGAGCCGAATTTGCTGCTAGTGATTTGTCTGACGTTGGGTATTGTTTTGCTAGCGCGCAATCACCGATCGGAAGCCGCAACTATTGCGATCACGGGTGGGGGGGCGATCGGTTTAAATTTACTCTTAAAAAAACTTTTTGCCCGCGCTCGACCTCAACTTTGGGAGCGCGTTGTTGACGTTCGCTTTTACAGTTTTCCTAGCGGACACGCGATGATTTCAATGGTTATTTACGGTTTGCTAGGATATTTCTTGGGTGAACGCTTTCCCAAGCAGCGCTGGTCGATTTACAGCTTGACAGTGGTATTAATTGCTGCTATTGGTTTGAGCCGGCTTTACCTAGGAGTTCACTGGCCTACCGATGTTATTGCTGGTTATACGGCTGGTTTGGTGTGGCTGATTACCTGTATCATCACTTTGGAAATATGGAAAGAATTGCGTTCTTTGACTACGGCTTCTAAAGAGGAGTTTTTGTCACCTGAGAATTCTCAAGAATAATTTTTAAATTTCTAGTCAAGACTGACTATTTGTTTTTGAGTAAAACACATGGCAATTCCTTTTTCGTAGTAAGCAGCCTCGTTAATGAAAATGGGATAAACGGTGGATTTACCTTCATACAATACCGACTCACTATCAAAGGTCAAAAACATCGGATCGCCGGGATTTAGGGCTTCATAATCTCTGAATTGCAGATGAGGATGAATCATTGCCTGAATTTCTCTGTTCTCGTTTCTGGGATAGTCGATCGCCCCAATGGTGTGATAAATAGTCAGGGGATTCTTTGCAGCAGGCATGGTGCCTTGATTGTAGGCTTCTACGCCGTCTAATATTGTGCCTAAAACTTGCTCAGTTTGCTGAAATAAAGACGCATCTAATACCCCTTGCGGGACTGCACCCACTTCCAGGGTACCGCCTAATTCGGAAAGCGATCGCAGCAAAGGACTATCATGATTCTTGGTTGTAGAAGTGAGTACCTTGAGGTGGGGATAGACAGAGGTTAAATAAGCTGCTAGTTGCAGGTTAAATGGATGATGGCTGGCGAGAATAAAAGTTAGCCGCATGTTGGACGTGGTGCTGTGCAAATCGATAATTAAGTTGGGCAGATGAGTATTTTTTGAGCTAAAAATGCGGTAGATTTCTTTCGCCCGCTGCGCTTCATAGCTGGAGAGATGGGGATTTTCTAAATCTTGCTTTCTAAAGCAGCGGTTGAGGTCGATATCGATGTAGCGTGTCCCGATTTCGCAAGCTTTGGGATTGGCTAGCAGGGTGATAGTTTCAAAAGTCGATCGCCCAATTAACTCTGGCGCGCGATCGAATTTCTTCACCAGGTAAATTCCTGTGAGTTCGTTTCCGTGGGTTCCTCCCACTATGGCAACACGTTTAATTTGGTTCATAAACAAATAACTTCCTATCCCAAGGGCAGCAATATCTCTCGCAGTCTGTTGACTTGAGATTAATAATGTCTTACTATCCAGATTAGCTAAGGTCTTAGTATATGTCCAATATTGGATTAAGTAGTAAGGTATATTTAAAAGATATAGTAGTAGCTAATTAATGGAACTTCGACATTTGCGGTATTTCCTTGCAGTAGCAGAAGAGTTGAACTTCAGTCGCGCTGCGAAGCGTTTGCACATGGCGCAGCCTCCTCTCAGCCAGCAAATTCGGGCGCTGGAAGACGAGATTGAGGTGCAGTTGTTCGATCGTACCAAGCAACCCATTCAGTTAACGTGGGCAGGACAGGTTTTTTTAGAAGAAACTCGTTTGGTACTCGCGCAGGTGGACAATGCGGTCAAAACCGCAAAACGCGCCAGTCGGGGAGAAATCGGGCGTTTGATTGTGGGTTTTAACAGTTCTATGGCAAACTGTTTGTTGCCTGATATTTTGCGAGTTTATCGCGATCGATTTCCCAAAGTGGAACTGACTTGGCGGGAGTTAGCAACATCGCTGCAATTGCAAGCATTGCGCGATCGGCATTTGGATGTTGGGTTTTTCCATTTAATGTCATCAATGGTTGAAGAATCAGATTTATGTTCAGTGACGATTTGGCAAGAACCTTTGATTGCGGCACTACCAGAAAATCATCGGTTAGTTAATGAAATTCAAGTTTCTTTAAAAGAACTTGCACAGGAAGCCTTTATTCTTCCCTCTCGTCAATTCGCCCCCGGTTTGTCAGAACAAATAGAACATTTGTGCCAACAGTTTGATTTTTCTCCTAATGTTATTCAAGAAGGAACAATGATGCTGACCATACTCGGCTTAGTCGCGGGCGACGTGGGAATTGCTTTGCTGCCGGCCAATGCTCAAAATATTCAACGGAAGGGCGTTATTTATAAAAGTATTGCGGAATCTACGCCAACTGTTCCGATGGCAGCGGTATGGAGGGCCGACGATAATTCGCCGATTTTGCGGGAGTTTTTGGAAGTGACAAGGGCGATGGCACAATAGGTGGGATACAGCCGATAAATTACAAAGATAAATTACAAATTATCAAAATGTACCTCTCGACCACTGAAAGCCCCTATAGTATTATAAAGTATCTGTAGAGCATTTATCTAGGTGTTGCCATGCGGAAAATTGTACTATTCATTGCATCTAGTTTGGACGGTTATATTGCCCGCTCAAATGGCGATATTGACTGGCTGTTTACAGACCAAAATTACGGTTATAATAAATTCTTAGATAGCATCGATACGGTTCTCATGGGTCGAAAGACTTACGAACAAGTTCTAACTTTTGGCGAGTATCCGTACCAGGAAAAAAAGAGTTATGTTTTTACGAAAAATCTAGATTTTCAAGCCACTCCTGATGTCGAAGTGGTAACAGATTTAGAGAATTTTGTCAATGATTTGCGCTTGCTTGAGGGCAAGAATATTTGGTTGGTGGGAGGTGCTCTGCTGATTCGCGATTTCCTGAATCAAAACTTTGTCAACGAAGTGATTCTCTCGGTTCATCCGCTTATTTTAGGCGAGGGAATTCCTTTATTTGTTAATCCCATAAATACTACAGCTTTGCAGTTAACTGGATGTCAGACATATAGTTCTGGTATGGTTCAGCTATCTTATGATGTCGCCACTTGAGGGCGATCGATCGCAGCAGCTTGCGCGCTTTGGCTGCTATAAGATAGATATATAAGCTGTATGAGGGAGAAATGGCTGCTAGAGATTTATTTGACGATGCTGTAAAAAAAGCGCTTCAGAAGGAGCAGTGGGAAATCACCGCAGATCCGCTGGTCGTCAAAATTTAGGGTGTTAAGTTTGAGATTGATTTAGCCGCAGAGAAGATTTTGGTGGCGGAAAAATTAGGGCAAAAAATTGCTGTTGAAATTATAGTCATTTCAAATAAATGTGAGACAGAGGTAAGATCATGATAAGAGCGATAAAAATAGTTAATTATAAAAAAATGGCTTACAGTCTAGACTATCGACAAAAAGTAGTCAATTATGTGGAAAATGGAGGGAGTATAACGAAAGCTGCCGCCATATTTAAGGTAGGAAGAGCAACAATTTATAGATCGCGC
>NZ_JAUBUE010000096.1:0-7050 GCF_036705305.1 Microcoleus sp. B3-D7 | reverse complement strand
CTTGATGGACAGCAATGCTTTCGTGCTTTTCATTCTTTTGAGGATGAGGACTCGCCAGACTGGGACTGCCCAAAAGCCATGCAATTTAATTATTTGCACTATTGCGCGGAAGTCCTGGGGGTTAAAAATAAGCAATTACAGTCGGAGGTTGAGAGCCTCAAAGCCCAGGTAAAATCCTTCCGCAAACAAAGACTCAAAGTGCTTTGAACGCTATAAGCTAAAAAGTATGGATCTACTTTCTTGCATCAAATCTGTCGAGGATGAGTTCTCCCTTATTTCGGAGATGGGACTCCCTTGCATATTTGAGGGACAGGCAATAAGGGAACAATGGAAAAGGCACAGAACTTTTTGGCGTATAGTCATTTATAAAGTTGGACTTGCCCTCAAAAAGCAAATCAAGTTGATGTTGCGGGCTAAACTCGCAACGTACTACTTCAATTACTTGAGGTTGCAAATTAAACTTGCAAAGCCCTACGTTAGCGGATGGGTTGATAATTCCTTTTTGGCAAAGACAATTACAGCTCTTTCTGACTTCGACCCTATCCTCTACAAAGGCAAAGTTGAGGGGAGCCGTGATCCACCTAGAATCACAATCTTTATTCCTATTCCCAAGATTGAATCGAATGGTTGCGCTCGCAGTGACCTACCTACCCGCTCGCTTTTCTAGCGGGGCGGTTCCACTCGTGTTTTAATTTTTCCTAGACTTCATGTAAACGTTAACCAAAACCGCTGCTAACAATTGGAACCTGAGAGCAGCGGTATTTGGGTTCAACTCGTCTTTTCAGGCGAGCACAAATCTATGTCACATTGTACAGCGATTCACAGTCAGCCCACAATCAATCTAAAGCTGACACCTGATCATCAAGCCCACATCGCAGCGCGTCATATTACTGCACCTTGGGCTGAGGCGAACTGCATAAGCTTTGATATCCCGAAAGCCTCCCTAATGCTGGGATACGATGCAAAATCCCCTGGCATCATGTTGGTATCGGATGAGTACGGTCAATGGCAATTCAAACCTGACGAGCCGTGGGCTTCAACCGATGGCAAGCTGCCAAAATATCGCACGGGTAAAGGTGAATACGACGCTTTTTTAGCCAAACATCCTGAAATAAAAGCATACTGGGCTGATTTGGATGCCCTCAAACTTCGCTGCTTCACAATAGATGGTAAGCCTTACTTACTCATCACAGAGGGTGGCTTCAAAGCGATAACGGGTTGTCAGCACAATTTACCCACTATCGGTCTGGTTGGCGTGACAATGGCCATGACTCCCAAAGCTAAAGGTCAACCCGATTTGATACCCGCGCTCAAACGGTTGGCAGAAGCTGGCTTCGGCTTCATTATTGCTTTTGATGCTGACGCTGCTACCAATAAAAATGTACGGTTCGCAGAAAGAAAACTTGCTAAAGCCCTGCTACGGTACGGTTGTGAGGTACGAACCATCACAGGGCATTGGAAGGTAGAGGACGGTAAGGGAATGGATGACTTTATAAACAACAAGGGCATTGAAGAGTTTCGCGCCGTCTTGATGAATGCACAATCTTGGGGAGTTCAAGCGCGTGACACACGGGGTAGTGAGGTATCAGCGACTAAAAAACCACCGACACCCCAAGCAGTTACAGCAAGATTAGCTGAAGAGTTTGGACATCAACTTAAATTCGATGAAGAACAACAGACTTGGCGCAAGTGGAGCGGGAAACACTGGGAAAAAATGGGTTTAGGCGCGTTTAAAAGCTGGCTGAAGAATATCCTAGACGCGAAGGGAGTAAGCTATGGGGGAAGCGCCTATCTTGACGACGTGCGGAAGCTTTTAGAATGCGACTTACGCCAACTCAAATGGCAATTTTGGGATAAGTCGCGATACATCAATTTTAGCAATTGTGTATTTGATGGGGCTGAAGCCAAACCCCTTGAACATTTACCAGCAATGGGCTTCACTTCTTACCTGCCCTATGAATACAAGCCGTTAACAGGTGATTTAAGCGACACTCTGGAAGCATTGCGGGTAAATTGCCCTAACATTCACGAATTCTTCCGCACGGCGATGCAGGGTGACGAGCGCAAAATGTTCAAGCTCCTAGCCATTGTTAACGCGGTTCTAAAGCATCGCTTCTTTGACTTGCAGATGTTTGTGCATCTAGTGGGTGCGCCTGGTTCCGGTAAAGGCAAGTTTTCTCGTTTCCTACAAAAACTGGTGGGCAAGGACAACAACATTGCCTGTCAACTTGACAAACTTGGAGACGGCTCGACTAAAGCTTCCTTGATTGACAAGCAGTTGGTAGTTTTCCCAGACGAGCGCAAACCAGTAGGAATTGACAGCATACTGAGCCTTACTGGGGGAGATGAGATTTCATACCGAGAACTCTACCAACGAGCAACAAGCGCCCACTTCTACGGGTCGTTAATCATTTGCTCAAACAAACCCATCTTTATTGGCGACACAACAGGGCTAGAACGCCGTCTCTGCCTGGTTGGCTTTGACAATCCTATTGCTACCGAAAAACGCGATTACTCCTTAGAAGCGCAACTTGACAGCGAAATACCTGCCTGCATCGCGATCGCACTTTCACTAGCAAATAGTGCCGTAACTCAAGCGATACAGGGAAAAGGAGTTAACCAGATTGTCGAGTACAAGGCAAAAGAATGGGAAATGAAGGTTGAGGTAAACTCGGTCGCCGCTTTCGTGGACGCTGCACTGGTTTTCGACCCGACCGCTAGCTGTACCGCTGGGAACTTATACGACGCTTACAAAGGGTTTTGTGAGGCTGGCGGACTGTCTAAATTCAGTATTGTCAAATTTCCCCGGCTCCTTGCCGATATCTTGGCAGATGAAAACTTACCAGCTACCCGCCACCAAGGCCGCATCGCTTATTTTCAAGGCTTGAGATTGCGAACTGAGGGCGACACTAACCCTACTCACTCTGAAACCTTAGCGGGAGTTGGTGCGGGAGTTTGCGGGAGTTTAGCGGGAGTTGATGCGGGATTTAAACCCTTACCAGATATACATCAGCGGGAGTTGCGGGAGTTAGACACTAAATCTTTACTAGGAAGTGCAAATCATGATTTCTTAACAGATGAGGAAGAAAGCGATTTAGACACATATATAGAAAAGGATTCCCCCCCCCAAACTCCCGCAACTCCCGCTAATCCTCTGCCAGCAAAGGATATAACTCCCGCAGTACCTCCCGCTAAACTTACGCAGTCCCCCCCTTCAACTCCCGCAACTATCGGAGCAAAGCACAGGGAGTTTAAAGTTGGCGGCAGAGTAGTGATTTCGGAAAAAGGTAATATTCATGAGGGTCAGCAGGGGACTCTTACACATATCGGTTATGGCAGCCGTGAGACTGATTACCAGATTAAGCTCGACAAAGTTTCGCACAACGTTGGTCAGGTTATAGTCTCCATCCCTAAATCAGCGTTGATGCCCGCCCTTTACTTGATGAATCTGTAGCAGTTCCAAGCCCTGAGTCAGGTAATTATAGTTTCCTGATGTGGTTTCAAGGGTTAGAACCTTTAGGCTGGGAAATATGGATTTGTCCGCCTAACCCTAGCGGGATTTTTACGACTGGCCGCCATTGTCTTGTTCGTAGTCACAATTGGAAAATCGGCCATCGGAAAAATAGCCGCCACGCCGTCCGCAAGGACACCCAAAACCCTGTGTCACGCGCTTGATACTGTTTAAGATATGGTGCTTCTATCCATTTATAGAAATGGTAGCTCTAAACACTTGACAACCATTTATGGAAATGGTTAGATAGAGATGTCAACCATTTATGGAAACGGTGATGGCTAACAAAGCACGGAATACATCAGGCAAGTTTGCACGAAAATCTGACACTCCCCGCAAGATTCGTTCTGTTAATCTCACGGATGAGGCTTGGCAGTGGTTGGCAGAGGTAGCGGCAAAATCTGGAGTTAGTCGCAATGATTATTTAGAGGCAATGGCAGAGGGCGGTATTCCAGTTATAAAAACGGTAAATTCTGAAATTTCACCGCTTATGGAAACGGTAGAAACTGAGATAAAAGGGGATAGTGCACACACAACACAACACCCAGATAACAAGGTTCATCCGTTTATGGAAACGGTGAAGGCGGATGATGCGAACACAGCAAAACAGTCAAATGATGAGGTTTTCCAATTATGGAAACGGTGTAAATTGAATGTGGCATCGCTTAGGAAAGAATTAGCCGAAGCCCACGCCGATCGGGAGGAACTTGAAGCGCAACTCTCCGAGCTAAAGCAAAATTCTGCTCCGGCCGCCACACTTTCCGAAAAATTAACACCTGATGCAGCCACGATGTTGAGCAAGCTCCGAGCCAAGCGGAAAAAATCTAAGGTTGAACTGGCAGACGTTGAAGCGCTCCTAGAATTACTCGACTGAGCGAGACAAAACTTTACCAGCCACCCTTGACAAGGTGGCTCGAATACTGCGATCGTAAGTTTAAGGAAGATTTGATATGCGCGGTCAATCCGGTGTTATCAGCACCGAATCGACTACGAACTTCCCCAAATCGTTATCTGACAACGTTTGGAGCTCAAAAATTATGACACAAGGTGACGGCCGTCCTGCTCGGACGATCGCAACTCTTAATACTGCTGCGACCAAGTTCGGCAACGGCGGTCGCCGTATCGATTCACTTCGACAACTCGCTTATGATTGCGGGCTAACGAATGACCACGCCCGCAGCTTCGGAAAACTTACAGCGACAGCAACATGGGAGAAATTGCTGTTAGCTCACGGGCTGGAATTCGAGCCAAAAATTGAAAGCACTTTTAACACAGTAGCGTCCGCTAACCAGGAATCACCCCGCCAGATTAGTTTGCTGGAATGGGTGGATTTTGGGCAATTAATCGCCGTGGCTTTGGCTTCGGCTGGCTTTGCTGTACTCGTGCTTTCGCTATGGCCGCGAATCAATCCTCTCAATCTTTTCCCTTCGGTAAAAATCCAGATTCAAATAGGACAGAAATAAATGGGGATGATGACACGTTTATTCGGTGGCGAGATATCAGATGCTATTACGAGCAAGAGCGATAAACTGGCTGCACCGACTGATGCTAAGGCAATTACACCTATCAATCCTGGCAATTTTGCCAGCATCCGCACAGCAGCCATAATCGAGGCCCCGCAATACTTCAGCAAAGAAGAAGCCGATGCGCGAAAGGCGCTGGCGAAGGAAAAAACTGAAGGTGCGAGGTACACAAAAAAATACCTTAGAGCTACAAGCCAGATTGAAGAGGCGGATACCACAGTACACGTAGCTTACCGCAAGCACCAGAAGGTACTCGCTACCACCGAGTACACTAAGAAAAAAGCCGACGTGGGACTAGCCAAACACCTGCTCGGCTTGGCTCCTGGATATGCCAAGCTAGGTGTCGGTTTAGAAAAAGCCGAGAATCGTGCCACTGAAAGGATTGCAGCGATTCAAGCCAAGCTACTCGGAGGGATTGAGAAATGAAACACCTAAAAATTACAAAGGTTGAAGTTTCAATCCCAAAGCCTCAAATTCATCAAATAACTGCTCAGAGCCATCCTGAAATTTGGGCGATGCTACAACCTCCTGAAACCAAAAAAGGAGGGACTGAGAAATGATTTTGAACGTTTTGCGACGGCTTGCAAACTCAGACGCCCGATACTGGCACAACGGTTACTTTGTCCGAGTTTATGAGGATGTTGCTGGCTGGGGCTGGCAGATTTTTGAAGACAACAAATTCATTTACCGCGACGGGCAATTTATCGCGCTAATAGATGGGGGGCATTGTCCTTTGGAGTTTGAGGCGCATGAATCAGCACAGGACTACATCAACAATATTTTGAGGAGGCACGAGCCATGATAAAGGCGATCGCACTTGGCAATTCTTTTGCACTGACTGCGATCGCTTCCAGTCTCCTGTGCTGGGCAGCATCGCTCGATAGCGCTTTGCTCCAATTCGTGCAAGCGCTGTTCGCTCTCAAACTTATTGTTTCGGCCTCTGCATGGCTCCTAGATGATGCGGTAGTCGCCATCCTGGGAATTGATTTAATGCAGTTCCGGTTCCGGTTAATTTCCAGCTCAATAGCTGCTTTGGTAGGGCTGGGGGTGATGCTATGTCGCTCCTGAGAGTTTCCGTCCTGAGCCTGTCAGGTATCACTTTGTGGCTGTTGCCGCCATTCGTTTTTTCCAAGCGAGTTCCTCTGCATAATTTCATACAAGGCATCGCCCTGGTGGCTGGCTTTGCTTGCTGCTTTGAGGCCCGTAAAGGAGCTTTGAAGCTGGCAAAGGATGAAGAATTTGAGGCACTCAAGCAAGCGGCCGTGAAAGCTGACGTGGTGCATGAAATCAGCACATCGGTATACGTGTCGGAGGAAACACGGAAGAACGAGGCAGAACTTTTGATTGCAACTGACAAAAACCGAGAACTGCTAGAACGCGCTTTAGCACTGAGTTCTGAGAACGAGGAAGAGGTAGAACGAAAGCTAGCTGAGAACGCCGATTCGGAACTCCGAGAACGCATCTTGCAATTGCAAGCTCGCGGATACGGCAAGGCGAAAATCATTCTCGAAATTTGGGGAGCCTCAAAAGGTGGTTCAGAAAAATACAAAACTGCCGAGGCTGAATATAAACGCTTAATGGAGGAATAAGGAGGATAAAGAACGTGGGCCGGGGGGGGTAGCTGGGCTGGCCCGCCCCCTCCGGCCACGCTGCCCGCTCGAAGAGAGTTCAACCGGGGGGGGTGAAACCCGGTACAACCGTAAATAAAAAATTCATATCTTAAGATAGAGGAAAGCTATATCTACAGACAGATGTAGATATTTCTGAGCTACCAAACTTTATCGATATTTTCCTTGATTGTATGATTGAATCAGTTAGAAGGGTTAGGCGTGGGGGAAAGCGGTCAGGGGCTGGTCGTCCTCCCCAATGGAGTACACGCGATTTTAAGACCATTAGAGTTCCGATTTCTTTGGCAGATGAGGTAATGGAAATTGCCCGTTACCTTGATGGACAGCAATGCTTTCGTGCTTTTCATTCTTTTGAGGATGAGGACTCGCCAGACTGGGACTGCCCAAA
>NZ_JAUBUE010000032.1:0-89001 GCF_036705305.1 Microcoleus sp. B3-D7 | reverse complement strand
AGATTGAAACATTTGAGTTAGCAACGCGAGATATATGCGATCGCTTCCTGATTCCCGAAAAACTCTACGGTCGAGAAACTGAAGTACAAACCCTGTTGAATGCCTTCGACCGGGTGGCAAATGGCACATCAGAATTAATGCTGGTTGCGGGTTTTTCCGGGATTGGTAAAACGGCAGTCGTCAACGAGGTGCATAAACCGATTGTCCGGCAACGGGGATATTTCATTAAAGGCAAATTCGACCAGTTCAACCGCAATATTCCTTTTTCGGCATTTGTCCAGGCATTCCGCGATTTTATGGGACAATTGCTATCAGAATCGGATGCTGAGTTACAAAGCTGGAAAACCAGGATTCTGTCAGCAGTTGGAGACAACGGGCAAGTCTTGATTGACGTAATTCCTGAAGTAGAAAGCATTATTGGCACTCAACCTCCTGCACAAGAACTATCAGGAAGTGCGGCACAGAATCGCTTCAATCTGCTAATGCAGAAATTTGTGCAAGTTTTTACCACAAAAGAACATCCCTTGGTGATGTTTTTGGACGATTTGCAGTGGGCGGATTCAGCATCACTAAAGCTGTTACAACTGTTGATGGAGGATACAGGGCATTTATTGGTGTTGGGTGCTTATCGGGATAATGAAGTGTCGCCAGTTCATCCGTTGATTTTGACAGTGGATGAGATTGTTAAGTCTGGGGCGAGGGTGAATACGATTACGCTGCAACCGTTGAGTTTAGGGGATATGAATCAGTTGGTGGCAGAGACGCTGAACTGCGATTTACCTATTGCTCAACCCTTGACAGAATTGGTGTATCAAAAAACTAAGGGTAATCCCTTCTTTGCCACACAGTTCCTTAAGGCATTACATGACGATGGGTTGATTACCTTTGATGGGAATATACGGTATTGGCAGTGCGATATTGCTCAAGTCAGAGCTTTAGCTATCACCGATGATGTGGTGGAGTTTATGGCACTGCAGTTGCAGAAGCTACCGATCGCAACTCAGGCTGTCCTGAAGTTGGCGGCTTGTATTGGCGCTCAGTTTGATTTAGCTACTTTGGCGATCGTTTCCGAAAAGTTACCCGAAGAAACGGCGGCTGATTTGTGGAAAGCGTTACAAGAAGGCTTGCTCGTCCCCACCACCGAAATCTATAAATTCTTCACTAACCTTGATAATTTCGCTACTGTCAACCAAGCTGCTAATGCAAATTACAAATTCCTACACGATCGCGTCCAGCAAGCTGCCTATTCGCTAATTCCTGATTTAGATAAAAAAGCAACCCATCTCAAAATCGGACAATTACTTCAGCACAATTATTCAGAAATAGAGCAAGAGGAAAAACTATTTGATATTGTCGGTCATTTGAATCGAGGAATTGAGTTAATTACTCAACCGAGGGAACGGGAAAAATTAGCTCAACTAAATTTAGAAGCCGGACGCAAGGCCCGAAATTCTACAGCTTATGCTGCGGCAAGAGTCTATCTGCAAATGGGAATTGGGCTATTATCACTGGATTGTTGGCAAAGCCAGTATGAATTGACTTTGAACCTCTATGTTGCCTCCACCGAAGCCGCCTATTTGAATGCTGACCTTGATGGCATGGAAGAGATGGCAGCACTGGTGTTGCAAGAAGCTAAGACAATTTTAGAGAAAGTTAAAATTTATGTAATTAAAATCGCCGCACGGTCAGCCCAAGGCAAGGTGTTGGAAGCGATCGCGGTAGCAAGAGATACACTCTTGCAATTGGGAGTTGAATTCCCTACGGAACCTGACGAAGCCACGATTGGCAAAGCGCTACAAGCCCTGGCTAGCCAACTAAGCGGCAGACGGATTGAGGAACTGGCTGACCTGCCACCAATCGCCGATCCCCAAGCGCCAGCAGCCCTCCAACTGTTAGGACTGTTGTTTACACCCATTTTCCAGGGAATGCCCGGTTTGCTGCCCCTACTGAGTTCCACTATGGTGAGTTTATCGCTCCAATTTGGGAATGCACCCGCATCGACGGTAGGGTATGCGATTCACGGACTGGTGTTGTGTGCCTTTTTGGGAGATGTGGAAACCGGCTATGCGTTTGGTAAATTGGCACTCTCATTGCTGGAGCGGTTGAATGTACGGGAATTCAAGTCTATAATTCTGGTTCTGTTTGGGTGTTTTATTCAGCATCGCCAAGAAGCTATAAGGGCAACGATACCGACCCTGAAAGATGGCTATCTAGCTGGCATGGAAACTGCCGCTTTTCTCTACGCTGGCTACAACATAAATGTTTACTTTTATGCCCATTTCTTCGGTGGGGTAGAACTAGACACTTGGGAAACTGAAATAGTAAGTTACAGCGCTGCCTTGGCTCAGGTGAAGCAATATTCTGCCCAGGCTTTGTTGGATATGACGCAGCCGTTGGTTTATAACTTGAGGGAAACTGTAAGTCAACCGGATTGCTTAATCGGCTCTGCCTACGATGAAACGGTGATGATTCCTCAGCACCATCAGAATAATGAACTCACCGCGATCGCTTGTGCCTACATCTACAAACTGTTGCTTGCTTACTTATGGGGTAATTACACGGCTGCCCTAGACCACATGGCTCAAAGCAAACAGTATTTGATGGCAGTATCGGGATTGGTTTTTGTTCCCGCTTTCCATTTCTATGCCGCCCTCACCCACCTAGCACTTTTCCGCACACAGCCAGAAATTGAGCAAGCTTCCATTCTTGCCTCTGTGGAAACCCATCAAACCACTCTGCAACAGTGGGCGCAAAATGCTCCGATGAATCATCTGCATAAATGGTATTTAGTTGAGGCTGAACGGAAACGTGTTTTGGGCAATAAATTAGAAGCAATAGATTTGTACGATCGCGCAATCTCCCTCGCTAAAGAAAATCAATTCCTCAACGAAGAAGCACTAGCTAATGAACTAGCAGCGAAATTTTACCTGGAATGGGATAAAGAAAAATTTGCCCAAGTTTATGCGATTGAGGCTTACTACGCCTACAGTCGTTGGGGAGCAAAAGCTAAAGTTGACGATCTGGAAAAATGTTATCCCCAACTCCTCGCTCCCATCCTTCAGCAATCTCGTTCCTTGACCTCGTTCGAGGGAACTATCTCTCTGGGAACGATCGCTTCAAGTCACACTTCTAGTAGCGTCTCTGAAGTTCTAGATTTGGCTACTCTAGTCAAAGCCTCTCAAGCCATTTCTGGGGAGATTGAACTAGATAAACTCCTGACTACTCTCCTAAAAATAGTAATTACGAACGCTGGGGCCGATAAGTGTGTCTTATTGCTAAAACAAGATGTTGAGTTACAAGTAGTAGCCCTTGTAGAAGAGGAACAGGAACCGCAACTATTACCATCAATGCCTCTACAATCAAGTCAGGATGTGGCGATTAGTTTGGTTAATACTGTCAAACGGAGTTTGAAACCTCTGGTACTTGTCGATGCGAGGATAAATCCTCAGTTTGCAGGCGATCGCTATATTGAACAGCATCAGCCGAAAAGTGTTCTTTGTAGTCCAATTCTTAATCAAGGCAAGTTGATTGGAATTTTATATCTCGAAAATAACCTGACGGTGGGGGCGTTCACGAGCGATCGCGTTGAAGTGCTGAATCTAATTTGCTCTCAAGCTGCCATTTCTTTGGAAAATGCCCGTCTTTATCAAGAATCCCAACAAGCCCTTACAGACCTCAAACAGGCACAACTAAAAATAGTCCAAAGTGAAAAAATGTCGGCATTGGGCAATTTAGTAGCTGGGGTCGCTCACGAAATCAACAACCCTGTAGGATTCCTTGCTGGCAACATTACCCCTGCTTTAGATTACATTAATGATTTGTTTGGATTGCTCGATCTATTTGAGCAAGAATATCCTAATTACACTGCGGCAATTCAAGAGGAAATTGAAGCGATAGACCTCGATTATATCCGGGAAGACTTACCAAAGTTAGTGGGTTCCATGAGCGAAGGAGTGAAGCGAATCAAAGGCATCAGCACCAGTCTTCGCATCTTTTCCCGTGCCGATAGCGATCGCCCCGTTGCCTGCAATATCCACGACGGCATTGATAGCACAATTATGATCCTAAAACATCGCCTCAAGGCAAACGACACTCGCCCTGAGATTCAAGTCATTAAAGAGTATGGTGATTTACCGGAAGTAGAATGTTATGCAGGACAGATCAATCAGGTATTTATGAATTTGTTGGCTAATGCGATAGATGCTTTAGAAGAATCAAATACGGGACGTAGTTATGCTGAAATCAAAATTAATCAGAATCAAATTATTATCAAGACTGAATTATCGGCAGATCGGCAGAAAGCAATAATTCGGATCAAAGATAACGGTATTGGCATGAGTGAGACGGTGAGGCAGAAGGTTTTTGAGGATTTATTTACTACCAAGGGAGTAGGGAAAGGCACGGGATTGGGTTTGGCGATCGCGCGTCAGATTGTAGTTGAGAAACATCACGGAGAAATTAAAGTTGATTCTGTCCCTAGCGAGGGGACTGTGTTTTCGATCACTATCCCTGTCATCTAAGGGAATATAATAGAATTCAATATTATATCAACACATTTGAAACACTATTAAATTAACGATGAAATCAAAGTTGATTCTGTCCCTAGCGAGGGGACTGTGTTTTCGATCACTATCCCTGTCATCTAAGGGAATATAATAGAACTCAATATTATATCAACACATTTGAAACACTACCCAATTAACGATTACCAAACATCAGGATGGCTCACCTTATTTCGGTAAATTTCCAAGTGAACCATTATCTAGGTATAACATGAATCCAAATAAAACCATACCTTTAAGACTTGTGCTAGTAGTTCCGTTTGTATTGCAAGTCTTTGCCACCGTCGGACTGACTGGCTATCTGTCCCTGCGAAATGGACAGATAGCCGTCAATGATGTTTCTAGTCAGTTGCGTGAAGAGATCGGCGATCGCATTAACCAGCAAGTCCTGAGCTATTTGGAAAGACCTTATATTGCTGGACAAGCGATCGTCGCGGCTGCTCAAGAGGGGCAGTTAGATTTAACAGATGTCACCAAACTAGAACGGACTTTCTGGCGGTTAGTTAGCCAAGGTACGATCGAATTTATGCAAATTGGCTTGGCTGATGGCACGGGTATCACCTTAGAGAATACACTCAAGGACGGCATCGTTTCTCGTATTGGTTCCAAAGCGAATCTACCTCAGCGTGAAATCTACCAACTGAACGAGCGAGGTCAACAAACTAGGTTGGTAGAAACTCAAGCAAAGTTTGACCCCCGGACTCGACCCTGGTATAAAACTGCACAGAAAGCCGGAAAACCAACCTGGTCATCTCAGCCCTATTTAAGCCAGGTGGATAAATTGGTGACAATTTCTCTATCTCAGCCAATCTACGACAACAATCGAGTATTGTTGGGAATTCAAAACAGTAACTTTCGGATTAGCAAGATTCATACCTTTCTCAGTCAGCTAAAGGTGGGTCAAACAGGACAAACATTTATCATCGATCACTCCGGCAACTTGATTGCCAGTTCAAAGATCGAAAATCCTTACATTATTGACCTTAAAAAACAGGATTTGCAACAAATTCCTGCCGTCAAGTCTGAAAATTCTGTAATTAGTGCCACAGCGCAAGCAATCCTCGATCGATTTGGTAACTTTAACGCCATTACACAGAGTCAACAGCTTGATTTTTGGCTGGCAAATCAGCATCAGTTAGTTCAAGTTTCAGCCATTCGAGACGAACGAGGTATCGATTGGCTCAGCGTCATTGTCGTGCCCGAATCAGATTTCATGGCACAAATTAATGCCAACACCCGCACCACTATTCTGCTCTGTTTGGTGGCGTTGGGTTTGGCAACTATTCTAGGCATCTATACTTCTCGCTGGATTACCAGTCCGATTCTGAAATTACAAAAGGCAAGTGAGGCGATCGCATCTGGCGCTCTTGACCAAACAGTGGCAGTTAAAGGGATTGATGAATTAGAAGCCCTGGCTGGTTCCTTTAACCAAATGGCAGGACAATTGCGAACTTCCTTTACAGAACTAGAAACTCGTGTAGAAGAACGCACCGCCGAACTCACTATTGCCAAAGAAGCTGCCGATAATGCCAACCAAGCCAAGAGCGATTTCCTCGCCAACATGAGCCACGAACTTCGCACACCTCTCAACGGGATTCTCGGCTATGCCCAAATTCTCGAACGTACCAAAACTATACCCGAACAAGAACGTCATGGTATAAATATCATCCACCAATGCGGTTCTCATCTACTAACATTAATCAACGATATTTTAGACCTTTCCAAAATCGAAGCCCGCAAACTAGAACTTACCTCCCAAGCCATTCACTTGCCATTTTTCCTGCAAGGAGTAGTAGAAATCTGTCGAGTGCGTTCAGACCAAAAAGGTATCGAGTTCATTTATCAACCAGATACAAACTTACCCACAGGAATTATAACTGACGAAAAACGGCTCCGCCAAGTGCTACTCAATCTCTTAGGAAATTCGATTAAATTCACCGATAAAGGCAGCGTGACCCTCAAGGTAGAAGTGATTGAATCAAATGCAACGATGCCATTGCCTCAGCTTAAATTTCAAGTGATCGATACAGGAGTTGGCATCGCATCTGACCAAGTAAACAAACTATTCCAAGCATTTGAACAAGTAGGCGATCGCAAACGCCACGCGGAAGGCACAGGCTTAGGTTTAGCCATCAGTCAAAGAATTGTGGAATTGATGGGCGGAAAAATTCAAGTTGAAAGCCATCTGGGAATAGGCAGTAACTTCTACTTTGAAATAGCACTGGCGATCGCCACCGACTGGGCACAAAAAAGTTCAGCCAAAGACGGGCGCACAATTATCGGCTATGAAGGGCCACCACGCCACATATTGATCGTGGATGACCGTTGGGAAAATCGGTCAGTATTGGCGAACCTGCTACAGCCTCTAGGGTTCACATTTACTGAAGCGGAGAACGGTCAAAAAGGCTTAGAAAAAGCTATAGAAAAACTGCCAGATTTAGTTATAGCTGACTTAGCGATGCCAGTAATGGATGGCTTTGAAATGCTCAAAAAGTTACGAAAATTGGAGGATATCAAGCATTTACGGGTGATACTATCTTCGGCATCGGTGGCAGAAATAGACCAGCATAAAAGCTTAGATATGGGTGGAGATGACTTTCTGGCCAAACCCGTTGATGCAGAGGAGTTGTTGACTTTGCTTGCCAAACATTTACAACTCATCTGGAAATATGATGTAACTGAGTTAACAACAAGAAATAATGAAGTATCTACGAAAGAACTAATTCCCCCATCGGCGGCGGACTTGCAAATTTTACTAGAACTGGCACAGGATGGCTTCCTCAGAGAATTGGCAGAAACCGCCGCTCAAATTGGGCAAAAGGATCAGCGCTATCAGCCATTTATTCAGCAAGTAATACAATTAGCTAAGCAATTCCAAACTGAGAAGATCGAGGAATTAATTCAACAATATCTCACTAATAATAATTAAAAGTTGGATGGCTATGACTATGACCACAGGTTTAACAGGCTTAATTTTAATTGTTGATGATACTCCCACCAATTTGGATGTCATCTCGGAAGCGTTGAGTAATGCGGGGTATAAGGTGGCGATCGCTACCAGTGGCGAACGCGCTCTGCAACAAGTTGAGCGGCGACCGCCCGATCTGATTTTACTGGATGTGATGATGCCGGGAATTGATGGATTTGAAACCTGTCAACGCCTTAAAGCTAATTCCAAAACTTGCGATATTCCAGTTATGTTCATGACCGCTCTGGGTGATGTAGACAACAAAGTTAAAGGGCTTAACCTTGGTGCAGTAGACTACGTTACCAAGCCCTTCCAAGAACAAGAAGTGTTAGCGCGAGTGAAAACTCATTTACAGTTGCGTCTCTTGACTAAAAACTTAGAACAGCAAATTGCTCAAAAAACTGCTGAATTACAAGCAGCTCATATCCAAGTCATTCAACGCGAAAAATTGTCTGCTTTGGGTAACTTGGTGGCTGGTGTTGCCCACGAAATTAATAACCCCGTTGGCTTTCTTTATGGCAATATTCAGCCCGCTTTAGACTACATCAAAGATTTGTTTGGATTGCTCGATCTATTTCAGCAAGAATCTGCTAATTTCAGTGTGGCAATTCAAGAGGAAATTGAAGCGATTGACCTCGACTACATCCGTGAAGACTTACCTAAGTTAGTTGGCTCGATGCAAGAAGGAGTAAACCGGCTTAAAGACATTAGCATCAGCTTGCGGACATTCTCGCGTGCTGATAGCGATCGCCCCGTTGCCTGCAATATCCACGACGGCATTGATAGCACAATTATGATCCTCAAACATCGCCTCAAGGCAAACGACACTCGCCCTGAGATTCAAGTCATTAAAGAGTATGGTGATTTACCGGAAGTAGAATGCTATGCAGGACAGATCAATCAGGTATTTATGAATTTGTTGGCTAATGCGATCGATGCTTTAGAAGAATCAAATACGGGACGTAGTTATGCAGAAATCAAAATTAATCAGAATCAAATTATCATCGAGACTGAATTATCGGAAGATCGGCAGAAAGCAATAATTCGGATCAAAGATAACGGTGTTGGCATGAGTGAGACGGTGAGGCAGAAGGTTTTTGACCACTTATTTACAACTAAAGGTGTGGGTAAAGGCACGGGGTTGGGATTGGCGATCGCACGGCAGATTGTAGTTGAAAAACACGGCGGTACCATCGAGGTAAATTCTGTATTGGGAGAAGGGACGGAGTTTACGATCTCATTGCCTACAAACGGATGAAGTTAATTATGCGCTCGCCGCATTTAACTCTTACACACAGAGGCGCACATTAATTTTTAGCAGTCAATATTTGAGATGAGGATA
The DNA here is from genome assembly GCF_036705305.1 of Microcoleus sp. B3-D7. Lineage (NCBI taxonomy): Bacteria > Bacillati > Cyanobacteriota > Cyanophyceae > Oscillatoriales > Microcoleaceae > Microcoleus > Microcoleus sp. B3-D7. The sequence continues at coordinate 80,129 of NZ_JAUBUE010000032.1, read as the reverse complement.
GCCAAAATGAATGCAGGTATAGATTTAACCAGTTCAATTGCCGGATACCGTCTAATCGAGCAACTGTACAGTGGTTCTAAAACTCTGGTTTATCGAGCCAGTCGAGAAATCGATCGGCTTCCAGTTGTCATTAAACTATTAAATCGAGACTATCCCAGTTTCAGCGAACTGCTGCAATTCCGCAACCAGTATACTATCGCCAAAAATCTACGTCTGCCGGGAGTTGTTGAACCTTACAGTCTGGAATCCTACCGCAATAGCTATGCCCTAGTAATGGAGGATTTTGGCGGTATTTCTCTACGAGACTACGCCCAAGAACGCAAGCTGACTCTAGCAGAAATATTGGAAATTGCCATTCAAATAACTGACATTCTTGACGGATTGTACCGAAACAGAGTCATTCACAAAGATATTAAGCCAGCTAACGTTCTGATTCATCCCGAAACCAAACAAGTCAAACTAATTGACTTTAGCATCGCCTCCCTACTGCCGAGAGAAACTCAAGAAATTCAAAATCCCAACATCTTAGAAGGAACCCTCGCCTATATTTCTCCCGAACAAACCGGACGAATGAACCGAGGCATCGACTACCGCACAGACTTTTATTCTCTGGGAGCCACCTTTTACGAACTGCTGGCAGGAAAACTGCCATTTGAATGTGACGACCCGATGGAGTTGGTTCACTGCCATATTGCTAAACAACCTCGTGCAATAAACAGCCAAGAAATCCCGCAGGTAGTTTCGGATATGGTGATGAAGCTGATGGCGAAGAATGCCGAAAAACGCTATCAAAGTGCCAAGGGATTGAAACATGACTTAGAAAAGTGTTTGCAACAGTACCAAGAAACTGGAAAAATTGAAAGCTTTGAATTAGGAACGCGGGATATATGCGATCGCTTCCTGATTCCCGACAAACTCTATGGACGAGAAACTGAAGTAAAAACGCTCATACAAGCCTTTGAAAGAGTCAGCGAAGGTGCAACAGAAATTATGCTAGTAGCAGGTATTTCAGGAATTGGAAAAACCGCAGTTATAAACGAAGTTCATAAACCCATAGTGCGGCAACGGGGTTATTTTATTAAAGGAAAATATGACCAATTTCATCGCAACATTCCCTTCAGCGCATTTGTGCAAGCATTCCGCGATTTAATGGGGCAATTGCTATCCGAATCAGATGGGCAATTAGAAACATGGAACAGCCAGATATTAACTGCATTAGGAGACAACGGACAAGTCTTAATTGACGTAATTCCTGAGTTGGAAAATATTATCGGTAAACAGCCAGCCGCCATTGAATTATCGGGAACAGCCGCCCAAAATCGCTTTAATCTCCTGTTTCAAAAATTTGTGCAAGTCTTTACCAGTAAAGAACATCCATTAGTCATGTTTTTAGATGACTTGCAATGGGCCGATTCCGCATCACTGAACTTGCTTAAATTATTGATGCAAGATGCTGGGTATCTATTAATATTAGGTGCGTATCGAGATAATGAAGTCTCTCCCGTACATCCATTCATTTTAACAGTGGATGAAATTGTCAAAACTGGGGCAACGGTGCATACAATTACTTTACCACCCTTAAGGCAACCTGATATGAATCAGTTGGTGGCAGATACACTGAATTGTGAATCATCTCTAGCCCAGCCTTTAACAAAATTGGTCTATCAAAAAACTCAAGGTAATCCTTTTTTTGCGACCCAGTTTCTCAAAGCATTACATGATGACAAGTTAATTAGCTTTGATTTCGAGATTCAATATTGGCAATGCGATATTGCCCAACTGAAGGCCTTAGCAATTACTGATGATGTCGTTGAATTCATGGCATTGCAATTACAGAAATTGCCCAGAGAAACTCAGGATAGTCTCAAACTAGCGGCTTGTATAGGGGCGCAGTTTGATTTGAATACCTTAGCAATTGTCAGTGAGAAATCACCAGACAGTAGCGCCACAGCTTTATGGAAAGCCTTGCAGGAAGGTTTGGTAATTCCTACTACCGAAATCTATAAGTTCTTTACCCAATCTGATAGCGAGGAACTTTTCAATGATTCCGCTAATCCGACTTATCGATTTTTACACGATCGCGTCCAACAAGCGGCTTATTCATTGATTCCTGACGAGCAAAAACAGCAGACCCATTATCATATTGGACAACTACTCCAACAAAACTTATCAGAAATCGAAAAAGAGGAAAAGCTGTTTGATATTGTCGGGCATTTGAATTTAGGAATTGAGTTCATGACTCAAGCAAAAGAACGGGAAGCCTTAGCCAGATTGAACTTAGCAGCCGGAGAGAAAGCCAGAAATTCTACAGCCTATGCAGCGGCCAGAAGTTTTGTGAAAACCGGGCTGGAGTTACTCACAGAAAATAGTTGGCAAACTCAGTATGAATTAACCCTAAATCTTTATGTGGCTGCGGCTGAAACTGCCTACTTGAATGCCGATTTTGATGGCATGGAAGAAATGGCAGCAGAAGTTTTGCAAGAGGCCAAAACAATACTAGACAAAGTAAAGATATTTGAGATTCAAATTAACGCCCTGACAACTCAGAGTAAGGCATTAGAAGCGATCGCTATCGGCACCAATACCCTAGCACAATTGGGGATTGAACTCCCCTATGAAACAGACGAAACCTTGACACGCATTGCATTACAAAACCTTGCCGACCAACTGGAGGGCAAACAGATTGAGGAACTGGTGAACCTTCCCGTGATGAGCGATCCTCGGACAATCGCGGCGATGCAATTGTTAGGCATCTTGTTTGCGGCTATTTTTATGGGAAATCCTGCCTTGCAACCTCTACTTTGTGCCACAATGGTCAGTCTATCACTTGAATTTGGCAATGCACCAGGATCGACGATCGGGTATGTGGGTTATGGCATTGTGCTGTCTGGTTTTTGCGGAGAAGTAGAAAAGGGTTATCGCTTTGGGCGAGTAGCACTGGGCTTACTCAATCAGTTTAATTGGCGGGAATTTAAATGTATCACTTTACTTTGGTTTGGCTGTTTTCTCCAGCATCGTCAAGAAGCACTGAGGGCAACAATCCCAACGGCGAAAGAAGGCTATTTAGTCGGAATGGAAACTGGTGATTTTTTCAATGGTGGCTACAGCATCATCAGTTATTTCTATAATAATTTTTTTGCAGGAGTAGAGATTGATGCTTGGGAAGCAGAAATAGAAAATTACTGTGTTGCTTTAGCGACTGTGAAGCAATATTCTCCTATAGTTTACCTGAAAATGACACAACAGACGGTGCAGAACTTGAGGAAAATTGTCTATCAACCGGATTTGTTAATCGGTCAGGCTTATGATGAAACCGTGATGTTTCCTCAGCATAATCAGAATAGTGAGCTTCCTGCACTCACTCTTGCCTATAACTACAAAATAATGCTTGCCTATCTCTTTGGCAACTACACCAACGCCCTAGACTACATTGCCCAAGCAAGCCTCTATTTGAGGGTAGCGGCAGCAATGATTCATACTCCGGTTTTCCATTTCTATGCCGGGTTAACCTCCTTGGCACTATGCTCTACGCAGTCAGAAGTTGAGCAAGCGAACACTCTCGCTTTGGCAGAAACCCATCAAACCACTCTCGCTCAATGGGCACACCAGGCCCCGATGAATTACCAACATAAAGTTGATTTAGTAGAAGCAGAAAAATGCCGAGTTTTAGGCAAGAATTATGAAGCTGGAGATTGGTACGATCGCGCAATTTCCGGAGCCAAGAAAAACGAATATATCCCAGAAGAAGGTTTAGCTAACGAACTAGCTGCGAAATTCTACTTAGATTGGGGGAAAGAAAAAGTTGCACAATCTTACATGATTGAGGCGTATTACTGTTATTCGCGTTGGGGTGCAAAGGCTAAAGTCGCTTATTTAGAACGCCACTATCCACAACTACTGAAAGCTATTCTCCAACCTGCTAATTTTGTCGTCACATCTGGAACAACCCTCAACCCCACCTGGATGAGAAGCCTAACTAGCGTCAGTAGTAGCGAGAATTTATGGTTAGATTTTCCAGCAGTAATGATGGCGGCACAAGCCATTTCACAAGAAATTGAATTAGAGAAACTGTTAGCCACTTTGATGCAGATTACGCTTGCGAATGGGGGAGCAGAAATCGGTTGTTTAGTGCTTCGCCAAGACCAACAATGGTTAATCGTCGCTCAAACCGCACAAAAGCAGACAAAAATATTAGAAATTCCTCTGGAACAATATCAGGAAATTCCTCAGAGTTTGATTTATGCGGTGGCACGAACTCAAGCGACGGCTGTTTTTGACAACTTAAGTACAGCAGACCAATTTGCAGGCGATCGCTATATTATCGCTCATCAACCTAAATCAGTTTTATGTACTCCAATTATTCGGCAAGGAAAACTCGTCGGTATTGTGTACTTAGAAAATAACTTAACACTGGGAGCATTTACTAATGAGCGAGTAGAAATTCTCCAGATACTCGCAGCTCAAGCGGCGATCTCTATTGATAATGCTCGTTTATATAAAGAAATAGAGAAATATTCCCAAAGCTTAGAAGCAGAAGTAGCGCAAAAAACGGAAGATTTAAGCCAAAAAGCTTTTGATTTAGAGCAAGCCTTTAAAAACTTACAACAAACCCAAGCACAATTAATTCAGAGCGAAAAAATGTCATCTCTCGGTCAACTGGTAGCTGGAATTGCTCACGAAATTAATAATCCAATAACATTTATTCGTAGTAATCTCGCACATACAGAGCATTATGTCAAAGATTTGCTTATTTTACTTGGTATTTATCAACAAGAGTATCCTGAACCCAGTGGAGTAATTCAAGTGAAAATAAAAGAAATGGAGTTAGATTTTATCTGGAAAGATTTAATTAAAATTCTGGAATCAATGAAAACAGGGAGCGATCGCATTAGCCAAATTATTCTGAGTTTGCGTAACTTTTCCCGCTTAGATGAAGCCGACATGAAAGCAGTAGATTTACATACCGGAATAGAAAGCACTTTGCTAATTTTACAAACTCGCTTAAGACTGAGCGATGGCCCATCAGAAATACAAGTTATTAAAGAGTATGGAAATCTGCCCCATGTAATTTGTTATGCTAGTGAGATAAATCAAGTATTTCTCAGTATTATCAGTAACGCTATTGATGCTCTTCAATCAATTAATAACACAGAAAAAAATCCTCTAATCATGATTCAGACTGAAGTCATAGAAAAAGACAGGGTTAGAATTAAAATCTATGATAATGGTCCCGGTATCCCGGCGAATATTCAATCCCGAATATTCGATCCATTTTTTACAACTAAACCAGTGGGTAGCGGTACAGGTTTGGGTTTATCTGTTAGCTATGGTATTGTCAAAAAACATGGCGGTAAATTAACCTGTAATTCTAGAGTTGGAAATGGTACAGAGTTAGCGATCGAGATTCCTATCACCTATATTAGAGCCTAAAGAAGCTTCTTACTGCTACGCCCGTTGGGATGTAAAACAAAAAATATTTGATCATTTATTGACGACGAAAGCAGTGGGCAAAGGAACGGGTTTAGGATTGGCGATCGCACGTCAAATCGTTGTCGAAAAACATAGCGGTTCTATTCACATCAACTCTCCACTGGGAGCCGGAACAGAATTTATCATCACCTTACCCACTAATGCCTAACAAAAAAGTTAATTTTTTTATCTTCTTCAGACCCATTTAACCGCTCCTTAACCCACCAATTATTAAATAACAACAACCATGAATAACTCTCACCAAAACCGCAACCCAAACACAAGCATTCAAATTCCTAACTATCAAATTCTCCAAACAGTTTATTCAGGAAGTCGCACCTTAGTTTATCGGGCCATCCGTACCAGTGACCGATTACCTGTCGTCATCAAACTGCTGAAAAACGAGTATCCCACCTTTAGCGAGCTGGTGCAATTTCGCAATCAATATACCATTGCTAAAAACCTTTGTCAACCGGGAATTATCCAAACGTATAGTCTCGAACCCTATCGAAATGGCTATGCATTAGTCATGGAAGACTTTGGGGGAATTTCGCTTCAGGAATGGGCGATTAAAGGGAAAAACGCACTATCTTTGAGAGAGTTTTTGGAAATCGCGATCGCGCTATGCAATACCTTAGATATTCTCTACCGAGAGCGCATTATTCACAAAGACATCAAACCCAGCAATATCTTAATTAATCCCGAAACCAAACAAGTCAAATTAATTGACTTTAGTATTGCGTCTTTACTTCCAAGAGAAACACAAACTTTGATAAATCCCAATGTATTAGAAGGGACACTTGCTTATATTTCCCCAGAACAAACTGGTCGAATGAATCGGGGGATTGACTATCGAAGTGACTTTGATTCTTTGGGTGTAACTTTATACGAATTACTCACAGGGAAATTACCATTTGAATCAAATGACCCAATGGAGTTGGTACATTGTCATATTGCCAAAGCAGCACCATTAGTACATGAAAATAACCCACAACTCCCCTCGGTAGTCTCAGAGATTGTCAGTAAATTGATGGCAAAAAACGCCGAAGATAGATATCAAAGTGCATTAGGACTGAAATATGATTTAAAAAAATGTTTACATCAACTACAAAAAACTGAGAAAATTCAGAGCTTTAAAATTGCACAACGGGATAGGAGCGATCGCTTCATCATCCCCGACAAACTCTACGGACGAGAAACTGAAGCAGAAACTTTACTGCAAGCATTTGAGCGAGTCAGTCTTGGTGCAACAGAAATGATGCTGGTAGCAGGTTTTTCGGGTATTGGTAAAACCGCCGTTGTCAATGAAGTTCATAAACCAATTGTTCGGCAACGCGGTTATTTTATCAAAGGAAAATTTGATCAATTTCAACGCAATATTCCCTTCTCAGCTTTTGTCCAAGCATTTCGGGATTTAATGGGGCAATTGTTAACCGAAAGTGATGTCCAACTAGAGCAATGGAAAAATCAAATATTAGAAACTGTCGGAAACAACGGTCAGGTAATTATTGAAGTCATTCCCGAATTAGAAAAAATCATTGGTGAACAACCACTAGCAGTAGAATTATCAGGAACAGCAGCCCAAAATCGCTTTAATTTATTGTTTCAAAAATTCACCCAAGTTTTTACTAGCGCCAAACATCCATTAGTGATATTTTTAGATGATTTACAATGGGCTGATTCAGCATCATTAAAGTTGATGCAGCTATTAATGGCTGATACAGATCATCTTTTCATCATGGGTGCCTATCGGGATAACGAAGTCAATCCCGCCCATCCATTAATGCTGACTTTGAGCGAAATTCAAAAAAAACCAGCAGCCATTAATACTATTACTTTAACACCCCTGAGTCAATCCCAAATCAATCAATTAGTCGCTGATACCCTAAAAATAACCGAAAATTTGGCATTACCCCTTTCACAATTAGTTTATCAAAAAACTAAAGGCAACCCATTTTTTGCCACCCAATTTCTCAAAGCCCTACACGAAGAAAATCTCATTCAATTTAACTTGGAGTTAGGCTGTTGGGAATGCGATCTGTCCAAAATTAATCAACAAGCCTTGACCGATGATGTTGTAGAATTTATGGCGTTGCAGTTAGAGAAGTTACCCTTAGTAACCCAGAATATTCTGAAGTTAGCCGCTTGTATTGGCAATCAGTTCGATCTAGCAACATTAGCAATTGTTTCAGAACACTCAGATGTAGAAACCGCAGCCAATTTATGGAAATCATTACAAGAAGGTTTGATTTTACCGATCGGTGATGTTTATAAATTTTATGTAGGGGAAGAAAGTCAAGCTGTTACCTCAGAAAAGTCTCAAAATGTTACCTACAAATTTTTACACGATCGCGTTCAACAAGCAGCCTATTCCCTAATTCCACCCGACCAAAAACAGGCGACTCATTACCAAATCGGACAACTGCTGCTGCAAGAGATTTCGGCACAAGCAAGAGAAGACCGTATTTTTGAAATTGTCAATCAATTAAATCACAGAACTGCTTTAATTACCAAACCAACAGAACGAGAAGAATTAGCCCAACTCAATTTAATTGCCTGTCGCAAAGCCAAAACTTCAACCGCCTATCAAGCCGCCCATGAATATGCCACAGTGGGATTGTCTTTGTTGGAAAAAAATACTTGGCAGCAGCAGTATGAAATGACCCTAGCCTTGTATGAATTAGCAGCGGAAGTGGCAATGCTAAACGGTAATTTTGAGGCGATGGAACAGTTCATTGATATTGTCATTCAACAGGCACGCTCCTTACCTGAAAAAGTCAACGTTTACTGCTTTAGAATTCAATCTCATATTTCCCAAAGTAAATTAACCTCAGCGATCGCGCTCGCCCAACCAGTCTTACAACAGCTTGGCGTCACCTTTCCTGAAACACCGACACCATCAGATCTTCAACAGGAAATCCAACAGATTGAGGCACTCATTGGAGATAGGGAAATCGCTGATTTGGTTCACTTGCCTGAAATGACAGATGCAGAAAAACTCGGTACTCTTAAAATTGTCAATTTCCTTATCCCGGCAGCTTATCTCTCTGGATCTGCGCTGTACCCATTGTTGAATAGTTTGTCCGTTAAACTATCAATTCAGTACGGTAACACATCGACTTCTGCTTTAGGCTATGCAACCTATGGCAATATTCTTTGCCATTTCTTACAAGCCATAGATAAAGGATCGCAGTTTGGTTCCCTAGCACTCCAAATTATCTCAAAACTCGATGCTAAAGCAAGTAAAACAGATGTTTTGATGATCTTGGGGATATTTATTGTACACCGCAAATCTCACATTAAAGAAACACTACCCCTGTTGCAAGAGGGTTACACCAGTGCCTTAGAATTTGGAAACGTGGTACTTGCTGGATATAATGGGCACACTTTTTGCCTCAATTCTTTTTGGTGTGGTCAATCCCTGGCTAGCTTAGAGCAGGAAATTTGCGCTTACTGCCATAGTTTGATGCAATTAAATCAATTGACAACCGCAAATTATTGCCGGATCTATTGGCAGCCTGTTTTAAATTTGCTAGGTCTTGCAGAACATACCACCCTTTTGTCTGGGAAAGCCCTTGAAGAAACAGAATTTCTCCAGCAGCTACAATCTGCCAAGGATGGATATGGATTGTATATTTTCCATTTGTATAAACTGCTGCTTTGTTTCTTGTTTGGAGAAATTGAGCCTGCGAAAAATCATGCTATTGAAGTCAGGCGCTATTTTATGGCTGGTGCGGGATTAGTCAGCGAACCAGTATTTTATCTTTATGAGTCTCTGCTAACTCTGGCACAATTGAATCCACACTTAGATGAAACATCAGAAGCATTGCAGGGTGTCCTAGAAAACCAAACCAAGTTACAGCAATGGGCGTCTCATGCACCCATGAATTATCAACATAAGGTTGATTTGGTAGCGGCAGAAAAAGGTCGAGTGTTAGGACAAAAAGCCGAAGCAATTGAGTTTTACGACAAGGCGATTTCTCTTGCCAAAGCGAACGAATATACCCAAGAAGAAGCACTTGCTAACGAACTGGCTGCTAAATTCTACCTAGATTGGGGCAAAGAGCGCATAGCCGGGGAATACATGATTGCAGCCTACTATGCCTATGCTCGTTGGGGTGCAAAAGCCAAAGTTGCTGACCTAGAAGCTCGCTATCGGCAACTGCTTGCACCTATATTAGAGCAAATCCGTTCTCCTCTCTCCACTCACGAAACTATCTTCACTTTGGGGAGTATTACCTCCACCAGTTCTGCCACATCCAGTAGTAGTGTTTCTGTGGCTTTAGATTTAGCTGCTATTCTCAAAGCTTCCCAAGCAATATCCGGTGAAATCGAACTCGAAAAGCTACTTTCATCGTTGCTTTCAATCGTCATTGAAAATGCGGGGGCGGATAAATGCGTGTTCATGCTCTTGCGAGACGATCGCCTGTTAATTAAAGGGTCAATTACCGAGGGTTCAAAGCCAGTTGTCTTGCAGCGTCTTCCCATTGAAGAGAGTCAAGAAATTCCCCTGAAGCTGATTTACCAAGTCAAGCACAACAGGCAGACTGTTGTGCTGCTGGATGCGACGACCGAGCGGACTTTAATAAATGACCCATATATCATGCGTCAGCAGCCGAAGAGTATCTTGTGTAGCCCGATTTTGCATCAAGGGAAGCTGATGGGCATTTTATATCTAGAAAACAATTTAGTTACGGGAGCATTTACAAGCGATCGCGTTGAACTACTTAACTTACTTTGCGCTCAAGCGGCGATTTCCTTAGAAAATGCTCGACTTTACGAGCGATCTCAGAACTATGCTCAACAGCTAGAACAGTCTCTGGAAGAGTTAAAAAATAGTGAAGCCCGCTTTCAGAAACTTGCCAATAACGTACCTGGCTTGATTTATCAGATTCGGATTCAAGCCGATGGTTCTGCTTCAGTGCCCTACGTCAGTTCTGGATGTCAAACACTCTATGAAGTGGCGGCAGAGGATGTGATGGTAGGAAAATACAGCCTACGCGATTTTGAACATCCCGACGATCGAGCAGAGGCGTTTCGGGCAGTTATCGAGTCCGCTCAAACGCTCACCCCATTTCAACATGAGTGGCGGATTATTACTCCCAGTGGGAAAGTGAAATGGGTGAAAGCCGCTGCTCAGCCAGAACGTAGAGAAGACGGAGAAACCGTTTGGGATGGAATGCTGATTGATATTACCGCTCGCAAGCAAGCAGAAGCAGGTGTGATTCAAAAATCACAGGAACTCGAACAGACTCTGGCAGATTTGCAGAACACCCAACTGCAAATGGTGCAAAGCGAAAAAATGGCATCACTCGGAAATCTGGTAGCGGGTGTTGCTCATGAAATCAATAACCCCGTGGGCTTTATTTGGGGCAATTTGAATGAAACCCAGCAAACGGTGGAAGACTTAGTGGAGCATCTCAATCTCTATCGCGATCGCGCTCCAGAAACAGAGGTTGCAGACCATGCCGAAGATATCGATTTAGACTATATCATCGAAGACTTGCCTAAAATGATTGACTCCATGAAAGTGGGATGCGATCGCATTAAAAGTATCAGCACTTCGCTCCGCACCTTTTCTAGAGCTGACAAAGACTATAAAGCGCCCTTCAACATCCACGAGGGCATAGATAGTACGCTCTTAATTCTCAAATATCGATTGAAAGCGAACGATGAGCGACCCGCCATTGAAATAGTGAAAGACTACGGCAATATTCCGGCGATCGAATGCTTCCCGGGACAGCTTAACCAGGTGTTTATGAACATTCTAGCCAATGCGATTGATGCGTTAGATGAATCAAATACTGGTCGAAGTTTTGCGGAAATTCAGGCGAATCCCAACCGCATTACAATTACAACCTCACTAGAAGATAACCAGGCGAAAATTACCATTACTGATAATGGAAAGGGTATGAGTGAATCAGTCAAAGAGAAAATATTCGATCATTTGTTTACGACGAAAGCGGTAGGGAAAGGAACGGGATTAGGATTGGCGATCGCACGGTTGATTGTAGTTGAGCAACACTTTGGTATGCTCGAAGTCAACTCAACTTTAGGTCGCGGTACAGAATTTATAATTTCACTGCCATGTTGAGCATTAGCTGGGTAATTTATAGCCAATTTTGGGATTTTTCTTGAAAATTGAAAGTTTTTTACACCCCACTTTACAATTTATAGTGAGCGATAAATTCTGCCAAATTCTTGATACTTGCGTCGCACTAATTTATAAAGGAATCTCGATCGCAAATTCCGTCCCTTCTCCTACGGTGGAACGGCAGCTCAAGGCTCCGGCGTGTTTTTCCGCGACAATTCGGTAACTGATGGCTAACCCTAAACCAGTGCCTTTTCCCATCGGTTTTGTCGTGAAAAACGGGTCAAATAATCGGCTACGCACGTCTTCTGTCATGCCGATCGCATTATCGGCAATGCGGATGCAAATACTATTTTCGTTTAGGGCTTCTGTGCGAATGCTAATAGTTGGTTTCCAATCGTCGCCGACCGCCGCAGATCGCCTTTTTTGGTTGCAAGCATCTTCCAATGCGTCAATACTGTTGCTAAGCAGATTCATAAATACCTGATTGAGCTGACCTGCATAACATTCTATTAAAGGAAGTTGACCGTAATCTTTGATTATTTTTATTTCTGGATAGTCGCCTCTGGCTCGGAGTTTGTTGTGCAATATTAAGAGGGTATTATCTATGCCTTCGTGAAGGTTAGTAGGTTTTTTAACCGAGTCGTCTAAACGCGAGAAATTTCGCAAGCTCAGAACTATTTCGCGAATGCGATCGGCTCCCATTTTCATCGAAGATAATATTTTTAGTAAATCTTCTCTCAGAAATTCTAAATCGATCTTGTCAATACATTCTCGAACTTCTACCACGGGCTGAGGATAGTGTTTTTGATAAAGTTCCACAAGCTGCAACAAGTCTCGGATATATTGGCTGGCGTAGGAAATATTGCCGTAGATAAAACTGACAGGGTTATTAATTTCGTGAGCTACTCCAGCTACCATTTGACCGAGGCTTGACATTTTTTCGGTATGAATTAGGTGAGCTTGAGTTTCTCGAAGTTCTTTGAGAGCGATTTCTAGCTGCTGAGCTCTGTTGTTGGCGATCGCCTCGGAGAGCCGCAAAGCATCCTCCGCTGCTTTGCGTTCTGTTATGTCAAAAATGGCGCCGTTGAGGGATAAAACTTCACCGTCTGCGTTGAAAAGGGCTTGACCTTTCTCTGCAACCCACCGCACATTTCCGTCGCAGTGCATCAGGCGATATTCGATGATGTAAGGTTGTTTTGTCTTAATAGCCCGGTCGATAATTGTCTCGATCTGCTCAGCGTCATCGGGATGAACTATACTCGGAAAAGCCTGCACCGGTTTTTGCATAAAGTTAGCGGCAGGATAGCCGGAAATAGCTTCTATGCCACTGCTGATAAAAGTTACGCTCGATCGCCCAGCAGCACTGCAGCGGTAAACCGCACCGGGAATGCTAGAAACTAATGACCTAAATTCTTCTTCTCTTTCTCGCAAAGCTGCCTCAATCCGCTTGCGTTCGCTAATGTCGCGAGCAAACGCGCACTGATATTCTTTGCCGTTAAATTCCAAATGGTTGATCGTAATTTCTACCGGAAAAATGCGACCGTACTTAGTGATGTGGTGAACTTCAATATTAACCGAACCGCAGCGTTTTAAGACTTTCCAGTGCAAACTCCAAGCAGTTTGGGGAAAATCTGGGTTGATGTCGTGCACGGTCATCGAGAGCAATTCAGTGGTAGAATATCCCAATGAAGTGCAAGCAGCGTCGTTGACGTACAAAAATTTACCGTCGGGCCCGATCCAGAATATCGCATCTGCCGATCGGTCGATCGCAAATTGAGTCAGTTGCAACTTTTCCTCAACTCGGTGGCGATCGGCAATTTCTTTTTCTAACTGTTCATTAAGCGAATTGAGAGCTAAAGCGCGATCGATAATAGTATCTGAAGGGTAAAAATTTAGCGCTTGTTTTGCCAATTCTCCTTTCTGGATATCATGGTGGTGCTGATGTTCCTCTACCTGTTTTAACGACTGTTTTTGAAGTTTTTCTTTTTGATTAAAACCAGACTCGGCAAGTGCTTTGGGCATGAGGGCAAGGGCGACTGCGACTAAAAACCACGCAATCAAAGCACTTGCAGCTTTGAGAGTTACTGACAGCCAATATATCGAGTGCCACAGCGTCCAAACTTCCGTCAATTTAGCAGCGCCCCAGGCAAAAAAAACAACGGCAAATACCCGGAAAATCTTGCGGTGAGAACCTTGGCGGGTAAAATAAACTAAAGATAGGGCGATCGAGCAATAAGCCAGTGCCGTCAGCGAGTCAAAAACAGCGTACAATCGCAACTCCGGCACCACGTTGCAGGCGAGTGTAGAAGATACAGCAAGTGTGGAAAAAAAAATTGTTAATTGTTCTTGCATAAAGTTCAAGAAAAAAATTATCTGTACCAATGCAAATCAGATCAAATCTAATTATTTGATTTCGGCTAGTGAAATATTTACATAATTATATACTTTTTTCATTTTTTATGAAACAGCTATTTTTTCAGGAAATCTCAAAACTATCGAGGTGGGGCCCTAGGAACGAAGCTTTTCCCAAGTATGAGCAATGGTGAGCGTCACGGCTAGCAACGCTTACGTTGCTCCCTGTGACGGAATACATAGGTTCGCCTACCTATTGATTCAGAAACATTTAAATTGTTAATGATTACTATTAAATTTTCTTTTAGATTACTTAAGCAGTGAGCCAGGAGTTTTTAACCCCTGGCTCACAGATGGACTAGCAGACTTTTAAGGCAGAGAAAATCTCAATTTTTGCGCTGGAAATCCACACTTAAGCGCCGCCCAGCGCCCAATGCACCAAAGTCCGAACTCCAAAACCGGTAGCCCCAGGGCCATTGTAGCCATTTTCTTTGTCACTCCAAACCGGGCCGGCAATATCTAAATGCGCCCATGCAGTATCCTTTACAAACTGCTTCAAAAATAGCGCCGCCGTAATCGAACCGCCGGGACGTGGGCCGGTGTTTTTCATGTCGGCGTGCAATGCTTTCAAGCCCTCAAAATACTTCTCTTCCATCGGCATCCGCCAAAATTTTTCGCCTGCCAATTCTGAGGCGGCGACTATTTCGGCGGCGACGCTATCTTGAGGACTCCACAAACCCGCGATATCGTCACCTAAAGCAATTACGCAGGCGCCGGTTAGAGTTGCTAAATCGACAATTGCGTCAACTCCCAACTTATCAGCAAATACCAAAGCATCAGCCAGGGTTAAACGACCTTCAGCGTCGGTATTGTTGACTTCAATTGTTTTGCCGTTGGAAGCTGTAAGGATGTCTCCAGGGCGCATGGCGCGGCCGCTGATCATGTTTTCAGTGACGGCGCTGATAAAGTGAACTTCCACATCGGGTTTGATGTGTCCGATCGCCTTTGCCGCTCCCAAAGTAGCCGCAGCGCCGCCCATATCTATTTTCATCATTTCAATGCCGCTGCCCGCACCTTTGATGTTCAAACCGCCAGAATCAAAGGTCAATCCTTTGCCCACAATTGCTATTTTGCGGCGCGGTGTACCTTCTGGTTTGTAAGTTAAATGGATAAATTTAGGGGGTAAATCCGATGCTAGGGCAACGCCGAGAAAGGCTCCCATTCCTAGTTTTTCACAGTCTTCCCGCTCCAATATTTCTAATTCTAAACCGCATTCGGCAGCTAGACTTTGAGCAGTTTCTGCCATGGTAATCGGGGTGACAAAATTTGCCGGCGCTGCGACTAATTCCCGTGCTAAAATGACTCCGGCAGTGATTTGGCGGGCGCGGGCGATCGCACTTTCGGTACCGGCAAAACCGAGCAAATGAATTTGTTCGAGTTGCGGGCTTTTGTCTTCAGGTTCCGATTTGAAACGGTTGTCTTGATTCAGGGAGAGTTCTACACCTTCGGCGATCGCGCTTGCTGTAGAATCCGGCGCGTTTTTCCACACCGGAAAGCTAATTCCGAGGGTTTTACATTTCTCTTTTTTGGCTAACTTGGCGCAAACGCCCGCAGCTTGCCGCACGGTGTCTAATTTTAAGTCCTCTGTTTTGCCCAAACCCACGATCGCAATTTTGCGAATGGGATTATTGCCGCCGACGCGGGTGATGGCGCTCGTACCCACTTTGCCCTTAAAATCTACTTCCAGTAGCAGCTCTTTCAAAGTGCCTGCCAGCTTTTCATCTAATTGTGCCAGATCGCCCGTGAGTTCCAGGGCGTCCTCAAATAGACCAATTGCCAAGGCGTCTCCGGTCCAAACAGAGCGGGGCGTATCGGTGACTAGAAATTCCATGTTTTGATTTAGAGTTGAGATTTTAGACTTTAGATTGTACTTTTTGACACCCCCCCGGCCCAAGCGCGAGGGATTCTAGCGGTTGTCTAAGACGAGGCTGAAGCCGTCGTCAAAGACGCATCACCAGTTAAGGGACTGTCATTGACCCCATCCTCTGAATCAACGATTTCCATTGCAGACACCGCTTTCTGAAGATTCAAAGGACACGCAAATCCTACCCACTGCCCAATATTTTGCGAAGCGTTCCAGTCCGCGTTACAGCGATACCCATCAAATCCTTTGAATTGGTGCTTGACTCGTTTGCCGATAACACCATTTCGATGATCCGATTTACTGGTATAGGGTGCCGGCACCGACTCAACGGGAACACCTGCACGAATCGCTTTATAGCGGGTGAAGATTTCAAGCTGATAGAACGCCCAAGCATCTCGGTTCTGAGCTGCATCCGATTTGGTTTTCTTGCGTTGCTTTGAGGTACTTCTGATTTCAGAAAGATCCTCAAACCGCAATCCCATTCCGAAGTATGAAGCAAACTGAACCAACTGCCTAGAAATCTCGTGATTGATCTGCGTCATGATGCGACGCTCACGCGATTCTAGCTGCTTAACCTTTTTCAGCTTTTTCGCTTCTTGGAGAACCTTACGGGTTTTCTGAAACCGTCGTCGGGCGGCTTTAACTTTGCGACCATTCCAGAACTTGCCGAAGGAGTTGGGCAGTGCTGCGACTGCAATATTGTTTTGTCCTCGATCAACTCCAATCCAACCTTTAACATCACCTGCATCGGGAACTTCCATGGATACAGAAATGAGTGCATACCAAACACCTTTTTTGGACTTGCATAGCTTCAGACTGCCTAATTTGGCAGAACCTTCGATCGCTTTATCCAAAACTTCGGTATGCGAGGCGGCATGAACATCAAGAGGAATTCTTCCTTTCCGCCCTCGATAGAGACTGAAAGAGACAGTGAATAAATTGCCCGACTTGAGAACCTCATAACCTTGGTTGTTCACTTCAAGCCACATTTGCTTAAAGTGAACAACCTTAGTTTTTGCATGGGTGTTCCGAATGGTTTGATTGATCCACATCGATCCAATCTCAATATGTCTAAACGCGGCACTCGTCAGCTTTTTACGATCCTTGTTGTCAACTTCCAGCAAATCATTTGCAACAGCCGTATTGAGGGCGGTAAGCCGCTCAAATTCAAGTGCTTTGCAGGCATTCAACCTGTGAAACGGAAGCTTTAACGTTAGTGTTAGCTGAGCCATATTAAGAACGACCTTAACTTGACCTGTTAATTGTATCCTGCAAATAGTCGTAGGATATGAAGAATGGTTAAATATCCGACCCATACTGCGGGAAGACAGCCTGTTGTTAGCTTTCCTCCCCCGGCCCCAGCACGGAGGCTCTAAGCATAAGTTTTGGTAGTTAGTGGTTTGTCGTTTTTCCTTTGTGCGGGCAAATAGATCGATCGCACAAATTTTCCGCTCCACATCAAAATAAATTCTGCTACTATATCAGCCAAGTCCGCCTGCGATCGGATCTTCCACCAATCTCAATCATCTGTTTGGGGGTTGGCTGTCCGTTTTTGCCCCACTCTTAACATTTATTTCTCGTTAAACAGGTATCGTGCCTGTGATGGCGTGGAACACCCATCCTGCCTCTGATGGCTTTTGACAAACGATCGGTTATCTATTGTTATTCTCTTAAATTTTCCCATGCTAAAACGACGCCGGGCCCGATTTTCTGTTTTAATCAGCGTTTCAGTTTGCGTTATTGCGATCGGCTCTTTGGTTGCTGCGATGAAATGGATGGGTTTTGGCTCGGTCCAGAAGGCCGAGCAGCCCGTGAATGCAGCGAATTCCGAATCGGAAGTCAAGATGCTGGTATCGCTGTCACCGAGCGAGCGATCTGCGAAATTAGTTGAACTCGCAGCCAGTGAGTCTGTAAATACGAACCCGCAGCAGCCAATCTCCCCTCAAAGCCGCGCCCGCTACCTGCTTGCCAGCGATTTAATCCAGCAAGGAAATGCCGCCAAAGCATTAAAATTATTGGACAAATTAGAGCAAGAATATCCGGTTTTAGCTGCTCACATTGCCCTAAAAAGGGCGCAAGCTTACCAATTGAGCGGCGACAAAGGCAAAACTCAAAAAGCTTGGGAAGAACTGCTCAAAAACTATCCGGGCGACCCGGTAGCAGCGGAAGCTTTATATGTTTTAGGCAAGTCAAAACCGGAATATTGGCAACAGGCAATTACTGAATTTCCTGGTCATCCCCGCAGCGTAGAAATTGCCCTCCGCAAGTTAAAAGAAAATCCGAATCAGCCGCAGTTGATGCTGCTCGTAGCAAAACACGGTCATTATGTCAAAGATTACGGGACAATTTTGGAACAACTGGTGCAGCGAAACAGCGCCGGTTTGAAACCGGAAGATTGGGAAGAAATTGCCTTTGGCTATTGGGAAAAACAAAATTACGGCAAAGGAGCTATTGCTTACGGGAAAGCTCCCCGCAATGCCAAAAATCTTTACCGCAAAGCTCGCGGTTTGTGGCTCGACGGAAAAATCCCGGAATCGAGAATTGCCTATCAAGAATTAGTACGCGAGTTTCCCGATGCCGAAGATAGTGGTTTGGGTTTAATTCGGCTGTCGCGGCTGAGCGAACCGAAAGAAGCGATCGTTTTGCTCGATCGAGTTATTAGCAAATTTCCCAATTATGCCCCCGAAGCTTTGTTAGATAAATCGCAAATTCTCGACAAAGCACGCAGCGGTCAATCCGCCTCAGATACCCGGAAGTTGCTATTGACAAAATACAATAATTCTGATAAAGCAGGCGAATTGCGGTGGACGATCGCCCAGCAGTTTGCCAAAGGCGGAGATTTAAAATCAGCTTGGCAGTGGGCGAGAGAATTAACCACCCACAATCCCGACAGCGAACAAGCTCCAGAAGCAGCATTTTGGGTCGGGAAATGGGCACAGCAACTCGGCCGGGAACAAGACGCCAAGACTGCATTTGACTATACGATCTTACGCTATCCAGAATCATATTTTGCGTGGCGATCGGCTGTACTTCTCGGCTGGCCAGTCGGCGACTTTACCACAGTCCGAGATTTGTCTCCCAATGTAGTGCGGCCGCCTCAGCGCCCCGAACCAACTGCGGGTTCTCCTGCGTTGAAAGAACTCTATCAATTAGGTCAAGATAGGGATGCTTGGACGCTGTGGCAAGTAGAGTTTATCGACCGCGTAGAACCAAGTATTGCGGAACAGTTTACCGACGGTTTAATGCGAGTTGCAGTCGGAGACAATTTAGACGGTTTGTGGATGGTTGGTAGTTTGCGGCAGCGCGATAAACCAGATGATAGAACCCAATACCTGGATCTCAGACAGCAACCGATTTATTGGCAAGCACTTTATCCTTTTCCTTACTTAGAAACCATTGTCAAATGGTCGCAAGAGCGCAAAATAAATCCAGTATTAGTAACAGCATTAATCCGGCAAGAATCGCGGTTTATGCCCGCTATCAAATCATCAGTTGGCGCCACCGGTTTAATGCAAGTAATGCCCGAAACAGCCGCTTGGGTTGCTGGACAAATCAGCCTCAAAAAGTATTCATTGGAGAATGTGGACGACAACGTTAAACTTGGTACGTGGTATTTGGATCACACTCACGACGAGTACAAGAATAACTCGATGTTAGCTGTCGCGAGTTACAATGCCGGGCCAAATGCAGTATCAGATTGGTTAAAGAGGTTTAATTTTAGTGACCCAGATGCTTTTGCGGAAAAGATTCCGTTTCCTGAAACGAAAGGATACGTGAAATCGGTGTTTGAGAATTACTGGAATTATCTGCGGATTTACAATCCAGAAGTTAATCAGTTAATGAGTGAGCATTATGCGGCTGCTCAGAAAAAAGTAAAGTGAATTATTCGTGGTGTGGGGGCGGTTTTATCTAAATTTTTGGTAATCGTTATATCTTTTTGGTGGAACCCGCCCCTACAAAATATGGTTTCGTAGGGGCAGGTTCGACCAACCATAATCGCCCCAAACAAACAATCTGAAAAACCCGCCCCCACCAAACAAACAATCATTAGTAATTGACCGGAGATGATATCAGCGGCATCCCAAGGAATCGCGAGTAGAAATCCCTGTTTGAGAATTAATCCCACTTGCCTTTCTGCACAATTCTTTAACTTGTGATCCGTCCATAATTGCGTCCGTAAAGTCAGCGCCGGTGATATCAACTCCGTCAAAAGTAGAACGCAGCAAAATTGTTTCTGCTAAAATTGCATCACTTAAATCGGCATTAGTAAATTTAACTTGATCTATCATTGCATTAGTTAAATTCGCTCCGTGCAAATTCGCCTGAGTCATCACCGAAGCGCTCATAATTGCTCCCTGCAAATCGGCATTAGAAAAATTAGTCAAGTCCATATTAGCGTTAGAAAACTCAGCCGCCCGCAGCATTTGACCAGAAAAATCGCGTCTTGTCAGTTCGGCGTTGCTAAAGGACAACGGCGGAGCGTAATATTTAGATTGAGCCTGGGCTGGCTGCTGCAGGATGAAGATAGTTAGTACCAAGAGGAATGCTGCTAGTTGCCGGAGTTTCATAAGTCTGATATTCTCGCAAGGTGGATATTTCGTAGTGTATCCCGAACTTTGGTCTATCGACTAAACAGGTACAATCTTAATTAATAGTGATGGAGATGGAAAAAAAGATATGCTAAGTTTTTTCTTAACTTGGATAGTAGCAGCGGTTTCGCTGATTATTACCGCTAACATTGTACCAGGTATTTCGGTGGTTAGCTTTCCGGCGGCGATGCTGGCTGCTGTTGTTATCGGATTGGTGAACGCGGTTGTCAGACCGATTCTTACATTGCTGACGCTGCCTTTGACCATTATTACTTTAGGTTTGTTTTTATTCGTTGTGAATGCAATTTCGCTTTCCCTGGCTTCGTGGTTGGCGGGTGCGTTCAATATCGGCTTTGTGGTTGGCGGTTTTTGGCCGGCTTTGGTGGGTTCCATTGTGTTGTCATTTGTTTCTGGGTTGATTGGTCGATTTGTGAATGCCAATACTTTGTCTCAGTAATATATTATCCCAGATACTCGATCGGGCAAACTGCAACCGCTACTGTTACCGCAGAACCCGCCCTAACCCCTCCTTGTGAAAGGGGGGGATTTTTGCTGCGAAATATTTGTTTAGGGACTAAGAGGGGATTTGAACCGCAGATAAACGCAGATGGACGCTGATGATTGATGGATATCTGCGTATATTCGCGTTCATCTGCGGTTAAATTTTCTTTTCTAACTGCACACAGTGCCGCCGCTTCTGCTACACTAGGCGTCCCGACTTCTTTGACTACAATATTTGAAGGGTTGGGGACTTCTACGGAACTTAAAATGTCAGCCGCAAAGGTTTGTAACGGCCAATTTCGCTCTTGACAAAGTTCTAACAAGCCGACTTCACCTGCTTTAGTGTCTATTGTAGCAATACCTGCGATCGCACTTTCCGCTAAATGATTAGCGCGACATACTTGTTTAATCGCTGTCTCGATTAATTCTCGCCCTGTTGCGCGTTCACAACCTATCCCTATCCACAACACTCTTGGATGCCACTGAACCTTTGGCAAAACAGATTCGGGCGAAAATCTTCTCTGCGTAAAACTAATCCAAATTCGGGCTTTGATAGTTGAGAGATTTTCCCCCTCCCAATACAAAGAATGTTTTTCTGGCAGACTGTTTTGCCACAAAGTAGAACCAACTTCTTGAATTACTTCGACAGTTTCCCCTCCAGCAAGAGCTGCCGCTACTCCAGTCCAGTCCCCTTCGCCTCGACTCCAACCGCTGGGAATGTCTAGCATATCTACAGTGAATTCATCGCTCATTATTCAGTTATCTATTCTGTAGTTTCACTGCGACCGCAATCTTAAAAAAAAATTAACACTCTGTTTAGTGAAAATTTTGGTATAATTGTAGCACAAACTACAAAAAATCAAACATTTAAGATGGTAGAACTAAATCAGTTAGTGTTAGAGCTTGAAAGCAACCTCAAATCGGAAGGAGTGAAAAAAGAATGGAAAGAGCGCCGGCCAAGTTGGGTGAGCGATGTGGCAGCATCAGTTAACCTGACATATCTAGCAGAATTGCTAGTTGAATGGCAATCTAACTTGCAGGGTAAATCGGTGGATATTCAGTGGGAAGAACGTCGGAACCGTTGGGTAGAAGAATGTCTGGCAGCATCGATTGTTCAAGAAGTATCAAGTTTATTGCTGGAACTAGAAACCAATATAAATTCGGAAGCTATGGCTGATGAATGGCAGCAGAATCGCGATAATTGGGTACAGCAAATGCACAAGTTTAACGAGTAGTGTCGAGGAGCCAGAGCCTGTAGATATTGCGTTTTCAGGCTCTAAAATTTCCTCATGACTAATGACTAATGATTCATCTTTCTGCCAAACCCCATTCAGAAAAATATCAGCGAGTCCTTCAGCCATTTCCTGCATTTGCTGCCGAGAAGCATTCGGCTTCGTAATCGTATTTTGACTGAAGGGCGCGACTGCAAACATTCCCACAAATACCTGAGCGACAATTTTCGGATTCGTCTTTGGATAAACTTGTTTTTCCATCGCCGTTTCCAAATAAAGCCTCAGCCACATATCTCATTATAAAAAACCCACATTCTAAATTACTAAAATTTGTACAAAAATAGCACAAACTGCAAACAATACAAAATTTAATATGGTAGAAATAAACCAATTACTGTTAGAGTTTCAAGCCCACCTAAACGGGGACGCAGTGACGGAAGAATGGAAAGAACGTCGCAACTGTTGGATGAGCGAGGTGTCAGCAGCAATTGACGAAAAACATTTAGCAAAATTGCTAGTTGAATTAGAATCAAATTTTCAGCGAGAAGCGGTACAAAGTCTCTGGAAAATGATCCGTGAAAGTTGGGTAGAAGAATGTCATATAGCATCGACGCTAGAAGAAGTATCAAGTCTATTGCTGGAACTAGAAAGCAATACAACTTGGGAAGTAGTGACGGATGAATGGCAGGATAATCGCGAGAAGTGGGTACAAAAGATGTACGATTTTATAGAGTAATAATTCACTTAATTAAAATCCACTTTCATGGTGAATGATGTCCCTCCTGTGCGGTTGATTGTCTCGCTTCCGTCAATTACTTTAAATCCCGATCGCTCGTACAAACTCAGGGCTCGATTCGAGCTTCTGACACTCAGGGATACCGATCGATAAGAGACTTTTGCTGCTGACAACAAACGATCCAGCAACTGCGTTCCTACACCCTGATTTGTATATTCTGGAAGAACGGCGATCGCCAATTCCGGGATAGTATCATCAACCCAGCCAAACCCCTTGTCATCCTCTGTAAACAAACGCAGCCAGGCGGCTCCTACTGGCTGGCTCCCGTTCAATTCGATTGCTGCGAAGCCCAAATCGTTTGCACGTCCCCAATTCTTGACATATTTCGCAATTAAAGGATGATTCACAACCCCTTGCACCCTTGATTCGCCTTCTTCTGCCATGTGCGCCGCTTCATACAGCATTTTCCAGAGAAAAGGCTCGTCTTCCTGGGTTAGCGATCGAATAGAATAGTGCAAAATTTTGCCCATAACAACTTTTCCCTGTTGCCCTAATTATTCATCTTTCAGCAAAACCCCATTCAGAAAAATATCGGCTAATCCTTCAGCCATTTCCTGCATTTGCTGCGGCGAAGCATTCGGCTCCATAATCGTATTTTGACTGAAACCCGCGACTGCAAACATTCCCAAAAATACCTGAGCGACAATCTTCGGATTCATCTTCCGATAAACTCCTTTTTCCATCGCTGTTTCAAAAAAAGCCTCAGCAACATCGCTCATTTTTCCGATGACTTCCAACTGAATTCTGTCGCGTAAATCCGGGTGAAATTGCGCCTCCAAAAAACACACCCGCATCATGTCGCTATTCTCGCGGATATTCAGCATCCGTCGCCGCATCACCTGAGCCACTGCTTTGTAACTGCCCATCTCGCTTAATTCAGTCAGCAAATCCGTCAGCAACTCCACCCATCCTTCCGTCGCCACCTCAATCAAAATCGCTTTTTTATTATCAAAATGCCGAAATAGCGTACCCTCGGCCACCCCCGCCGCCACTGCTAAATCGCGAGTTGTCGTGCCGTCGTATCCGCTGCGGGCAAACAACCGCTGAGCGGCTTGTAAAATCCGCTTCTTGGTTTCTGTTTCAGAAGGAGGAGACTGATTAAAAATTCGCATGGCTTTGCAATCGGTAATTTGCGACTTGGAACTACGGGTTCGGGACTGAAGCGCTAAATAATGTTAAGTTTTAAGTTGTGCGCGGCTTTTATCCCAAACTTAAAACTCCTCGCCGGGCCCCAGACCCTTTTTGAGATTTGCTGTATCAGCCTAACATCTGCGGCGCAACAGATCGCTTATGCCTCCAAAAATCTTTATCCTGAGAAAAGAATCTCTGGCCACCGAGCACAAACATTTTTTTGTTTGACCATCCAAAATCTAAAATCTAAAATCCAAAATCGAATGACCCCGCAGTTCCAAAAACCCCGTGAAGCGAAGCTATCCCGTAGGGAATCGCCCGATCGCCAAACTCGATTCATCGCCTCCCTGCTGGCCGCTGTACTGCTGTGGTGGGGCATTTCTCCCGAAATCGCCCTCGCCCGCCCCAACCCCGCTAGCGGCTCCCAAGCAGTCTCTGTTCAACCGTCGCTCGATCGAGTAATCAGCCAAGTCAGCGAATTTAAGCTCGACAACGGCATGAAATTCATCGTACTCGAAAGGCCCAGAGCCCCCGTAGCATCGTTTCTGATTCACGCCGATGTGGGCGGCGCAAACGAACCCGACGGTCAAACAGGTGTCGCTCACTATCTCGAACATTTAGCCTTCAAAGGCACGCCAAAAATCGGCACTACCGACTACCAAGCCGAAAAGCCGCTGCTAGAAAAACAAGACCAACTCTTCGAGCAAATGCAAGCAGCCAAAGCCAGCGGCAAAACTGAAGAAGTCGCCCAATTAAAAGCAGAATTTGACAAAGTTGAAGCCGAAGCTTCGCAATTTGTCAAGCGCAATGAACTCGGAAAAATAGTGGAACAAGCAGGCGGAGTCGGACTAAATGCCGCTACTTCCACCGACGCCACAATGTATTTTTACAGCCTTCCAGCTAACAAGTTAGAAATGTGGATGTCGCTGGAATCCGAGCGATTTCTAGAACCAGTATTTCGGGAATTTTACAAAGAAAAACAGGTAATTTTAGAAGAGCGCAGGCTGCGAACCGAGAATTCTCCGATCGGACAAATGGTTGAAGTTTTTGCCAACAAAGCTTTCTCTGCTCATCCCTACCGCCGCCCCGTAAT
The DNA here is from genome assembly GCF_036705305.1 of Microcoleus sp. B3-D7. Lineage (NCBI taxonomy): Bacteria > Bacillati > Cyanobacteriota > Cyanophyceae > Oscillatoriales > Microcoleaceae > Microcoleus > Microcoleus sp. B3-D7. The sequence goes on along the minus strand of NZ_JAUBUE010000032.1, from coordinate 54,948 downwards.
TGGCTACACTGAAGACATTAAAAACCTCAGCCGCAGCGACGTGCAGAAGTTTTTCGAGACTCACTACGTCCCCAGCAAGCTGACTGTGGCGGTGGTAGGAGACGTGAAAGCTTCGGAGGTGAAGCGACTCGCTCAAATTTATTTCGGCCGTTACAAGGCGAAAACAGCGCCTCCAGAATTGCAGATTGTCGAACCTCCCCAAACTCAAACTCAGGAAGTCACGCTGAAATTAAAAACTCAACCTTGGTATTTGGAAGGATACCACAAACCGGCGATGAATCATCCCGACAATGCGATTTATGAAATGATTGGTTCTTTGCTCAGCGATGGCCGCACTTCTCGGCTTTACAAATCTTTGGTAGAACAACAGCAATTGGCGCTCGCGGCTCAAGGTTTCAGCGGTTATCCGGGGGAAAAGTATCCGAATTTGATGTTATTTTACGCTCAAACTGCTCCGGGTCGTACGGTTGATGAAGTAGCTGCAGCTTTGAGCAAGGAAATCGAGCGCCTGAAAACTGAGCCGGTTTCTGCTTTGGAATTGGATCGCGTGAAAACTCAGGCGAGAGCCGATTTGTTGCGATCGCTCGATTCTAATATGGGCATGGCATTTTCGCTGGTGGACTATCAAGTAAACACCGGTTCGTGGCGAAATTTGTTCAAGGAATTGGATGCGATCGCGGCTGTTACTCCCGCTGACATTCAACGTGTGGCTCAGGCAACTTTCCGCCCGGAAAATCGCACGATTGGTAAGCTTTTGCCACTGTAAGAAGAAGGTTCGGCAACGGATTCGCTCGACGGATGTAACGGATGTAACGGATGTCAGTCCGATGTCCGTCGGAAGAAGCAAGAAGGAAGAAGGAAGAGGGAAGAAACACTCGTTTCCAGGCTCTGCCTGGGAACGCATATGGGCGAGGCTCTGCCTCGAATTGTCAACTTATGAAACATTGGAGAAAGAATGAAAAGGACTAAATTGAGACTGAAAAAAGTAAAGTTATTTCTGCTGTCGCTTTGCTTTTTTACTGTTTCACTGGGCACGTTTAATTTGTTACCTTCCTTTGCGGCGGCACCCAAACACTACGACGAATTAACATTCCCGGCGGTGCCAGAAATTAAATTACCTAAATATACTCGATTCGAGCTAAAAAATGGCATCCGGGTGTATCTGATGGAAGACCGGGAACTCCCGTTAGTCGGGGGAACTGCGCTATTTCGCACTGGCGAGCGCTTTGAACCTGCCGAGAAAATTGGATTGGGAGGATTGACGGGAGAAGTGATGCGAACTGGGGGCACGAGCCGACATACGGCTGATGAACTAAATCAATTGCTAGAACAGCGAGCAGCTTCCGTAGAAACGGGGATTGATGTTAGTTCGGGCAGCGCTAATTTTAGTGCTTTAGCTGAAGATGTGGAACCCGTGTTTGACTTATTTGCGGAAGTGATTCGGGAGCCAATATTTGCTCAGGAAAAGTTAGATTTAGCGAAGAATCAAACTCAAGGTGCGATCGCCCGCCGCAATGACGATCCTGACGATATTACCGGCCGCGAGTTTGAAAAGTTAATTTATGGATCTCGCAGTCCTTACGCGCGTACGGTAGAATACAAAACCCTCGCCAATATTTCCCGCGACGATGTGGTGAGTTTCTACCAGAAATATTTCCATCCCAAGAATATGATTTTGGGTATTTCTGGGGATTTTGATACAGCTAAAATGCGATCGCTCGTCGAGCAAAAATTCGGTAACTGGCAACCGAGTCAAAGTGCAGAAGTGCCTGCACTACCAACCGTATCGCCCGCAAATGGGGGCGGCATATTTTTGGTAAATCAGCCGCAATTAAGTCAAAGTTACGTGCAAATGGGACATTTGGGCGGAATGCTCAGCAGTCCAGATTACGGTGCTTTGGACGTAATGAATGGGGTTCTCAATGGTTTCGGTGGCCGTTTGTTTAATAACGTGCGATCGCGCCAAGGCTTAGCTTATTCAGTATACGCGGCTTGGAGTCCGAGATATGACTATCCGGGGGTGTTTGTCGCTGGAGGCCAAACGCGATCGGACGCCACAGTACCGTTTATCCAGGCAATTCGCGCCGAGATCGATCGTATCCGTACCGAACCAATTACCCCGGCAGAATTAGCTTTTGCTAAAGATTCCACCCTGAATTCTTTCATTTTCAAATTTGAAAATCCCAGTCAAACTTTGTCGCGATTAATGCGCTACGAATACTACGGTTATCCCGAAGATTTCATTTTTCGCTACCGCCGTAGCATCGAAGCAGCAACAATTGCCGACGTGCAGCGCGTAGCTAAGACTTACTTGAAACCGGAGAATTTGGTAACATTAGTAGTGGGAAATAGTGCGGCAATTGAACCGCCGTTATCGAGTTTGGGAACTTCGGTAAAAGTGCAATCTGTTGATATCACAATTCCCCCAGCCACTTAATTTATTTGTGATTAGGAGTCGCAGATTCGAGTAAGGACACGGCAATGCCGTGTCCCTCCTCTTTGCCTCACAATTTTCAACTAAAAATCAATACTCAAAGGCGCTCTCGGAAACGGAATCACATCCCGAATATTCCCCATTCCAGTCATAAACTGCACTAAGCGCTCAAATCCCAAACCAAAGCCAGCGTGAGGCACAGTACCGTAGCGGCGCAAATCCAAATACCACCACAATTCCTCCTTATTCATACCCTGGGCTTCCATGCGCCTCTCCAACACATCCAGCCTTTCTTCCCGCTGCGAACCGCCGATAATTTCCCCAATATTAGGAGCCAAAACATCCATGGCTCGGACGGTTTTCTCGTCCTCATTTAAACGCATATAAAATGCTTTAATGCCGACGGGATAATCGCTGACAATCGTCGGCTTTTTAAACAAGTCCTCAGCCAAATAACGCTCGTGTTCCGACTGCAAATCTAAACCCCAACTGACCGGAAAATCAAACTTTTTGTCTGCTTTTTCCAAAAGTGCGATCGCCTCGGTATAAGTAATCCGCTCGAACTGATTATTAATGATATTTTCAGCAGTAGCCAAAACCGTTTTGTCAATGCGTTCGTTGAAAAACTCCATATCTTCGGGGCAATGCTCCAAAACGTATTTAAAAATGTACTTTAAAAACGCCTCAGCCAAATCCATATCTCCCTGCAAATCGCAGAAAGCCATTTCCGGTTCAATCATCCAAAACTCAGCTAAATGTCGCGAAGTATTAGAATTTTCCGCTCGGAAAGTCGGGCCAAAAGTGTAAACATTTCCGAAAGCCATCGCCATAACTTCCGCTTCCAACTGGCCGCTAACTGTTAAATAGGCGCGCTTTCCAAAAAAGTCTTTAGCATAATCAACCTCTTGCGAATCAGTGCGCGGCACATTCTTTAAATCAAAGTTGGTAACGGCGAACATTTCCCCCGCACCTTCGCAGTCGCTAGCAGCAATAATCGGAGTGTGAACCCACAAAAAACCGCGTTCTTGAAAAAATTGGTGTACCGCCGCCGAACAAGCATTGCGGACTCGAAAGACAGCACCGTGGGTGTTTGTGCGCGGCCGCAAATGCGCGATTGTCCGCAAAAATTCAAAGGAATGCCGCTTTTTTTGCAGCGGATAAGTTTGCGGGTCTGCATCCCCGTAAACTTGTACTTGTGAGGCTTTCAACTCTATTCGCTGTCCTTTTGCTGGAGATGCTACCAGCACTCCCGACACTTCTAGAGATGCACCTGTATTCAGTTGTTTCAGTACATTTTCAAAGTCTGGCAAATCGGAATTTATGACTACTTGCAAGTTAGCCATGGCCGAACCATCGTTGACTTCGACAAAGGCAAATTCTTTCAATTCGCGTTTGGTACGAACCCAACCTTGAACAGTTACAGTTTCGTCGGGTTCACCTGCGCGCAAAATTGCTGCAATTCGTTGATTTGTCATATCCACTCCTGTTTATTTAATATTTATTTTGCACCATCTTTCTCTCTTTTCTCTTCCTCTGCGTCCTCTGCGCCCTCTGCGGTAAATAAAAAAATCAAAAATCCCCACATTGTTCAACCTGCATAGGATTTCAAAATCCAACCGATCAAAATACCGAGTCCCCCAAAGCGAACTGCTTGCCAAAAAGGTTGTTTTATGCTTCCCCAAGAAAACAGGCTGCTTTCTAAATTCAACTCGATAGTTTCCAATTCTTGCTCAATTTCCCGCAATTCTTTTTTGAGTTGCGGCAATGGATTTCGGCGCCCCGACTGGAGGATTTCTTCGCGCCGATGGCCGAGTTCGACTTGGCGCTGTCGATCGACCTGAATCTGAGTGTACCGTTCTTTGACTGCCGCGAGCGATTGCTCCACTGCTGCGAGCGCTTGAACAAACTCGCTTTCTTGCTCTTCCGGATTTAACTCTGACGGCTGTTGAGGCATTTCGATCTGCAAACCTGACAATAATAATAAAAAAAACCGATTTCCAATTAAGTTGTTATTATATGCAGTATATTTTTTAAATTCAGAAACGGCAGCCAAATCTCTATAATTGCCACCTATGCTTGAAACTACACAAACAACCCAAACTGTCAACCTCAACGAGCTGAGCACGGTAGAACTAGCCCAAGCTCTAGCCGCGCGCCTCGCCATCCACGAAAAAGATTGGCACCGCCTCAAAGCCAACCGTTCCGCGCGGGCCTGCGAACAAGCTGCAGCCGCTTTGGTTTTTTTGCTTAAAAAACAGCCAGAAGAAGCTCTCCCGCGCTTAAACCAAGCAGCAGGATGGCTGGATCGATCGATATCTGCTCCTCCCTGTCCCACCCACGGCAAATAATTAGATTGCTTCGTTGTTCGTAACGCTGGGCGGTTTAGAGTTTGAAGTTTTGACTTGATTAGTCGCTCAAAACTTAGACAATCGCGTCGCTCGATCGAGCAGCGCGATTGTGAGTTCAAAAGATTTATACTTTTTTAACTCAAAACTCACATTTTGCATTATGATCAGCTATCAATAGCTAGAGCGTTCAAATTCTCACTGCAAACTTCAGTCCGGAAACGAAAAAATTTCCAGGTCTAGCTGAGGTGAAAACTGCTGCTTTCATAGCGGTGCTAGCGCAAGCGAGGCAGTCGGTAGCGACTGGGAAGTTCTTTGCACAGCCGTAACTCTGTACCTTGAGAATTCCACTCTACCCGATCGAATATTTGGTAAAGAATAAACAACCCCCTACCACATTCCTGTTCCACATGGGGTAGTCCAGAGTCATCTGCAACATCCTCTGCTAGGAGACTGTCGCAATCATCGGTATAAAGGTTACAACTGCAAGGGGCTTTAAAGCCAGAACCTTCATCCGATATCACCCACCAATATTGGTTTTGGACGATCGAAAAACGGACTCCAACAGTTTTACCGGGGTCTAATTTGTTTCCATGCTTAGCAGCATTTACCAAAGCTTCTTGAAGCCCCAACCGCAATTCCGCTTGCCAGTGATCCGGAAGCTCTGCTAGGAGCAGATCCAAAATAGGACAAAGGTATAGGGTAGAAGCGAAGCTAATCGTAATCCAATTGCGTCCGACGGGACGAGGTGAAATAGCAATCACTCAGAAAACTCCCTAACTTTCAGGTGGATAAAGTTCACACCCTGCATAGTTGGCTCCCTAGTATTCAAAATGCTAATTAATTGAGCGGCGCAGCTCTACTTCTATCTTAGAGTATCAAAGCAATTAAGAACAGCAAACAACGTCACAAAATATTCAGCGATTCTGAGAAACTTCTGCAGAGAACCATCAGTAATTTTACTTATAAGTTCTCCTAGCCGCGAAATTTTTGAGGTTGACTTTTGCCAACTACCAACGCTGAGGCTAGCTGCATCCGCGAAGCCGTCAACACCTTTTGAATAAACGATCCCCACCTTGAAAAGCTCGGAAATAACTATAAAAAAGTCGATCCCTTGACCCTCGCCCATCAGATTCTACCCTCGCAGCCCCTGGGCAAGCGCCATTGCCCAGAACTTGCTCAGGCCGCCAAACAGCAAAATCATCATACCTAGGTATGTTGCAGCCAAAACCCGATTTATTTTCCTAAATGCGATCGGGCAAAACATCTCCGCTTGCTACGACCCTCACAAAATCAATATTCGTTACAAAACTTATTAATCCTGAGTGCGGAAGATCGCCAGATCCCAACTCGCTCACATTGACGAATCCTTTGCTAGCGGAAGCCCGGCGCGGATGCCAAACTTTATAAATCTGAGCGTCGCGATACAATAGTTAAAGTAAATAATTATTTCTTTACATCATGCAAACAACCCCAGCCATCACCACAGCCCCCATAGCCGGCACTTACTGGCAGTGGCGGGGGCATTCAGTATACTACGTTCGATCCAGCGATCGGCATCCAGAACGCCCTCCGCTGCTGTTAATTCACGGTTTTGGAGCCTCCACAGACCACTGGCGCAAAAATATCAGCGGGCTGAGCAAAGACTTTGAAGTGTGGGCGATCGACCTGATCGGATTTGGGCGATCGGCAAAACCAGAATTACAGTACAGCGGCGACCTCTGGCGCGACCAACTCCACGACTTTATCACTAACATCATCGGCCGGCCCGCCGTACTAGCCGGCAACTCCCTCGGAGGTTACGCCGCCTTGTGTGTAGCAGCCCAGCGCCCCGAATCAGCAGCCGGACTCATATTAATCAACAGCGCCGGCCCCTTCAGCGAACCGCAGCCCGCACCCGAAGCCCCGCCCTTGCAAAAAGCCATATCTGCGGTAGCTAAAACGTTATTTCAGCAAGATTGGGCAAGTTTTCTGCTGTTCCAGTACGTGCGCCAGCGATCGACAATTCGGAAAACCCTAGAAAAAGTATATCTCGACCAAAGCGCCGTTACAGACCAATTAGTAGAAGAAATATACCTTCCCTCCTGCGATCCCGGTGCCCCCAAAGTATTCGCTTCCGTATTCCGAACACCCCAAGGCGAAAAAATTGACGTATTACTTAGTCAATTAACCTGCCCGTTGCTAATGCTCTGGGGAGAAGGCGATCCGTGGATGAATTCCACAGAAAGAAGCGCTAAATTTCGCAAACACTATCCGCAGTTAACAGAACACTTTATCAAAGCTGGTCACTGTCCCCACGACGAAGTACCAGAACAGATAAACGAACTGATTCGCGCATGGATAATTGACCAATAGTCGATCGGCACATTGATAATTTTCCCCCGGCCATCTCCTCCCTCGGAGAGGGGGAAAATTATCCGATTTGCAGTAAAAGTTTATGTATTGTGCCAACACAAACGCGGTTAAATTCTACTCAAATATTCTGAGGAGACGGAAACAATGACCCGCAAAAAGACTCGCCGCAATTTTATATTGAGCAGTATAGCTGTTGCCAGCGGCATTGCAGGTGCTAAGGCGATCGAACAGCAGGATCGGGAAATCGCAGCCGCACCCAATAACAAGGCGGCCGCCACAGTAAAAATGCCAGAACGAGTGTTAGGCAAAACCGGGGTCAAAGTGCCGATTTTCGGTTTGGGTGGGGCCGGACAAACACCGCTGTCGCAGCCGGGAAGAGAAGCAGAAGCAGCGGCGCAAATTGAACGCGCGATCGAACTAGGCATTCGCTATTTTGACACCGCGGCCGAGTACGGGCCCAGCGAAGAAAACTTAGGCAAAGTTTTGCCACCATATCGATCGCGTCTCTTCCTAGCCACAAAAACCTCCGCCAGAGACAGAGATGGCGCGTGGAGAGACTTAGAGCGATCGCTCAAAAGATTGAAAACTGATCGGCTAGACTTGTGGCAACTCCACCACGTCTCATTCCAAGCCGAATTAGACCAAATTTTCAGTGCCAAAGGAGCAATAAAGGCGATCGAAGAAGCCAAACAGCAAAAAATAATTCGTTTTTCCGGCATCACCGGACACCACGAACCAGCCATTATTGCCGCCGGCTTGGAGCGGTATCCTTTCGACACAACATTAATCTCCCTCAACGCCGCCGAAAAACATCACCCGCGCTCCTTTGTTACCAGCGCTTTACCAGTAGCCAAAGCAAAAAACATCGGCGTCATAGCCATGAAAATACCAGCTTACGGCAAATTATTTCAGAACGGTGTTTTAGATGGAATGCACCAAGCAATGGGCTACACGCTTTCACTTCCCGGCGTGCACTGCTGCGTCATCGCCGCCGACTCAGTAAAGCAATTAGAAGAAAACTTCAAAGTCGCCCAAGCATTCAAACCTCTGAACACAACAGAAATGGCAGCACTTGAAAAACGCACCGCCGCGGCTTGGCAAGAAAATACATTTTTCAGACAGTGGACTTAAAATACCAACTCCAAAATCCCTTTTTTCCTGTGTGTTCGTTGTAGTGTATTTATTGTGGCGCGGCCGTCCTGGCGGTGAATCATCTTATGTGCGATCCTCTTCGAGGGCTTCGCTAACGAACGAATGCAATCAAATTGTTTTGTAGTCAGGACTTGATCCCTCATAAAACTACTAGAATTCAAATCCTGACTACAAACCTACAACGTTTAGGTTAGCGAACTTTCTTTTATCTGCGGTGAAAATATAGCAACCGCCAAGCCGGTTAGGAGATTTTAAATTGCTGACACGATTGCGATTGTTGCTTCTTCCTTCTTCCTTCTGCTATACCTCAAGTCAAAAAACAAGGCGACCTGATTTGGTCGCCTTGTCTTATATCATAAAAAATGCAATTTGTCCACAGCCAAAAGCTACTTTTTTTTCCGTTTAGCCTTATCTAACCGCCTGCGATCGCGCCACTCAACAGAAGTCAAATAAGCGACCCCGCCAGTCACCGTCACCAGCAGTACAAAGGCCACTAAAACAAGAATATTAGCAATCGAAAATTCCACAACCCCTCTTCCTCTGATGTTACATTGTCTACTTTCGATTTTAGATGAAAAATGTTAACAATTAACAGTTGAATATAGACGGCTAACTGTTAACTGTTAACACTCGATTCAAACTGCTGGCAAATCTTCCAAAATTGTAAACCTCACATGATTAATTGCCAGACTCCCCACGGAAACATCCTCCTTGTTCAAAGGGAGACCGCCGCTCGTGAGACTTTGAAACCGAATTCCCTTGCCAATTTCTACGTGATACCAAGCCAAACCCATAAAAAATCGCAAAGGATAAGGGCCTCTGTCTTGAATATCATCAGGATTAGATTCCATCGGCACCCAGCCAAAACCCGGAATGTAAAATTCCAGCCAAACGTGATTGAAATCCGGCTCCAGCGACACACCTTTTCTGTCAGCAAAAGCCGGACACTTGTAGCGCCCGATCGTGCGGCAAGCAATCCCGTTTAACCTAGCCAAAGCCAACAACAAGCCCACGTACTCGCCACAAGAACCGATGCCGCGGCGTAATACAATATCGGGAGTGTCAATGTGAGGCCTAATCCCGTAAGAAAGTTGGTCGTAAACAAAATTGCGAATGCTCAGTAACTGCCTCAGAATATTAGTTTCTGAGCCAATGGCAGCCACAGCAGCCGATCGCACAATATCCGTCTCCATCGCCAAATTGTCATTATCCACCAAATACTTAGCTGCAAACTCCGGCGACAGCTTCGGAATCTTTTCGACATCCCGAGGCGACAACTGATACTTAATCGATCGAACTTCTAACAATGCCTTCCAGCCAAAAATTCGCCGTTCCCCAGGGTGCAGGCGATCGAACTTAAACACCGCCACCCGTTCCCCTTCCAGAATTTCCTCCGTAAAAGGCATTCCGATAGGCGTCACACTCCTTACCTTTTGCCGATGAGTTTCCGAAGGCAAAGCAATCCGCCACTCCAAATTTTCGATTTCTACCTCATCGAGAGGAGACAGTTCCTCCACATAAGACATTTCCATCAAAAAACCGTTTGACAGAGCGTAGCGCTCGGCTTCATTGTAGTGAAAATACAAAGGCTGAATAAAAGTGCGATCGCGCTTCGTCAACTGAAAAGGATCTTCCGAATTCGGGTCATCCCGGATGTAAAGTTCATCCCCGGCATAAGCCACGTACAGAACCTCCTCCCCGGTTTCGGCATCCTTGTGAAAAGCCAAACCAGAAGGCGACTCAAAGGGAGTCAAAACGCTAAATTTAATCTCCCCAGTTCCCCGTTCCAAACAGTAAACAGTTTGCTCAGTTTTGTCGCAAACCCAAATTTCCTCATCCCGGACTGTGATATTTTCTACCCCAATACCGGGAGCGTAAAACCGAGTAATTTCCCGACCAGTTTTCAGGTCAAAAACCAGAATCGAGTTTAATCTCTGGCAAGTCACATAAAGCGTAGATTTCCACACAGCAATCCCGTCAGCAGGATAAGAAAGTGAAACAAAATGTTCCGGCTTGAGTTCAGTTATCGCCCCGTCCCGAACTGCGCCCCGACAGCAACAAATATCCTCATCCCGCGCAAACCAGAGAGTATCTTCCGAAATAGCCAGCCCCGTTGCGCCCGCAAACTTAGCCGTTTGATAAGGATTCAAAACTGTAGTGTTGTCAGTTTCTCGATCGATCTCCAATAGCAGCCCTTCGGCGCGATCGACAGCGAACAACCTATTTCCTAAAAAAGCAATGCCGTGCAGTGCCAAGACTCCGATGGGTCTGACCATCCGCAGCCCCGAAGGCTGTTTGTCCGAGAGAACAGGTGAATCGAGATTCATGCTAAATTTCTTGCCGGTATTGTACAGAAAACCTGATTTGTAACTTGTAGCCGATCGCTTGAGGTTCACCAGCAAAATTGCCGAGTTTCCTGATATCCAGGACTGACGCATCAACCAGGTGTTTTTACGAAAATAATTCGTTTTAGCCTCTTGTCTGAGTTAAAAAACCCGGAATATTAGCCTGGGTCAAAGTTGGGTTTAACAAGCTCAACCCAACCTGCTGCCGTCAATGCAAGTAAGTATAACTACTAAGCTACCACTGACAAAGGCGACACAGAATTCTATGTTGAGCACAGCGAGCCAAATAATCGTATCTGCCTAAAGATATAAATTAAGTACAACAGATTACTAGATTCGCCAAAACCTTGGATAGAATAAAACCGTGAGATAAAGTTCCTAGGTTCATCAGAAGGCAGGTTCGTCATGGCTTTGAAGTCTGCTCTAAATATCGGTGCTCTTTCCTTAATTCTGTCTTTAGAGGCAGTTGCCGCCGGTAGTTTTTTAATACCAGCAGAGGCTCTCAACAGCCCCGCAAACATTGTCCAGCGCGCCTCACCACCGCAGCTACCCCTCAACTGGCAAACAGTTCAACTCCCTGACCCCAGCGGAAGCAGACCGAACATTCAGCCAACGGGAGTCACGTGGAATAGCTTTCAACCGCCGGAGGACGGAGTACCCGGAAGGCGGGAAGGGGGAGGAACCCGTGGCTTAGAATGCCCCTCCGCCACAACTGCCTTAACTGCCTTGATTCCCCAATCAACTATGGGGCAAACCATATCAGCAAAACCAACATTTTTCTACTACCTTCCCGTAGCCATCGACAAAACAGTTCAGTTTGAGTTAGCCGACGAAAGTGACAAAACACTATACAAAAAAAGTTTTCGCATGGTAACTAGCCGTGCAGGTGTAGTTAGCGTCAGCCTCGGCTCCGACGACAACTCGCCAGCCCTGGAAGTTGGCAAAAACTATCAATGGTACTTTACTATCAAATGCAACCCAAAAAATACAACGGATGATGTTCTCGTTTCCGGGTGGATCAACCGCACCGCACTCGCCCCAACCGTGAAAACAGAGTTGGATCGATCGCCCGATCGTCGCGCCCACCTCAGCATCTTCGCCCAACAAGGTCTCTGGTACGAGTACCTAGCAACTCTAGCTCAATTGCGTATCGAGTCTCCCAGCGATGCCAGTTTAGCGATCGAGTGGTCAGCAGTGTTGAACTCCGTCCAACTCGGCAAAATAGCCCAAGAACCCTTAGTCGCAAGTGAGTTAACACCTATCACAAGAAAATAATTCAACACCAGTTTCAAAAAAGAATGCAACGGTAGGCAAGCCCCAAACGGTGATAGCCATCAGTCAGTCGATTTTAGATTTTAGATTTTAGATTTTAGATTTACTTGCTGCATTGAATCTGGGAGGAGGAACAGGAGTCTAAAATTTTAGGATCTACACTGATGAGCGTTCGGGGCACGGTATCCGTTTTTGGGCGAGTCATTGCCAAATCTCGAATCTCAAATGGTATGACTGGTGCAGCAAGTACGAAAAACTCGGTTTCGAGCGCGGTATTTGGCAGCGCCACAGATGATTTTTGCCGGTTCCTGGTTGTTTGGTCGATCGTCCTAAATAAATTAAAATTTGTGTACTGATCAGCCGTTCGGACTTCTGACATCTTGAAAGCCAGACTGTGGAAATTTTGAGGGTCAAGTTTCGTCTAATACTAAATGATAAACTGGCATAGTCAAGCAGCCGACAAACTTATTTTAGAGAAATTATTAATTATGCGCCCGAATGCAAATATTGCAATATTTCGGTTGGGGCTTTCACTTCTAACTGCGCTCCCGATGGCTTGCTTTTATGCCAATAAAGCTATATCCCAAACAAACGATATTTCTCAGTTGCCCGTCGCCGCTGACAACTCAGCAGATACGGGCAATCAAGTATTAGCACTGCAAAAACTGGAAATCAACCAGGATGAAACAGCGACCAACTTAAATCAGCTTCCCGATTCGATCGAGACCAACCCTGAACCAGAAACACAATCGAACCCCGCCGAGAACAGCCAAGATGCCTGTTCCACAATCGATGAAACTGCTTGTGGTGCGGGCATCTTGCCCGAACAAACAAATCTCGTTGACAACGATCCCCAATGTCAGAACCAGCTAGATTGCAATCATCTTTTAGCCCAGAACCAACCCTCGCTGCCTCCAAACCTGCCACCGCCGCCTACGGAGCCCGATCCAAATCGCGATCGATTTCTGCAACCAGCCCCGCAGCCTTCTCCAGAACCTCCCCAAGTACCACCCACAGTAGCACCGCCGTCCCCGTCGCCAGTTCCCCCAACCCTCCCGAATACACCAATTGAGGTGCAGAAAATTCAAGTAGTTGGCAGCACAATTTTAAGCCAAGATGAAATTAATGCCTTAGTCAACCCCTTAGAAGGCCGTTCTACCACCCTAGAACAGCTCAAACAAATCGCAGACAAAATTACCGAAATTTACCTCAATCGTGGCTACATCACTTCGAGGGCAGTCTTGCCGCCCCAAACTATCACCGCAGGGGTAGTCCAAATTCAAGTGATTGAAGGCAAGCTAGCCAGAATTGAGGTAGAAGGAACTAAAAGATTGAATCCAAATTACATCCGCAGCCGGATTCGACTCGGTGCCGGAATGCCTTTAAGCACAGCTTCATTAGAAGACCAACTCCGGCTGCTGCGAGTCGATCCTTTATTTGACAATGTAGAAGCCAGTCTCCGGGCTGGGGATAATGAAGGCGAGAGCATTCTGATAGTCCGAATCTCGGAAGCTAATCCATTTCAACCTACTTTCAGCATTGACAATTACTCGCCTCCCAGTGTCGGTTCCGAAAGATTGGGAGTTAGTTTGCGGCACCGCAATATAACAGGAAATGGCGACGAACTGGCAGGGGCTTATTATCGCTCGCTCGGCGATTCAGACGTGTTTGATTTCAGCTATCGCGTGCCGCTAAATGCGATGAACGGCACTTTGCAATTGAGGGCGGCCCCGAACCGCAACAGTATTGTGCAAGAACCTTTTGACGCTTTTGACATTTCGGGAAAATCGCATTTATTTGAAGTTAGTTACCGCCAGCCACTGCGGAGAACGCCGATCGAAGAATTTGCCTTGTCTGCCGGTTTTACTTATCAGACAGGCAGAACTTTTGTCGCCGGCGAACCGACTCCTTTTGGCATCGGTCCGGACTCCAATGGTGTCACCACTACGAGTGCAATTAAGCTGGGACAAGACTACATTCGGCGGGACCCGCAGGGCGCTTGGGCTTTGCGATCGCAATTTACGATCGGCACTAGCTTGTTTGATGCTACTCAAAACGAAGGTTCCGATCCCGACGGACAATTTTTTAGTTGGCTGGGTCAAGTGCAGCGAGTACAGCGATTGAATGACAAACATTTATTAATTTTGCAGGCAGACTTGCAGTTGTCAGCTAATAGTTTGTTGCCTTCCCAGCAATTTGTAATTGGCGGCGGGCAATCTTTGCGTGGCTACCGCCAAAATGTCCGTTCTGGCGATAACGGCTTCCGAGTTTCTATCGAAGATCGGATTACTTTGCAGCGCGATGCTTCGGGAAATCCTAAACTACAATTAGCTCCATTTTTGGATGCAGGTACGGTATGGAACGTTGCGAACAATCCTAATAAATTAACAAATCAGACATTTTTAGCAGGTGTGGGTTTAGGGGTAATCTGGGAACCGATACAGCGAGTGAACCTGCGGGTAGATTACGCTTTCCCATTGGTGAGAATTAGCGATAAAGGCGACAATCTGCAAGATAAGGGCATTTACTTCAACATAATTTATACACCCTAAAGGGACTTACTGATATCTGGGAGCATTGTCAGCAACAGGCAAGATGCCTGTTCCACAAAATATAAATTTTCTTGTGGAACAGGCATCTTGCCTGTTCCTAAAAGGCTAATTGAGAATGGTGCAACATATGAGGACTTAGGCACTCGCGGTGTCCTGACTGGGGGTAATATTAATTCCCACGCTACCGGAGTTGGTATTACACCCAGGTAGGAGTCCCTTGAGAAAAATCAGCTCGCTTTACACACCACACTCAGCCAGTCAAAAAATAATAACATCGACGAGCCAACGCCCCGCCGATCGATTCAAGTTACATCCCTTAACGTCTTTTTCTCACCCTTGACGCAGCCAATGACAGACAAAGATTATGAAAAATGATAGAGTTTGTCCTTAACATAAATAATTTTTTCTGACAACTAACCCCCAGCCCATCTTAATTTTGATGACCTCGGTAAAAAAAGAGCCAACGCTAAGCAGATTTGCCTATCCAAAAAACTATAGCTTTTGGCTTTTAGGGATTCGCTAGAGACAGGTTTAGTTGACCCCCCTCTCCCAATTCTTAACTCTCCCAAAAAACAATTATGCTGCCAGAGAAATACCGAAAAGTGCATCGCTGTCTCCCTCTGGTGATCGGAGTTGTATTCGCTACTACCTACAGCATCCCCATCAGCGGCCAACCCAGGATTGCCACACCATCCCAATCACCGACAACAGAAAACCTAGGCGCATCAGGAACGCAGCAACCTGTGCAAGCATTTGGCGGGCAAGTCGCCATGTTTGTGGGGGATAAGGGGAGAGTCATAAGTGCAGTATTTAGCCCCGATGGTCCGCAAATCCTCACTGCTAGTGGAGATCGAACCGCCCGCTTGTGGGATATCAAAGGTAATCTCCTGACTGTGTTCCCAGGGTATGAGAAATTAGTCTTCGCTCCAGTATTTAGTCCTGATGGCAGCCAAATTCTCACCACCAGTGGGGATAAAACCGCCCGCCTGTGGGATATCCAAGGCAATCTCCTAACCGAGTTCCGGGCGTCTGAGGATCAGTTTGCTCTTAAAAGTGCCGTATTTAGCCCCGATGGTAGCCAAATCCTCACCGTTAGTACCTTTTTGGATAAAGCCGACAGGTGGGATAAACTCCGTTTGTGGGATACCAAAGCCAATCTCAAAGCAGAGTTCCAGACCAGAAGTGACGGACCAGGAGGCTTCCTAAAAGCCGTATTTAGCCCCGATGGTCGCCAAATTCTCACCCTTAGTTGGGATGAAACCATCCGCTTGTGGGATACCAAAGGTAATCTTCTCAAAGAATTCCAGGCGCATACGGCTATTGTCCTCAGTGGAGTATTTAGTCCCGATGGCAGGCAATTTCTGACCGCCAGCCAGGATAAAACTGCCCGCCTGTGGGATACCAACGGTAATCTCCTAACCGAGTTCCAGGGGCATGAATATCATGTCGAAAGTGCAATATTTAGCCCCGATGGTCGCCAAATCCTTACCATTAGTTTGGGAACCGCCCGCATTTGGGATACCAAAGGTAATCTCCTGACTGTGTTTGGCCAGCATGGAGATTCCCACTGGAGTTCTGTCGAGAGTCTAGCAGGATTTAGCCCGGATGGTCGCCAAATCCTTACCAGTAGTAGGGATGGCAGCGCTCAAATTTGGGATACCAAAGGCAATCTGCTGGCAAAGTTGCGGGGGCATAACAATAGCATACGGGCAGTATTTAGTCCCGATGGCAGGCAAATCCTCACCACCAGTGGGGATAAAATCGCCCGTCTGTGGGACGTATCAGCCGCTATTGCTGCCGAATCCGAGCAAATAGCTGCCAGGGAAACCTTTCAGGAAGGCGTGTCCAAAAATAACGCTCAACTGGCAATATTCCGAGGACACAATAGTTCTGTCACCAGTGCCGTATTTAGTCCCGATGGCAGGCAAATCCTCACCGCTAGTCGAGATGAAGCTGCACGGTTGTGGGATCTCAAAGGCAATCTCCTAACCGAGTTTCGGGGGCATCAGGAAGGGGTCTATAGAGCAATATTTAGCCCCGATGCTCGCCAAATTCTCACCACCAATGGTAAGAACATCCGTTTGTGGGACACGAAAGGCAATCTCCTCTCTGTATTGCAAGGGCACAGTTCCATCAATGCAGTATTTAGCCCTGATGGTAGCAAAATCATCCCCAGCGATTGCCAGTGCTACCCGGTCAGCCTTTGGGATAGCAAAGGCAACCTCCTCGTTCAGTTCTCGGTGCTTCAGAAAATGGCAGTGGGGGTTTTGGAGTTGATAGTCCATAGTGCAGTATTCAGTCCTGATGGCAGCCAAATCCTTACAATCAGTGGCTCTAAAACCGCCGGCTTATGGGATACCAAAGGCAATCTCCTGGCCGAATTCCCACTCGGGCATGAGGGGAGCGTCAGAAGTGCAGTATTTAGCCCGGATGGTCGCCAAATCCTCACCGCTAGTCGAGATGAAACCGCCAGCCTGTGGGATATCAAAGGCAATCTCCTAGTCGTGTTCCGGGGGCATAAGAAGCGGATCGAAACAGCCATATTTAGCCCCGACGGTCGCCAAATCCTCACCACCAGTTTGGATAACACAGTCCGCCTGTGGGATATCAAAGGCAATGTATTGGCAGAGTTTCGGGGCCATGAGAAAGGAGTCACCAGTGCCGTATTTAGTCCCGACGGTCGCCAAATCCTCACCGCTAGCTATGATGGAACTGCACAAGTTTGGGATACCAAAGGCAATCTCCTGGCTGTGTTCCGAGGGCATGACATAGAAAGAGGTGTCATAAGTGCCGTATTTAGCCCCGATGGTAGTCAAATTCTCACCGCTAGTTCTGATGGCACCGCCCGTCTGTGGGATGTATCAGTAGCAATTGCTGCCCAAGCCCAGCAAATGGCAGCAGTGCAAACTTTTCGGGAAAGCGTATCTAAAAATAACGCTCAACTGGCAGAGTTACGGGACGATAAGTATGGATTCGAGCGTGCAGTCTTTAGCCCGGATGGTCGCCAAATTCTCACCCTTAGTTGGGATGAAACCATCCGCTTGTGGGATACCAAAGGCACTCTTCTAACCGAGTTTCAAGCCCCTAAGAAAAAGGTCAGAAAACCAGTATTTAGCCCCGATGGGCGCCATATCCTGACAAGTGGTGGTGCAACCGCCCACTTGTGGGATACCAAAGGTAATATCCTCACCGAGTTCCAGGGACACCAGGAGGAGGTTGAAAGTGCAGTATTTAGCCCGGATGGTCGTCAAATTCTCACTGCTAGTAGTGATAACACCGCCCGCCTGTGGGATATCAAAGGCAATCTCCTGGCTATATTCCAAGGACATGAGATTGATGTCAACAGTGCAGTCTTTAGTCCCGATGGCCGGCAAATCCTCACTGCCAGTTTAGATAAAACCGCCCGTCTGTGGGATACCAAAGGCAATCTCCTGGCTGTGTTCCGAGGGCATGAGAAGAGTGTCGAAAGTGCAATCTTTACCCCTGATGGTCGCCAAATTCTCACTCTAGGCAGTGATTTCCACGGAAATGCCCGCCTGTGGGATATAAAAGGTAATCTCAAAGCAGAGTTTCGAGGGCAAAAGGATGTAGATAAAGGTTCCAGTCACGATGAGAGTGCAGTATTTAGCCCCGATGGTAGTCAAATCCTGATCACCAGTAACGATAGACTTTCCCGCCTGTGGGATATTTCTGGCAATCTCCTAGCAGTATTGCGAGATCATGACAGTTCTGTCAACAGCGCCGTATTTAGTCCCGATGGCCAGCAAATCCTCACCGCCAGTGAGGATCAAACCGCCCATCTGTGGGATGCAAAAGGCAATCTTCTAGCGATATTTCGAGGACATGAGGATGGGGTCAACCATGCAAAATTTAGCCCTGATGGTCGCCAAATCCTCACTGTTAGTAGTGATAGAACTGCTCGCCTGTGGGATTTATCAGTTGGGATAAAAGTTTCTGCTGCTGAAGTAGCATTTATCAAAGGAACTCAACTTTCTAGCCAAAGCACAGTCGAATCTAAACAACTTGCACTGGCAAAGTTAGAAGAAGCCCTCGCACTCTATCGTGCAGATAGAAACTACGCCCAAGCCACACGCACTCTCCTTTCAATGGGTAAAATTTACGCCCATTTCGGACAATTTCAATCGGCCCTCGACTCCTACAATCAAGCATTACCCTTATCGCAACAAGCCGGTGCCAAAGCCGAAGAAGCCGCCATTATCAACAGTTTTGGTCAACTCTACATCGATTTAGCTGACCCGACAAGCGCCCTGGATTACTATAACCAAGCATTACCCTTATTCTATCAATTAAATGACCAAGCGACAGTCGCCAATACCCTCAACAACATTGGTAATATTCAGGCTGCTACAGGAAACTGGAAAAATGCCCTAGACTCCTACAACAAAGCCCTGGTAATCTCCAGACCCGCAGGTAATTTAGCAGCAGAAGCTACTGCCTTAACTGGCATTGGTAGCACCTACATCGCTTCAAAAGAATGGTCAACGGCCCTAAATGCCTACAACCAAGCCCTGAGCATCTCCCGACACTTAAACGACAAAGTAAAAGAAACCACAGTCCTCAATCAGATGGGGAAAATACAAGCTGCTTTAGGTCAGAATTCTACCGCCCTTGAAAACTACAACCAAGCTTTATCTTTATCCCAACAACTCGGTTACAAAACAGAAGAAGCGCACATCCTCTACAATCTTGCCATCTTAAACCGCAAACAAAATAACCTCGCCGCCGCCAAAACACCAATCGAAACCGCAATTAATATTATTGAAAACCTCCGCACCCAAATCGCTAGCCAAGAACTGCGCCAGTCTTACTTTGCCCGCAACCAAGATTATTACCAGTTTTACATCGATTTGTTGATGCAACTGCACCCGAAAAATCCAGATAAAGGTTACGACGCACAAGCCTTTCATGCTAGCGAACGTGCTCGCGCCCGCAGTCTGCTTGAACTCCTCAGCGAAGCCAGCGCAAATATTCGCCAAGGAGTTGACCCGCAACTGCTAGCACAAGAACAAAATTTGCAACAACAACTCAGTGATTTTCAGACTCGCAAATACCAAATTGTCATCGCTCAATCTACGCAAGAAGCTCGGGAGGAAATTCAACAAAAAATCGACACAGTTCTCAAGGAACTCGCTCAAATAGAAGCTAAAATTCGCGCCAGCAGTCCTCGTTACGCTGCTCTCAAATATCCCGAACCTCTCAACCTGCAACAAATTCAACAACAGGTAATCGATGACAATACGCTACTTTTAGAATATTCTTTGGGTGAGGAGCGCAGTTACTTGTGGGCGGTGACGAAAACTTCTTTCACCAGTTACGAACTTCCTTCTCGCACTGAGATTGAAGCCGCGGCTAAGAATTTCCGCGATACTTTAACCAAAGAGACCACGAGAACCTCTCCTCAAATCGTTGCCGAATCTGCTGCACTTATAAGCCAAATGATCCTCGCTCCAGTTGCTTCTGAGTTGGGCAACAAGCGCTTGCTAATTGTTGCGGATGGCGCTTTGCAATACATCCCTTTTGGCGCCCTTACGCTGGAAAAATCTGAAGCACCGCTAATAGTTAAGCATGAAGTTGTTAATCTGCCTTCTGCTTCAACTTTAGCTATTCTGCGGCGGGATATGGCGACTCGTCAACCGGCTCCAAAGACGATCGCCTTGTTTGCAGATCCAGTTTTTAGCCCGGACGACGAACGGCTCAAAGGCACGAGTACATCGCCTGCAACCAAGAATCAAACTGTTGAAAGTCTGCCCCTGGAAGCGCAACAATTACAAAGATCCGCATCAGAGGCTGAAATTTATTGGACTCGCTTACCTTTCTCGCGAACTGAAGCTGAGCAAATTCTGGCTTTGGTTCCCGATGATTTGGAAAAACAAGCCCTTGACTTTACTGCTAATCGTACCACGGCAACCAGTTCCGATTTATCTCAATATCGCATTGTTCATTTCGCTACGCACGGATTTGTTAATAGCAGACATCCAGAATTATCGGGATTGGTGTTATCTTTGGTTGATGAGAAAGGCACTTTACAAAATGGCTACTTGCGACTCAATGATATTTTCAATCTAAATTTACCGGCAGAATTGGTGGTGCTGAGCGCGTGTCAGACGGGTTTGGGAAAAGAAGTTAAAGGAGAAGGGTTGGTGGGTTTGACGAGGGGGTTTATGTATGCGGGGGCGCCGCGTGTGGTGGTTTCTTTGTGGAGTGTTGAAGACCAAGTAACTTCTGAGCTGATGACACGATTTTACAAAAAAATGCTCCAGGATAAATTGGCGCCTGCTGCGGCACTGCGAGCGGCGCAAATCGAAGTGCTACAGCTTCCAGAATGGCAATCTCCTTATTATTGGGCTGCTTTTGGGCTGCAAGGAGAATGGAATTGAGTGCGCCACTGACGATCGACAGAAGGGGAAAAAGTGGCCGAGTCCGATATGAAGAAAATATTTTCTTCTTGCTTCTTCCCTCTTGCTTCTTCCCTCTTCCTTCCACATCCGATATTAATCGCCGACTTCCCCGACAACCTCCGCAGCAGCCTGAGTTTCGAGCCAGAGTTTGAGCAGCAAGAGCTCTGCCCGATCGCCCAAAACAGTCGCAAACACGCCGTCAGCCTCCTCAGACGCCCCAGAAATCCACGTACCGCGCAGAGTCACTTCTACAAAGTCAGCATCAGCAACACAAAGGGCGATCGCATCGTTGTCGTTTCGGCGGGCCTCAGATTCCAACAGAGGCAGCGCCGACAAATTCGCGGGCAGCAAAAATGCCGCAGTGCTCGGTTCGACGCTGATGCTTTGACCAACTCGCATAGCCAGCACAACTCGCAGCGCCACTAACTGTTCGGGAGATTGAGCCAAACGCTCCAGGTTAAAGCCCGTTTCAGTGTAAGTCAACTTCAGCATATTGACAGCCCTAAATTTGGAATTGAAAGTTTAAAATTGAAAATCGGGAATTGGGAATTGGGCATCGGGCATCGGGAATTGGGAATTGGGAATTGGGAATTGGGCATCGGGCATCGGGCATTGGATAGGTCGGAATGAAAAGTTTGCTATTGCGACCTAAAATCCTTTTCAATTACAGGACTTAATTAGCTATTAACTATTAGCAATTACCAATTACCAATTACCTGTTTGGCCCATGCCCCAATGCCCCATGCCCTATTCCCCATGCCCTATTCCCCAATTTGGTATTCGTGCCAAAACAGTTCGGCAAAAGCAACAGTGGGGTGTATGGGGGCTTTCGGCTTAGTTCGCAGAGACATTCCGGCTTCTATGGGAGTTTGATCGCCCTTACGAGAGTTGCACCGTTCGCAAGCAGTCACCACGTTGTCCCAAGTATGCGGGCCGCCCTTCGATCGAGGCATCACGTGATCCAGCGTCAAATGCCGATTGCTACCGCAGTATTGGCAAGAATGAGCATCGCGGCGCAGAACTTCCCGGCGATTGACCGGGGGCACTTTCCAAAGGCGTTCCCTGTTACCAAAAGTCAAGCGGATTTGTTCGGGTACGTGGATGCTGGTGCTGGGCGATCGTACCAGCCAGCCGTTGCCGATGCTAAAATCGAGAGGTTCAGCCTTGCCTGTTACCAACAGTACGATCGCCCGTTTGATGTTGACACGGCTCATTGGTAGGTAATTCTGAGAAAACACCACCACAGATTGCCTCAATACATCAGTTACTACGGTCACGGCTTGCTCCTCCTCATCAATTTTGGATTTTAGATTTTAGATTTTGAATTTTGAATTTTGCTTGCTTCCTCAGCATTGGCTACATCTGGTTTTTTCCCAGTTCCCCAAGCGGATCGAATTTCTCAAATATCCAATCAAATGCCCCCGCTTCTCTTACTTAGAAGCGGGGGCTAGAAAAACTGCTAAAGGCAAATTTTCATCCTGTCTTGGTACAGTCGTTTAGCTGTACCTCCCGCTTCGCGTATCTCGATATGGGTGTGCCACTTGCAGACCGTCCCGGTCTACCTCGTTGTAATTAATTTCTGCAATTTGTCCTAATCCACTATAACCGGGTTTAATTAGGCCCAAGCCCGCCCACGAGGTCGCTGCGACAGTCGCAAAACCCGTCCTAAAGACGTGCTCTAACGACTCGGAGTGACCCGTGGGGTGATCGCAATTCAGTTGATAGGTGGAGTAGGTGGGGAGAAATTTCACTGTCGGCAGAAGGTGGTTAAGAGGCTTTCAATCTAGCTGTAAACATACTACACTGATATTACACATATGTCCACCCGTCACGGAGAAAAAATTATGCATACCCTACCTAGAACCTCAACCACCGAAATGGAAGTCACCAGCATTCGACTCGAAAGAGAACTCAAAGAGAGACTTAAAGATCTCGCAGGCAATCAAGGCTATCAAGCTTTGATTCGAGATTTGCTCTGGAATTACGTGCAGCAGAAGTCTGGAGAGTATCGGCAGATGTTTTCTCGATCGGATATTCGAGCCAGCATTAATGCCACAGCACAGCAGGAAGAACGCTGCGCGCTTACAGGAGAGTTGATTCGACCGGGCGGGCCGATGTTATTAGGCCTGACGATGCACGGCGAAATGGTGCCGCTGAGTATAGGGAGTATGGCCGGATAAACCAGTTTATCGAAAATTTGTGAGAGCGATCGGCCTGGGGTGAAGGCCCCAGGCGCTGAAGATCAGACTATTTTAGATTTTAGATTTTAGATTTTAGATTTCAATACTTCGGACAGTTTTTGATTACCAACCGTAGAATAAGGGTTTCCCGGCTCCAAGGCAATCGAGATACCAACGGAAAATCCATGGTTTCAGACTACGAACTAAAAACAGTCCGGACTATTGGTATAAAATTCCGCAGTCTTTAAACAATCTCTATTTAACGAACCGCGAAGACGCAAAGAACGCGAAGGAAGATGGATAAGAAGATAGCTAATGTTAGCAGTTCGCAATTCTGGTAACGCAGCTCCAGAGGCTCCAAAACGCGCTGGCTAGTGCTAAAATTTCCATCGGGCGTGCCGAACAGACGATCGTACATTTGATGAAAAAAATTAAGGTAATGCTGAAAAACCCCTACTTAACTGCTGCGAGTTCGATCGCCCTTCTCACAATTATTGGCGGATGTGCAGCTACTGAATCACCTCAACTTGCATCTCCCTCTCCTGTAACTGAATCACCTCAACTTGCATCTCCCTCTCTTGTAGCTGAATCTTCCCCGCCGCCAGTTAAACCAAGTCAGCCTCAGCCCTTAATAGTCTCTGCTACCAATCCCGAAACCCCCACAAATACCAAAATCCAGCAATATCTCAACGGGTTGGCAGCCCAAGGTTTTGCCAAAGAAAACCAAGGCGTCTGGATACAATCTGGCAATACTTTGCTAGCCAATCACCAAGGTACAGTTCCTCTGTCAGCCGCTTCTATTACCAAAGTAGCAACATCTCTGGTAGCACTGCAAGAATTCGGGCCCGAACATGAATTTATCACCTTAATTGGTACAACTGGAAAAATTGAAAACGGCGTATTAAAAGGCAATTTAATTGTACAGGGAAACGCCGACCCGTTGTTTGTATGGGAAGAGGCGATCGCCCTCGGTAACGCCTTAAATCAAAAAGGGATCAAGCGAGTCAGTGGCAATTTGATAATTGTCGATAAGTTTTACATGAACTTTGAACTCGATCCCCTCAAATCTGGAGAATTGCTCAAACAAGGATTGAACAGTCAAATCTGGGCCAGCGAAGCCGCCGCCCAGTATCAAACCCTGCCTCCCAATACGCCGAAACCCCAAATAGCCATTGAGGGTACTGTACAAGTTTTGCCAGCATCTCCCAACGATGTGCAGCCTTTAGTCAAACATTATTCTTTGCCCCTTACCGAACTGATCAAAAAAATGAATCAGTACAGCAACAATCTCATGGCAGATATGCTAGCTGATACTGTCGGCGGCGCCAAAACAGTCGCGCAAAAAGCAGCAGCAGCAACCGGAGTTCCTCCCGCAGAAATTCAACTCGTCAACGGTTCGGGATTGAGCGAAGAAAATCTCATTTCTCCCCGGGCTGCTTGCGCGTTATTTATAGCTTTAGAACGCTATCTTGAACCTTACAGCATGACAGTTGCGGATGTCTTAACTGTAGTTGGGAAAGATCAAGGAATACTGGCAGAACGGGCGCTTCCCAAATTAGCAGTAGTCAAATCTGGCACGTTGGATAATGTTAGCGCTTTGGGCGGAGCCCTGCCAACTCAAAAACAAGAAACTGTGTGGTTTGTGATTATGAATGGAGGGGCAAATGTCGAGACATTTCGCACTCAGCAAGAGGTTTTGCTGAAAAGCTTTTTGAATGAGTGGGGAAGTGTCCAAGTTTCGCCGCCGGAATTAACGCCAAATCCTGCTAGAAGTAGTAAGGTATCTCGCAGCGAAATTGTTCAATAAGCTGTTGTGCATTGAAATTGTATATTCCGGGCGAGCTCGCGTGCCCACCCCACAAGAGAGTTTATAGGGTGCGTCAGCACAGAAATTTTAAATTTTCAGCTAAAATAATGCAAGCTGATGCACCCTAGGAGTACAAACTAATTTAATCAGGTGTTTTGGCCCTAGCGACTACAATGCCGATCGCACTTTCGACTCTCCTAATATATCTCTGCAAGTCGTAAGCAACTGTCACCTCCCCAGCCGGCGAAGCGTGAATTAAGCCCATATTGCCGTCAGCATTGCGGTAAACTAAACCCGTGTGCGTGACATCCAATCCTTTAACATCCGTAGCTACTGCTACAATATCCCCTGGTTTTAACTGAGAATAAACACTTTTTATCCGATTTGTCGGAATGTAATTAACAGTAGTTTTTGCTAATTCTGCTTCTTGGCTGACTATGCACTGATAAGTTGCTTCGTCTTTGACCATTTGCGGGTAACTGCTGCGGTGCTGGCTCATGAAATTTAGTGTTTTATTCATGGACACTCCGCCTAATTCAGCCGTGATATTTTCTACTGTTTGCCGTTTTTGATTGTCGTTAATCCAGTCGGAAAAATAGTGCAATCTGCTGCAATAACCGTTGATTTTACCGTTTAAATACCGCTGTTCTTCTATGCGATTTACAAAATTTTGATAGTCGTAATCTTGTACTGCTACGCCCCTCGCGATCGCCAAAACGGTTTCAACAAACAAAACGCAATCAAATTTATTCAAAGTTATGAGCAACTTTTCTTCGCCGGATTTGTCCAGTAAACCTGCGGCGTAGGGCTTTCCTAGGAAATTATCGGCGATCGCCTGGACGATTTCTCCCATCGAGCGATCGTGCAAATTTTGTTGTTTTGCATACTGTACAACCTTTTCAAAACGTGCTATGTCTTCAGGTTGTGCAACGGTTTCTCTCTCCGTATTATTTGAGTCCGAGCGTCTCGCCAGCACCTTCAGCAATTCGGAATAGGAAATTTCCGCTAAATTGTTGAAGTCCCAAAACATACTCGGAAAAGTGGAAACAGTTTGGTTGTTTGTTATTTCCAGATTTTCGCTTTTTCCCGTCAAGGAAAACGCTAAATCCGCGCCCTGTCCTGCTGTTTGTCGCTCGACAACATATCCCGTAGCAGATTGAGACTGAAATGCCCAAACATCAGGTATCAAAGAGTTATTCACGCCGACGATCGCAAATCCCAAAACAGCCAGACTCCAAAAATTTCTCATGTTTTTCAAAGGATTTTGCTTCAACTCAGTGCTATCCTGAAAATTTTACAATTACATTTTACAATTACTAGAAGTCTCAATCAGCCTAGTAGACCGATAAAATTGGCAACAGCGGACTAGATCGATACACTTGTCATTTAGATGCCGCCCTATTATAAACTGATCGTGCGAGTTTGATAGCACAAAACTGTAATGCAAGTAGAACGCCGACCCCGCCCCATCGGGCCCCAACGCCCAATCGAGTCCCGACGCCAAAGCACCGAGCGTCCAGTCCAGTCGCGACGCCAAAGCACCGAGCGCCCAGTCCCATCTCGTCGCCCAATCCAGACCCGACGCCCCATAGACCTCTTGCAAAAGTCGCTCTCAATTCTTGAAATTATCTGGGTTAATCTGCGTTCATCTCCCTTGTATCTGCGGTTGACCGATCGAGCAAAGATTCATGCAACAGGTCTAATCCAATCCCGACCCCAAAGCAGCCAGCGCCCAGTCGGACGCCGACGCCAAAGCAGCGAACGCCCAGTGCCATCTCGTCGCCGAGTGAGGACGAAATTTTCTCGGCTAAAATACCGTAACATCCTGTGCTTAATCGCCGGGGCGATCGCGATCGGTTGGATTGTCACAATACCGTTCAGAATTCGCCGTCCCCCAGAACCGCCAGTCATCTTGGCTCAACAGGCCGTCTCGCCTCAAGAAGCACTCTCGCCTCCAACAATTGAACCATCGGAAAATTTAGCCGATCGTCAAAGCGAGCCTACGTTTAGCTACAACATCAAAACACCTCCCAATCCCGTTTACTCTCAAGAATTGCAAGGGATTGTTGATGAATCTGTGAAAATTGCAACCAGCAAAGGATTGCCTGCAGAACGGCTATCAATTACCTTATTTGATGTTAGCAATTCCAAAACTCACACCTTCGCCGGATATCAAAATCAAACTCTCCGATTTCCCGCTAGTGTTGCCAAGTTATTTTGGATGGCAGCGTTTTACTCAGCCATTGAAAAAGGCCTCATTACGCAAAAAGAATCTGCCTTTAAAAACGACCTGGAGCAAATGATTCGCATCTCCAACAACGATGCTGCCAGCAGGCTTTTAGACAAAATCACAGATACAAAATCCGGCGGACGGCTCGCAGGAGAAGAGTTGCAAACATGGCTGAAAAAGCGCACTCAAATTAACACATTTTTCCAGTCTGCCGGCTACAATGATCTTCGTATAAGCACCAAAAATTATCCCATATACTATTTAAGACAAGAAGGGCCAATCGGTCGCGACTTGCAATTGCGGGGCGATGCTTCTCAGCCGATTCGCAATCAAGTAACTACCGACCAAGCCGCCAGATTAATATATGAAATCTATACTAGACAAGCCGTTTCCAGCGTCGCCAGCCGCAAAATGGCTTACTTGCTAACGAGAGACTTAGACCCCAAGGCGTGGAAAAATGACCCTAGCAATTCGATACAAGGATTTCTGGGCGAATCTTTACCAACTAATATTTATTTTGGTTCCAAAGTAGGCTATACTTCCAAATCCCGCAGCGAAGCGGCCTTTGTCAGAACTTTAGACGATCGCGCGATTTATATCTTAGTTGTTTTTGCAGACGATCCGGCTTATGCCAAGGACGAAACAGCCTTTCCTGCAATTTCCCGATACGTTTTCGATCGCCTAAATGCTCGTGGCCCCAGCACTGTGCAGTGATATGGAGTAGGGCCTGTTGAATGTTGACTATTAGTTGAAAAACTGAAGGATGGTTGATCTCAAATCCGGTAGCATCGGAATTATTCATCTCTCTGTTCTCTTCCTCTGTATTCTCTGCATCAAGATTGGTTTAATCATTCCAATGCAACCGGATTTGATATGAGTGTTGAATGTTAACTCGATTTTATAGCAACCGCGCCCGACGGTTAGGACGCTGTTAATGGCTGAAACGATTGATTTTATTGATTCTTCCTTCTTCCTTCTGCTATACAATTCCGGCGCAGTCAGAAGTGAGATTACGCACAAACAACGGTTTCTGCGAAAAATGGGCACTGGCGACCAAAAAAAACAATTTCTTGACCACAAATCTAGGATTTTAGGTAAAACCCGCAGCAAGAAACCCAGTTTCTTATATCCTGTGAGTAAGTCCTAATTAGATTTGTAGTTAGGAAGTTGTTTGTCTCCCGTCGGTCGATCGCTAACTCTCAACGATGAGTTAAACAATTGATTGACCTGACACAATTTAACTGGGGCGAAAGGATTCGAACCTCTGAATGGCGGGACCAAAACCCGCTGCCTTACCACTTGGCGACGCCCCAACGTCTTAACCTTCACTATCTTAACATTCAAACACAGCAATCTGTCAAGCATTTTGACAAGAAAATTTTAAAAATGTTTTTGGAAGCGATCGCCCGCAGGTTTATGCTCTGATCGCACGGGGGCGAGCTACCGGGATTTCAATCCTGAAATCCGCTCCCTGTCCTGGTTTCGAGATACAGTTCAAGCTTCCTCCGTGTTTTTCCACCACAATCTGGTAGCTAATAGACAAGCCGAGTCCCGTACCCTTGCCCACAGGTTTAGTGGTAAAGAAAGGGTCAAACAAGTGGCATTTAGCTTTTTCGGCCAATCCGGGTCCGCTGTCTTGAATCCGAATCACCACAACTTGACCGCTTGACTTTCCTGACTCATCAGCCTCCGAGTTTGGGTTCACCACCGCCGTCGAGATTTTGATCGTCTTGGGTGGAGGCTGATTTTCCAAAGAGTCGATCGCATTCGCCAAAATATTCATAAATACTTGGTTGAGCTGTCCGGGATAGCACTCTACCTTCGGCAAGTTACCGTAGTCTTTAATTACCTCAATTCCCGGTATTAGCCCATTTGACTTGACGCGGCTCTGCAAAATCAGCAGCGTGCTGTCAATTCCTTCGTGAATGTCCACCAGCTTCATTTCTGCTTCGTCGTGCCGCGCGAAGTTCCGCAGAGACAGGACAATTTGGCGGATGCGTTCAGTTCCCATCTCTATTGAAGACAGAATTTTCAGCAAATCCGGCACTATGAAATCAACATCGATTTCTTCGCTTTTGTCGAGAATTTCGGGGCAAGGCTCCGGGTAATGCTTTTGATACAAGTGCAGTAAATCCAGCAGATTTTTCATGTACTGCTTGCAATAAGTCAAGTTGCCGTAAATAAAATTAACCGGATTGTTAATTTCATGGGCGACGCCGGCGACCATTTGACCGAGAGAGGACATTTTTTCGTTTTGGATGAGCTGAGCTTCTTTCTGCTGCAACTGCTGCAAAGTTTCCGTCAGTTGGCGGGCTTGAGTTTGGGCGGCTAAGGCTGCCGCGCGGGTTTGGGCGTAGAGTTCGGCTTGGTCGATCGCGATCGCCAGTTGATCCACCACCGCTTGCAGCAATTCCACTTCGCTCGTCGCCCAGGAACGGTGGCTGCTGTAATGGTTGCAAACTACAGCCCCCATTTGACCGGAGCGAGTCTTGAGCGGCAGCAGCAGGTTAGAAACAATCCCGATACTGGTCAAAAAATCTCGCGTCGGCTGTTCGATGCAGAGTGCTGTTGCCGCGTCGCCAATCCGGAGCGTTTGGCGGTGGCAAATTTTCTCGGCCAGCAGGGTTACTTGTTCGATCGGGTATTCTGTAAGCCGGTCTTTCACTTCGGGATTTGCCGCCTCGTGGGTGATTGCAAAGCTTGGCTGCCCCTCTCGCGAGATGGAGTACCACAAAAAGTAGCACTGGTCAACCTGTAACAAGCTGCGAATTTCGTTGACAGCCGTATCTAAAATTTTGTCGAGGTCGAGGGAATTTCGCATCTGGCTGGCGAGGCCGAACAGCAAGCCTTCCCGGCGGCTCAACAATTCTTCTCGGGCTGCGTGGCGATCAATCGCCACAGCGATGGCGTTAGTCATGCAGCCGAGAACTTCTAGCGCTCCCTCGCTTGCCAAAGCGCTACTGCACAGAGCCATCACTCCCACCAGTCGCTCTTCCACAATCAGCGGATAGGCAATGGTGCACAGAGACGGGTTCGACAGTAGGCACACAGGAGCCGTTTGGAGGTTTCCCGCTTCTGTTCGCACCCAATCTTCTATTTCCGGTGCCCACTCTTGGCTGCTAAGTCCTGAATTTGCCTGCAATTCTAACCGCTCTGTCTGCAAGTTAAAAGTCCAGATGCTCACCCCTGTGGCGTCGAGGTACTCTACCATTGCCTCAGTGCAGCGGTTGAGGATGACCGATATTTTCCCGCCTTGTCCGAGGGCTGCACCGACTTTAGCTTGCAGGGTTCCCAACCGCGATCGCTCTTGTAGGGACGCTGCCGTTAGTTGGCGATCGGAGGTGTCGCGGGGGCCGGCAACGATTTCTCGGATTTGTTGGGTATCGTCCGCGTGTCCGATGCCCGCTGAAGCTTCCCACACATATTGAGATTTGCCTGTTTCCCCCAGCGTTGGGAGCTCTTTTGTTGCGTATATTCTCATGCTGCTCTGTGGCGTATGGACGGCACACAAGCTGTCGCGGTTCGAGCCAGGAACTAACTCCGAGATTTGCGGGCTCTCCGAGGTGATATCTTCTACCTCTGGCAACTGTTTCTGGGCTTGGACTAATTGCCAGCGCAACTCCACCAAACTCGCAACTTGCCGACTCAAAGCTTGCACAGCTTCTATCGTTTCTTTTGTCAAGTCTCGCGGCACCGAGTCCATGACGGATAGCACTCCCAGCACCTGCCCCTCAGAGCTAACAACTGGGATTCCGGCGTAAAATTTCACGAAGGGGTAGAAAACGATCAGCGGATGATCGCCAAATCTCATATCTGTGGAAGCGTCTCGAACAATGGCGGCAGGCAGTTCTTTAAAGGAATTTATAGGAAGTTCGATCGCAAATTCGGGAGCAACGGGCGGTTGTTGCAGGGAAATTGCCCGGTCAAATTCCAAGTTTGAGTTTGAACTCTGGGCGAAATCTTCGGGAGTTGGGTCTAGGGCGCGATCGCAAAAATTCAGGTAACGCTGGGTCAAATTTTGATCGATACCTAACTGCGACTTCAACCAGTGGCGGTTACCGTCAATCAAGCTCAAGAAAGCAATAGGACTTCGGCTGATATGAGCTGCCAAACCAACCAAACTGTCCAAGCAAGCCTCTGGATCAGAGCCAAGAAGCTGATACAAATCAATGTTATGGAGCTTGAACACTTTTTTACCAAGAGGCAAGGGTGCTTTCATCATGTGTAACTGCCCGTTTAGTTGCTGGCAACCGCCCTTCTCAATACTTCCCTTGAAAAACAAGCTATGAATTCTGTGCTGGGAGACTCGGGGCGCAAGTTCGGCGCAGGTTGCTTGCGCCAAATTCAGACTAACCTCTTGACTGATCGGGAAACTTTTGAGTTATCGGAGTTAGAGCACCCCAGATCTAAGACTATATAAATTATACTTCCAGTTGACTATGCTTTTGAATACCTCCGGCTCTCTAAATCTAAGAGCCTCTGTTGGGAGGAAGCAGCTTTCCAAAATATATGACTATTGCTTACCTAGAATTTTTTTATCAGTTTAATTGTATTTTAACAGACTTGTCTAATCGTGGGTAGCTGGCTTGCTGGTAGATTTAAATCAGGGGTTTGTGCCACAATACCAGTGTCCTTTACCGAGCTGTGCCTTAGCCGGTAGTTCAACTACAGTTAGGAGATGAATTACAAAAGATTGGTAAGATGTTAAACTTTGTAACAATAGTTGTTCAAACTCGACCTTTTAGGGTTTCTGGGCCCTGATGCACATTTTGCAACTGTTGTAATTGCCGATCGACCACTCTCCCAATCCCTTTTTTCGAGTTTGAGGTAAAAAAACAGGGGTAAAGTTTCAACTAACTCTCCAACGGAGTTGACAATTATTGGGTAGAGGCAACTCTCAAAAAATAACTGAACGAAGTATGTTTTGTATTTTCAAGAACTATAAATAAACAGGGAGAAGAATATGTCTGCAAGTAGCAGTCAAGTACCAACTATTTTGGCAGTTGATGATAGCGTCGTGATGCAAGGACTTGTTAAACAGGCCTTAAGCAAAGAGTTTCGAGTTCTCGTAACAGACAATGCAGTGGATGCTTTGTCAACGATTTATCACGAACAAATTTCTGTTTTGTTGCTGGATGTTTCGATGCCTGGAATTGACGGATTGGAACTCTGCCGCACGGTGCGGAGCTTGCCTCAGTTTCAGAATTTGCCGATCGTAATGCTGACAGCGCGAGATGGAGCCTTTGATAAGGTACAGGGGCGTTTGGCGGGAGCAACAGAGTATTTAACTAAGCCGTTTGATGCTGATAAGTTGCGCGAGGTAATTGGTAAGTTTATCAAAATCAAATAATCGGACTTAGGAAAAAAATCAATTTTGAGTAATTAATGAAGTAATTTGAGTAATTAATGAACTAAAAAGTTGCGATCGCGCTCTCTGATCCTCGACTTCTTTAACAAGTCGAGGGGCGGGCCCTTCTGCACTATTTGCGAGGGAGGTAAGTCCTAAATTTTTAATTTAGCCAAGAGTAGGGGGGCGATCGCACTGACAGGTAGAACATATTGGGCGGCACCAAGGGCGATCGCCTCCTTGGGCATTCCGAAGACAATGCAGCTAGCTTCGTCTTGGGCGATTGTCAACCCCCCTTCTCTGGCGATCGCCAACATTCCGTCAGCACCATCTCTACCCATTCCTGTCAGCAAAACCCCCGCTGCTGCCCGACTATAAAAATTAGCTACCGACTTAAATGTCACCGTTACAGAAGGGCAGTGTCCCGCAGCATGAGCAGCTTCTGAATAAACAAATCGCCCTTGAGCGTCCAATTCTAAATGACGCTTTTCTGGCGGGAAATAAACAGTTCCTGCTTGTGGCAATTCTCCAAAAGCAGCTATCTTAACAGGCAGTTTCGATTCATAACCCAGCCAATCAACTAATCCTTGCAAAAAACCTTCACTGATGTGCTGGACACAAATTATAGGCACTGGAAAACTAGCGGGAAGTTTAGAAATAATCGCGTACAGTGCTTGCGGCCCGCCTGTTGAAGCCCCTATAGCCAATACTTTAATAGTGGAAAATTTAACATTTTCGTTGGAGAATTTGTAATTAGGAACTGGTGCGTGGTTGATTTTTACTATTTGATTATTATCTTCTGTTGGCATCTTTTTTTGATGCCGTGTAAATACTTTAACTCCTGAGAGTATTTTCACCTTAGCTATTAATTGATTGGCTAGGCGAGCGTAATCAGAGACCAACCCGCCAATCGGTTTCGGAAAAACATCCAATGCACCCGCCTTTAACACTTGAAATACATTCTGAGTATCATTCGCTTGCACTGAAGCACTAATTACTAAAATTGGTAGCGGATATTTCTTCATTACTTCTTCCGTAAATTCTAACCCGTTCATTGGCGCCATGTCCAAATCCGTACAGATTACTTGGGGCTGAAGTTTGGGGATTAATTCTAGTCCTTCTAATCCGTTGCAAGCGGTTCCTACAACTTGGATGTCTGGCGAGGACTCAAAAATTCGTTTGAGGACGAGCGTAACTACTGGAGAATCTTCAACTAACAATAGTTTAATGGGCGATAACATCAGTTTGCTGGGAAATGGGGAATGGGGAATCGGAAATGGGAAATGGGGAATCGGGCACTTGTGCTAACCTTCGACTTACTTCCCTTCGGCGAAGCTTAGCGGGCAAGGCGCCCAGGGCGAGTGGCTAGCTCAGCACGAGTCGCTCAGTAACCGCGTAGTCAAAGTATTGGGCATTGGGCATCGATGCACAGGTAATGGTGAACTAGGCACTTGATATTGAGCTGTGCTAATTGGTAGTAAATAACAAATGCCTCATAACCAAGGAGTAATGACTTATGACTAAACTAACCTTTTTAGTGTCTCTACCAACACATCTTGATTGAAAGTACCTTTAGGAATATAAGCATTCGCCCCCGCATCAGCCCCTCTTTTTCTATCTTCATCCGATGCCAAGGATGTCACTAAAATTATCGGCAACTCACTGTATTCTTTTTGCTCCCGAATCTTAATAGTCAGAGCCAAACCATCTAAATTTGGCATTTGTATGTCAGAAATCACAGCATCAAAATCGCGAGTTTTTAATTTATGGAAAGCATCCAATCCGTCTACTGCAGTCACAACTTCGTAACCCGCACCTTCCAGGATGCGCTTTTCTTGAGTGCGCGTGGCGATCGAGTCTTCTGCTAATAGTATAACTTGTTTTCTGCTGGCAGTCTCAAGTTGCGATCGCGCACCAGAAACCCCACGGGACGAAACTTGCTGGCGTACAGATTTTATCAAATCGTGGGGATTGAGTACCATGCAAACTTCCCCTGTACCGAGAATTGTGGCACCCGAAACATTTCGCACCCGTTTCAGCAATTGGCTTTGAGGTTTCATCACAACATCCTGTTCGTCTATCAAAGCATCTACAAATAATCCCAATCTTTCCTCCCCAACTTTTAAAACAATACAAGGCATTTTTGAAGAAGTTGAATTTCGGAAGTAGTTGTGATTTTTTCTCAGAATTTCGCTTCCGGTTTCCTGTCTCAAGTACCTATTTTTGTCCCACCATTTTCTATTGTTTAATTCTAGTAAATCTGTCAGATGAGCCACTGACAGAGGCTGACCATTGGAAAGTATAGTTTCCTTACCTTCTATAGCAAATATCTCCGACTGAGCCACCTGTTGTGCCGTGTCTACAAACTCGACTGGCAGAGCATAAGGAATGTCTTCAACGAGGACAATTAATACATTTGCTGTAGCTAAAGACGTGCTGATTTGCAGCCTCAAAGTGCATCCTTTTCCCGGTAAAGACTCTACTTGAATACTACCTTTTAGGGCTTCAACATTAGTGCGAACTACATCTAAACCCACCCCGCGACCCGATACTTCGGTAACAAATTTCTTGGTTGAAAAACCTGGAGTAAAAATTAAAGCTTGTACTTGAGTTTCGGTCATCTCTGCCAGTTGTTCAAGCGTACAAATATTACGTTTTACAGCAGTTTGTTTAATGCTCTCTAGATTTAGTCCCCGGCCATCATCAGCAACTTCAATAATAATATTGCTAGCAATATTATAGCCTTTAATTCGGAGAGTTGCCACGGGAGGTTTACCTAGTTTTTTCCGCTCCTCAACAGTTTCAATGCCGTGGTCGATCGCATTTCTAATCATGTGCATTAAAGGGTCTTTCATTTCCTCTAAAATGCGTTTATCTGCTGTAGTTTCGCCTCCTTCAATCACTAATGTAACTTCTTTACCTTCCCGTTTTGCTAAGTCTCGAACAGTTCGAGGAAATAAATTAAAAATAGTAGACAAAGGCAGCAGTCTCAGAGTGCGAATTCCTGATTCTAGTGCCTCAGCGATTAATTCGAGTCTGGCAGTATCTTCATAAACTCGATTTCTCAAGCGGTTGACTAAAGTTCCGAGACGTTCTAAACGTTCTTCTGTACGTTGATAGTAATCCTGCAATTGGCTAAATTTACCGTTGGCTTTTATACCGTTTTCATCTATTTGCATCCGATCAACAGTCAAGCTCGTTACAAAATATTCTCGGCTCCACTCTTCCCACAAAGTTGTAATTTGTTCGATCTCTGCAACTCGGTGTCCTAGCCGAGTTTTTGTGACAGTAAGTTCCCCTGCTTGAGTCATTAAATCGTCTAAATTTTGAGTAGCAACGCGAATGGTTTCAATGCGGTAAGATGAGGTTGATGATGCAGTAACTGCCGACTGCAAAGCCGACTCAGTGGCGCGCCCAGAAGGTGCAGGCAAGTTTTGAGCTTGCAGTAGAAATTCGGGCTTGGATTGTAGGGGTGGTAAAAAAGAGGAATTTTTCTCTAAGTTAAGGAATTCAGAAGTTTCACCATTTGTTTCTAGTTCTTGGGTAGCAGGCTCAGTAAATTGCAGTTCTACCAACGGTTGTTCTGGTACTTGTGAAGATGAGGAATCTAATATTGAGGCTGCTGCCTGTGGCTGTGACTCACTAGAAGCACCCATCATGCTAGCGAGGATGTAAAAAGTATTAACGCCGGAATCTTCGCCGGTAACGGCTTCGTTAACGAGTTTTCGCATGGCGTCTAAACCTTGCGAAAGTCGATCGCTAATATCGGAATTCAGTTGAGTTTCTCCCCGCTTGACAGCTCCCAAAATATGCTCCATTTGATGAGCTAAAGATGCTACATCTTTTACGCCTAGCATCCCAGCATCACCTTTAAGAGAATGGGTTTCTCGCAACAATTGTTCTACCTTAGCTAAGTCGCTCGGATGTTGTTCTAAGTACAGCAATCCGTCGTCTAGTTTCTGTAAGTGTTCTTGACTAGCGACTTTAAATACATCTCGAAGTTCTTGATCTTCAATCATCATATATGTTGTTGAGTAATAGGGAATTGAGCATGGCTCATGGGTAATTGGTAATGATAGTTATGTTGAATTATCCGTCGCTTGCTAATAACTAATGCCTCATAATTTATGACTAATGACTCATGACTACACTACTTCTTTAAGATTAAATGCAGCTTCTGTGAGTTGTTGAGTACCGATTTTTACTTGAGTAATGCCGCTGACTGTTTGAGACGCTGATTCCTTCATAGAAATCATCGCATCACCTACTTGCTGAATCGCGATCGCCTGCTGTTTAACATTAAATGAAATTTGCTGGTTGCTAGCAAACACCAGATTGCAAGCTTCCCTTACACCCGTAAAAGCTTCTGCCGTATCTTGTGCTGTTTTTACCCCTTCTGCAACCGTTTTGCGACTATCTTCAGTTGCTTTCACCGTTGAGTCGATCGCGCCCTTAATTTCTGGAATAATACCATTAATCTTTTGTGCTGCTTGTTGGCTTTCATCTGCTAACTTACGAATTTCGCTTGCTACCACCGCAAAACCTTTACCGTACTCGCCGGCTCTGACTGCTTCGACAGCGGCGTTGAGAGCCAGCATATTAGTTTGACTGGCTAAATCGCTAACCAAACTTGCGAGAGTCGATATATTGCCAATCTGACTCGTGCTGTCGTCGAGTCGATGATTTTGCTGAGAAATTGCCACCACAGCTTCTCTAAGATTCAGCATTTGATTGAGAGTTAGATCTACCTTTTTAGTGCCTTCTTCGGCTAGATTTAAAGCTTGGCGAGCGGCAATGGCAACAGACTCAGCTTGCTCGGCTGTTTGCTGAGAAGATCTGCCCAAATTTTCTAGAGTTATAGTTGTTTGATTAACCGAAACAAATTGCCTATCTGCTATTTGCTCTTGCCGACTCATATTAGATTCTATTTCCCGGGAAAATGACGAGATTTGGTAAATCAGCCCCCGAATGAGAGCAACAATCTTTTGCAGAAAAAACCATCCAAATCCCAGCACCACAGCCAGAGAAACTATAGCAATAATCGCTGCTATCTTTTGAAGATCATCAATAGAATTGAATAGCAATTTCTTGGGTGAAGTATCCACAACTACTAAAAATTTCTTGGTATTTTGTTTGCTGGGAAAAACTGTATTATAGCTAATCACTAGATCCCTATTCTCAATATTTCCCTCGCCACCTGAGATTATTTTAGCAACAATGCCTGCTGAATAATCATTTTTGACATTTTCCTTGGTTTTTAGTTCTAATCCCCATGCTTTTTTAGGATTGGGATGAGCCAGATAATACCCATCTTGATTTAAGATAAAAGATTGATCTGATAATTCATGATTAAAATTTTTAACCCTATCGATCAGAGTGCTACCCAGAGCATTGCTAATCAAAATACCTTGTCTTTCTCCTTTGGAATTAAAAATTGGAGTTGCGTAGCGAATT
This sequence comes from Microcoleus sp. B3-D7, assembly GCF_036705305.1. NCBI lineage: Bacteria > Bacillati > Cyanobacteriota > Cyanophyceae > Oscillatoriales > Microcoleaceae > Microcoleus > Microcoleus sp. B3-D7. The sequence goes on along the minus strand of NZ_JAUBUE010000032.1, from coordinate 17,056 downwards.
GTTGGCTTGTAAGGAATTTCTATTTTCCCCCTTTCCTGATTTAGCTCTAAAGAAGACACATAGACTTCTCCTGATTTTAGCTTCTTAGTTGCCATAAAGTAATCTCTGTCTGCTTTATTTTGTAGTTGAGAATCTGGAATAACTTTAATATTTGTGCCGTCAGAATCTACGCGCACGATCTCCTTACCGCTGTTATCTAGGTAACGCAATTGCATATAATATGACTTGGCTTCCATCAGGGATAAAAATGTGAGTTGCATTCGATAAACCCAATCTTTATAAGTTGAATTAGTTTGTTTATCTACTCCATTTCCTTCTCTAGCTCTAATCATTCCCTGGACTGGGGGAGTTTTACGAAGAAACAAAATATCAGCTCTCAGATTTTCAAATTTGTTAATCATTTGATTTGCGGTGGAATCAACACTGTCACTAAGGGTTATTAATGCTAAATTTTGTAATGCTTCTGTTGAAGAAGAAATTCCATACCAACCAACAATAGATACTGGAATCAATGTACTTAAAATTAGAAGGAGGAGCAGTCGGTTTTGCATTTTTTGGAAAAATTTGTTCATCATTGGTTACGGGGAATTGGTTACTGGTAACTTGTACGATCGCATAGTCTAAGTATTGGGAATTGGGAAATTGTACGTTCGCTTAGCCCAAGTAGTGGGAATTGGGAAATTGTACGCTCGCTTAGCCCAAGTATGGGTAATTGGGAATTGGTAGTAAAGTAAAAATAACAACTCCCAAATAATAACTTACAACTAACTACACTGCTGATTTGAGATTAGGTTCGGATTGGCCAAGAAACAAGTTATTACTCCCGTTAATATCGCTGGAATTGTAGCGAGGCCGATCGCCACAGCCATTGATTTAATTTTTAAGCATATATTTTTTTCGCATTTTTTGGGAACTATTTATAATTCATCGATCTCCTACAAAACTGCTTTCAAATCTAAGGCTGCTTCATTCAATTTTTGAGTACCGACTTTAGTTTGACTGATACCGCAAGCGGTTTGGGCTGCGGCTTGATTGAGAGAGTTCATAGCTTGCACTACCTGTTCGATCGCGATCGATTGCTGTTTGGCATTCAGCGAAATTTGCTGAGAGCTCAAAACCACATTGTTAATGGCATTGGCAACTCCTGCAAATGCCGCTGCGGTTTCTGAGGCAATATTCACGCCAGACTCCACTGTTTTAGTTCCTTCATCTGTTACCATTACTGTTGAGTTAATCGCCTTTTGAATATCAGCAACTAATAGATTAATTTGGGCTCCTGATTTTTTACTGCGATCGGCAAGTTTGCGAATTTCTGACGCCACCACGCCAAACCCCTTACCGTGTTCTCCCGCCCGCACTGCTTCAACAGCAGCATTGAGTGCTAACATATTAGTTTGATTGGCCAAATCGCTAACTACAGTTGAGATATTACCAATGTGATCTGTTTGTTCGCTCAACTCTATAATTTGTCCTTGGATATCCTGAACTTTAGTTTTCAGAGTTGCCATTGCTTCTAAAGTTTGTTCTACAGCTTTGGTGCCACCTCCAGCTAAATTCAAAGCTTGCATTGCTTGAACCACGGCGGTTTCTATTTGCTGTGATGTCGCCCTAGAAGATGCTCCCAATTCGTCCATTGTAGTAGTAGTTTGATTTACTGAAGCTGCTTGCTGACTTGCCATCCGTTCCTGTTCTTCGACGGTGGCTGCAATCTCAGTGGAAGAAGCGGCGATCGAGCTAATTGCGCGATCGATGGTTTGGGCAATTCCTGACGAAATCAGCCAAGCTATAACCGCACCTAACACCAATAAAAACACGGAACCAAATACCAATGCCGATATCAAGAAAACTAAGGATTGCTTCGTTTTTTCTGTAGCTTGCTTAATCGCTTTTACTTCTACTGCGCGAAATTGCTTATTTACTTCCACAAATTCATCTACAAATCGTGTCTGTTTTCCGGTGTTAAAGAGAGCTAATGCTGCGGTTCTATTATTTTTTTGTAATAAAGCAACTATTTCGTTAGAACCGTCATAATATTCGTTGCATAGCTCTAGCATCTTCTCTAAACGCATTCTCTGTTCAGGGTTTTCCATCTTCAACTCCGCACTATTCCCCGACTCACGAGCTAATTCTCCACCAGTCTTAAAATCATTTAAAAACTGCGGATTTTTATTGATTAAATACCCGCGCATCCCCCGTACCATTTGTTCAGCACCTGCGGACATATCATTTGTGTGTCTGAGCACATTTTCGATCCTTTCTACTTCTGCAAAATTATTTAACACCTGATTAGTAGTTGTATAAACGAGCACGGGAAAACCCAAGTATATAGTTGCGGGCGCTACATAAGCCAGCAGCATTCTATTTCTAATATTTAATTTTACTAACTTAGAAAACATATTTTTCTCCTTAATTTATGCACGTGCATACGCGAATTAAATTGCTTACTCCCATCTTGCTTTAAAAGCAGATTTTGTATAACTCAATACGTTTGGGTTAAAACTATTTATTCCTTAGAGATCCCCCTCGCATCCCCCGCATCGTTGCCAGAACTTTGAGTAAGTTCTTGTCCCCAATTGAGAAGGGGGGCTAGGAGGGATCGAGCTTAACTTAACCGTATGGTGGTATAACTAACTTCTTTAGTCCTGGACGCATTTCAAGATAATTATCTCATGCTAAGTCCCGCTCGTTACCCGTTCTGAGCTCTGCGTTGGATCGGGATTGCGAACGAAATGAAGCATCAAGCGAGATGCTTCAGTGGACTCATGACAGATATGCTTTGCGTAAGTCCTGTTCTGGATTCAAACCTCTTCATCAACAACTACTCCCCCTTTTGTCAGCAATTTTTGCAAGTTCAGAATAGCCATCATTTTTTCTCCGTAAATAGCTGTCCCCCGTAGATATTCGCGGTTGGCAGAATGCAGTGCTGCCGGAACAGCAGCAATTTCCGACACATTTAAGTATATAATATCTAAGATTTCGTCAACAACTATACCCGCGACCAAATCGACCACTTCAACAACGATCGCCTTAGAGAGATAATTTGCAGTCTCTAACATATTTAAAGACATATTTAAAACACTGCGAATATCAATTAGCGTCACAATTTCTCCCCGTAAATTTATATTTCCCACTATGCGATCGGGAGTGCAAGGAACCGGAGTTACTTGGTTGATATCAGTAAATTCGCGGACTAGATCTAAATGAATACCAAAGTATTCGCCATTCAAAACAAACACCGCCAGGGACATATTAATTGCAGCATCATTTTCCCCCTCGCCTCGCCGCCTCAAATGATTAGCGCGCGATTGAAAAATTGCTTTTTCTTCCGGGGTAGCCTGCGGGCAAAAAACGTGACGCTTGCTCAAAATTTTAGGAGTTTTACCTAACAATTTTGCACTTATTTGCCCGTGTAAATTTTCCGTCTCTGCCTCACCTGCTGCTGCTTCACTACCTGCATTGCTTGGAGAAACAGGCCAGCTTTCCTGTGACTTTTCGGGAGAATATCGAATTAAGTGATCGAGATTCAGCAGCATGATAATATCGGCTTCGCTGCGGGCAAGTCCAGCTATAAAATAATGAGAGGCTTCTGAATTCTCTCGCCCGTAAGATAGCTGCGGAGTGATGGCCTCTTCTGAGAGTTCCTTAACTTCGCGAACTTGATTGACAATTATACCGACTTTCGATTCTTGCCACTCTATGACGATCGTACTATCTGTCACAGAATACTCTTGCCAAACGTATCCAAAACGAAGATTCAGATCCATCACGGGCAGAATTTCGCCCCGAAGGTCGATCGCCCCAACAATATCTTGAGGTGCTTCTGCAATTGCTGTCAACTCCGGCAAAAAGAAAATTTCCCGAACGTAGCAGGCTTCTATACCGCAGAGAAAACCGTTCTGTTCAAAGATAAGATACGGTTTAGTTTCCATATTTTAGTGTACAGTTTCTTTACTGTATAATTTTAACAATTTTTTTTTAACATTCATCAGCACTTGACTAGCTGTCATTTTCCCCTGGGAATCTATGGGAGTGTGGGGCGGTAGTGCTTTCAGGATTTCACAAGATGAATTGTACATTTTAAGAGCTCTTTTTACTTGACCTTCTTTATTGTATATATTCCCTAGTTCTATATAAGCTGAAACAAAAGAGGGACACATATAAATAGTCCTCTTTAATAATTTTTTTGCTATTTCCAATTGTCCCTGTTCTTCAGCAATTTGAGCTTGTAAATAATCAGTATATACTGATCCAGGCTCTACTTTTCTAGCTCGATTACAGTATTCTATTGCCTGAGAATAATTGCCTGCATTTGCCTGAACTTGAGCGATTAAAAAATAAGCATCAAAATTAGGTCCCTGCAAGTCTATTGCCTCTTGTGCCTTGTTGATTGCCTCAGCATAATCTTGATTTTTAAATAATTTTTTAGCCTCTAAAATTAGCATTTGAGGCGTTTGATTTTGAGTATTTTCTGCTAGTATTTTTTCTGTAACTGACACGGCATTGTTCGGCAAGCCGTCCTCCAGATAGCGAGAGGGCAGCATATTCCCCAGCGGATTACTTATTTTTAATACGGGCGGCATCTCTATCTCGGGAAAATTGCTGTTAGTAGTAAAACGAGGTGGCATCGTTTCCCCTGTTAGCAACTCACCACTATCATCGCCCATAGTATCTGCTTTCGGGAATTCCCGAAATGCCGAGTTGGCTTCCCGTAGCGTCGCAACCCTAGACTCTATTTGACAGCCTTCCTCCGGTACTGCATCCCGACGCTGATACACCACTGACTCCGGGAAAATCTTGGGTTCAAACTCGTTCATAATTTGACCATAAACTTCAGCGTGACCGGTCATTAAATACCCTCCAGGTCTCAGGGTGTTGGAAAATTTTTTCAGTACCAGTGAAATATACTTATGTTCAAAATACACAAAAACGTTTCTACACAAAATTAAGTCTATGTTATAAAGATTTTGGTAAATATTAGGAAAGTCATCTGTGATTAAATTTACACAACTAAAATTGACACTTTCGCGCAATTCTAGATTAATTTCCCAATCATTTTGCCTCTGATGAAAATACTGCATTTGTATCTGCGGTTCAACCAAGCGAAACGACCAATGACTGTAAACTCCTCGGGGCGCTTTTTTGATTACTTTTTCATTGATATCTGTACCTAAAATTAATATTTTCCATTGCTCCCAATCAGTAATCAATTGTTTTAAAACAATAGCTAAAGAATAAGGTTCTTCACCGGTGGAGCAGCCCGCACTCCAGATTCGCAGTGTCGGCTGCATTCCCAAGGTTTTGTGCAAGTTTCTTTTCTGCTCTATCAATTCAGGAAAAATTACTCTGTTTAACAGAGCAAACTGTCCTTTATCTCGCATAAAATAACTTTCAGTTGTTGTTAATAGCAATACTAATTTTGCCCATTCATTTTTACTTTCAAAAGTTTTGGCGGTTAAAAGTTTATAATATTTTTCTGGTTCTGCAATTTTTTGTTCTCTCATCCGAGTCATGATTTTATGAGACAAACCCGCTCGATCTTGAGACCTAATTCGCACACCCATCTCAGTAGTAATTAAGTTGATAAATAGCTGAATTATGGAATCATTCATGTCAACTGAGGTAGATTCATTTAATAATTTGGGAAGTGGCAACTTTTACTGAGCTGGTGCTGAGTTTGGGCTGAGCATAGCTGCTAGCCTGCGGCTCGTCGGTTCGCAAAGCAGCAGGGAGCAGAAGGGAAGTGCGTAGCTGAACTATTGGAAATTGGAGAACTTGTAAGCTCGTGTAGTAGAAGTATTGGGAATTGGGAATTGGGGAATTTGGAATTAGAAATCGGGCATTTAGCCGATCGCCTTAACAAGAACAGTGTTACACCACATCATATCAGAAACTTGCCAGCTACTTAAAGGAAAAAGGCAAAAGGTAAAAGACAGAAGCCAGGAAAAAATTATCCCTTCTGCCTTCCACCTTATGCCTTCAAAGGCACTAATCTCCCACTTTAAGCTGGATATATCCGCAGGCGGCGATTAGGTTCTTCCCCAAAACTGTGGGATTTCAGGTGATAGTGTTCCACAAGTTCGTGCTGCATTTTGCGGACATTGGGAGAACGGGGCAGGAGTTCCACCGGCTGTCCCTTGGGAATGACAATTTGCTCGACTGCTAAGCGCGTTTCTTCGAGAGCTTCGAGCTCATCAGAAGAACCGCTGCGGGCGAATAAGGCGAGGTCTGCCACTTCCGGGGTACCTGGGTCATCCATGTCCAACAGCCGCCGCAAAGCTCTCGCTACGTGGGGAATAGTGCCGGCCTTAATTGTGTGTAGGGGAACTTGGCGAGTTTTGGCCAAGTGCCTCAATTTCGACTGGTTCCGAACGTTCGATCGCAAAGCCAAAACCACGTCAGCGCTCTCAATATCCTTTGTCAGCAGCACCGGCAGGTTCAGCGTCGAAATCACCTGTTCGAGCTGGTGGCGAGCTATGCCGTAAGGATAAACGTGGAGGGGCAAATCTTCGCCGTTAGGGCCGAGATTCTGGGAAAAACGTCCGGGCTTAGGTACCGGCTCGACGGACAGGGATTCTTCCAGCAGTTGCTCGAAATACCGAGTCTCAGAAACCGGCGCGCTCTTAGCAGCTAAGTTCTCGCTGGGAGCGGGCATCGGCACCATTTTGCCAGCACTCCGCCACCCAGAGATCGGTGTGACGGGCCGGATTGCCGATACCGCAGCCGGGCCGCTGGAAGCTGCCATCCCCGGAAACCGGGCGGGGGGAGTGGCAGACTCCTGCTCGATAATTACTTCTCCAGTCTCGCTGACGCTTCTGATTTGCTGGCTCGGTTCACGTCCCCGCAGCAGAGTGTCGATCGAATCTGCAACTCGCTCGTGTATTACCCAGCGCTGGCGTTCCAGCATTTCGATGGCTATTTCAAAAGTTGGCGGTGCTTTGCGCTCCAAAACCGTCTTTTGAGAACCGCGCCGTCTTGCTTCGTCATCTCCCAGCGTCACCGCTTGGATGCCCCCAATTAAATCTGCCAGAGTCGGGTTTTTCATCAAGTTTTCGATCCGGTTCCCGTGGGCGGTACCGACCAACTGCACGCCCCTTTCGGCGATCGTCCGAGCCGCCAAAGCTTCGAGTTCCGTGCCAATTTCGTCAATCACGATCACTTGCGGCATATGGTTTTCCACTGCTTCGATCATGACTTGGTGCTGGAGTTCGGGACGGGAAACTTGCATTCTGCGAGCTCTGCCGATCGCTGGGTGGGGAATATCTCCATCTCCGGCAATTTCGTTGGAGGTGTCGATGATTACCACCCGTTTTTCCAAGTCATCGGCGAGCACGCGGGCAATTTCCCGCAGGGCCGTGGTTTTGCCAACACCGGGGCGGCCGAGCATCAAAATTGACTGACCGGTTTCCACTAAATCGCGGATAATGCCGATCGTCCCGAACACAGCGCGGCCCACCCTCAAAGTCAAGCCGATAATCTCGCCGCTGCGGTTGCGAAGGGCGCTAATTCGGTGCAGGGTTTGCTCGATACCGGCTCGGTTGTCGCCGCCGAAGTGGCCGACTCGCTCGATGCAATAGTTGAGGTGTGCCTTGGAAACTGGCGTTTGGGAAAGAGGTTCGGCCAAGGATGGAAAACGAGCTTCAGGTTGGCGGCCCAAATCCATGACAATCTCAATGAGATTGTTGCGCTGCGGGTGCTGCTCTAAGGGCTGCCGGATCTCATCTGGCACGATGTCTAATAATCTGTTGAGGTCGTCTGTAATCTGCATTCGCCTCGATGTGTTCGGTGACGTTTTCAACTTTTTAGTCAGTTGTCAGTTAACAGTTGTCAGTTGCCAGTTGTTTTTTACTTGTAACTAATGACTAATGACTACTGACTACTGACTACTGACTAAAATTCTTTGAGCGGGGAAACTAGAGAACGAGCTAAACTCACGGCCTGTGAGAGAAGTTCTGGGACGGCTTCGAGCTGAGGTAGCCGAGATGTTGGAACTCCGGCTCCTGGCCGCGCGACTGCCACCGGAACGGCATAGGCTCGATCGGTCTGCATTGTTTCTAACTGTTCTAAAATTGGCGATAGCAAAACCCTGGCATAGCTGCCGTAAGCTACACCTGCAATGTATGGGACAGGGGGATCTGACAAATTTTTCCCGCCATCCTTCATCAGTCCCTCGGCTCTCAACTTGCTGACAGTGTGAGCATTAGTGCCGCCTGCAAGTTGCACGTATCCCGGCAACTGGGCAGCCAAAACTTTTTGACCGAGTTTGACCGCGGCTCTAGTCGTTCCTGTTCCGATATCCCCGCTCATTGGCCTACCGTCCGTTTGCCAAATTAGGGGACAAGGAAGGGGGGAAATTATTTGATACAGTGTCCGCAAATAATCAATCAAACCGTCTCCATCGGGGCAACTAATTGCTATTACCTTGAGTTGACCGACCCAGGGAGCTATACTCGACCAAAGTCGCCCAAAATCTGCCTCTCTGCCTACTTGCGTGTGGATTTCTAGGGCGTCCGCACCGGATTGCAAGATTAAAGGTGCGATCGCGGCGGGAGCAGACACGTAAGAACGAGTATAAATTAGTTGGCTCGGACAAATCGGCAGACAGCGACCGCAGCCATAGCATTGCTGGTCTATCACCCCGGAAAAACCACTGCCAGCACTCTGAAAAACTATTGCTTCGGCTGGACATATTTTTTCGCACGGCCGCCAGCAGTCCGCCGGACAATCGGCTGGGTTGAATTCGGCTTTGCGAAAATGCGGGTCTTCCCCATCATTTAAACTCACCATCAGCAACGGCAACCCTTTGCCGCCAAACCTGCGGTTTTGAGTTCTTGCCTGTAATTCGCTGGCCACTTGTAGGGCTTCTTTCGCTGCAGCGACGGCGGCGGGATCGGCCGCGACATCGATACAGTCAGCGCCTGCTAAGGTGTAAGCCAAAGTGAGATTCCGTACAGCAGGCAGGTGTTGAAAGCTCGCCCCACAGATCAGCTTGAACCAATGGCCATCTTTTAATGAGTTTAGGGGATGATAATGTTCTGTCACCCTTATATGCTAATCCTTTGAGCTGAAAATTACTATGTGGAAATTTCTACTTAATTTTAAAATTCAGGCTGATACGAGCTGGAAACGCTACTGATAGGAGTAGCTCTGGTGCTGTTGGCCCTATATGTAGAGTTCGGAGGTAACTATTTTTGAGAAATCTAATTTTTTTGAGAGTGCCTAACGGTGACGCGATTTTCAACTTTGCCGCTCGGCTTTAGTTACGGACAGACTCTCTATCCTATCATACTTGGGTAGATTAGGCAAGAAAAAAGTCAACTAAAGATTTTTTTTGAAGTGACCGTGGAGTGGCAGTAGTTATAAAGTTCGATCGAGCATTGAAACCCATCGACCAACCGCAGATGAACATTCTCCTCCCTGACTCGAAGCTAAATTCATCTGGGTTAATCTGCGATTGGTCGAGCTATACTACTTGCTCAGCCGCTTGTAAACCGTAGCCAAAGCATGGCTATCCCCCACATTTCCCGGAAATAAAACCACTGGTAAATTGGGAAACAGAGGATGATCTGCATCGGTTTTCACCACCGAACAACCGGCAATAATTTGACCGATTTGCCTGACACTTTTCAGCGACAAACCTGTACTCAAAACATCATTAGAAGTAATGCCGCCCTTGCTAATCAAAAACCCGATATCGGCAGGCAGCCCCCGCACGATATCCATCAGTAAAGCAGAAACCGCCTCTCCAAATTTTAACCTAATTTCTGCATTGTCAAATTCGAGTTCCTTGCGGCTGGTATAAATTACAGGCGTTTTGCCATCAGCATGAGAAGTGCGGACTTTTTCGAGAGTTTCATCGAGCATTTGGGTGCGATACTCTGGTGAATCTTCTAACAAGTGAGATACATCTATTTCAATGCTAACTATATTGGGTTCTTTTAACAAGCGCTCCAATTGTTCAGTAGTTTTCTTAACGTGGGAACCAACTATTACTGCACCCGGTTTGCCATCCCTGACGTATTTTGCCATTTCGTCGGCTGCTACTGGCTGCGGGCCGAGGTCAGCTAAGGACGTTAAAATACTCGCCCCGCTGCGGAATAAAAACTTTTTGCCTTGACTGGCTGCCGCGAGAATGTGTTTGGCAAATGTGTCTAAATCGCCTTGGCTTTCGCCGTCAACAACTGCACATTGGTTGTCTTCCATCTCCATCAGTCGATCTAAACTTCCGTAGCGAATGTCTGCGAGTAAAATGCGATCGACTGCATCAGCTTTGATACGACCTTTGGTTTTTTCTTCAACGTAGTCTGGCAGGTAACTGTGACTGTAGCCGAAGACTGAATCTTTGGCAAATTCGGTTTGGTGAACAGGCGTTGCGACGCTGTTCACCATTAGGTAATGCACGCTGTGGCGGGTAATTCTGCCTCCTTCAAAAAAGGCGGGAATTAGAAAATGGGCGTCGAAGGGGCCAAGTTCTTCGGCGATCGCGTCGGTTTCGATGGGATAGTGACCGCGCAGGGTAGAATCGGAACGGCTAACTATTAGGAAGTCTTCGATTTCTTCGCTGGCGATCGCCCTTTTGAGATTTTGGCACACTTCGCGGGTGACACTGGCTGCTTTTTCGGGAGTTAGCGATCGAGTATTTGTCAGTATGAAGAAAATCGGGCACTTGTCCCGCAGCCCCAAACGCAGGGTGTCTTCGTCCCAACGTGTCAGCAGCAAGCAACTGTGCACGGTTTGAGAACCAGTCGGATCGTCGTCGAGAACTATAATCTTGGGTTTAACAGAAGACATACTGACCTGGTTGTTAACGTCACCTTTCCAAGATATCGTTACCTGTTACGTAACAGGAAAAAATTTACAATTGTTATGATATTTTTTTGACAATTCTCATAACTTATAATTGGGAGAATGTGTTTGAGTTCGCTCGGTTCAGTAAGCTTCATGTTGCTACTGGGTAAGAGGCGCATCCAGCCTTGGACACTACTAAATTTTGCCATTTTTAAAATTAGCAGCGTTTTGATCTTGCAACTTTTTCATTTCTGTTTGAACTCCGACGGCTACCTGCAAAGCTTCGTTGAGCAAACGCCCTTGTTCGCTGGCTCGATCGCTAATTTGCAGGGCATTCAAATTTTTTAAGTTATTGGCAAACAATTCAGAGTTAGTAGCGACAAATTTTTTGTTTTCCCTAAGAATCCTTTCAGTTTTCAAAGCTCGAACTAAATCGTCTCTGATTAGCTGCAAAGCTTGAATAACTTTTGCGCGATCGCTGATTTTGACTTCGGCATTCCCAGCATCTTCTATCTTGTCATTAATTTCAATCGCTTTGATTATACCGTTATAGCGATCGACATCATCAAAAAGATTGATTAAATGTTGGTTTTGCCGACTGCACCAAATTTTCCAGGCATCCTCCAAGATTAAACCAACTATCGCAGCGAAGTGAAGGACGAACCACCACACATACGCCCTAGGAAATATCGCAACTAGCAGCCAACAACTGATTAGAACCAAAACAATTAAACCGACTGTTTTCAAAGCTTCGCGGGCAAACTTAGTCGCTGTCGCCGGCCGGTATACGCGATCGGGCCCCGCGCCGGTGAGGTGCTTGAGCTCACCGAGAGTAATTTCTAATCCCTGAATGTCAGCTCGCATAAATCTTTACAAATATATGTTAATTATAAAGTTTTGTAGTAGAACAAAGAGCTCGTCTACAATAAACCTAACACTTTTTTCACCCAAAACTGCACTATGTCCGCACGTCCTATATACCTCGACAATCACGCCACAACCCCCGTAGATCCACGGGTACTTGATGCGATGCTGCCGTATTTCACCGAACAATTCGGCAACGCAGCCAGTATCAACCACGTCTACGGCTGGGAAGCAGAAGCAGCGGTAAAACAGTCACGACAAATCATAGCAGAAGCGATCAACGCCTCCCCAGAAGAAATTGTTTTTACCAGCGGCGCCAGCGAAGCAAATAACTTAGCGATTAAAGGCATCGCTGAAGCTTATTTCAGTAAAGGAAAGCACATTATTACAGTAAAAACCGAACACAATGCAATTCTTGACCCCTGTACCTATTTGCAAAAATTGGGGTTTGACATTACTGTTTTACCGGTGAAAAGCGACGGGCTGATTGATATAGGCGATTTGATCAAAGCGATTCGCGCCGAGACAATTTTAGTTTCAGTGATGACGGCTAACAACGAAATAGGCGTCATCCAGCCGATCGCAGAAATTGCAGCAATTTGTCGCGGAAATGACATTATTTTTCACACAGATGCGGCACAGGCGATCGGCAAAATTCCCCTCGACGTAGAGGAGATGAATATCGATCTAATGTCCTTGACAGCCCACAAAATTTACGGACCAAAAGGGATCGGTGCTCTCTACGTGCGCCGCAACAAACCGAGAGTGCAGCTAGCGCCGCAAATGCACGGAGGAGGCCACGAACGCGGAATGCGATCGGGAACTCTCTACCCACCGCAAATAGTTGGGTTTGCCAAAGCAGTAGAATTGGCAATTGCAGAAATGCCGTCGGAAACAGAACGAGTGGTTAATTTGCGGCAGCGTTTGTGGGAAAAATTGAGTGAATTGGGCGATGTTTTTCTCAACGGTCACGCTACGAAGAGATTGCCGGGGAACCTCAATATTAGTGTAGCCGGGGTTGACGGTCAAGCGTTGATGTTGGGTTTGCAACCGGCGGCGGCAGTTTCTTCGGGCTCTGCTTGCACTTCCGCGAAAATATCTCCCTCTCATGTTTTAGCAGCGATCGGGCGATCGGACAAATTAGCTTATGCTTCAATTCGGTTTGGTATTGGCCGGTTCAATACCGAAGCAGAAATAGATGCAGTCGCCGAACACGCGAGCGCAACTATTCAATCTCTCCGACAAGCTCAAAAAGTCAATCAATTTTAGATTTTAGATTTTAGATTTTAGATGGGAGAATTGAAGATTAGGAAGTAGTTTTGAGTTTTGAGTTTTAAATGATTTAACTTAAGACTCAAAACTTTTCCTCTTTTTATCACCGAGTCTAATTGGGATCAACCCCTTATTTAGAACCAAACACCTCGCGCACCCGATAAATCGGTTTTCCCTGCGACTCGTGATAAGTCCGCATCATCACTTCTGCCAGCAAACCAAAACAAAATAACTGCACGCCAGTTAACAGCAAAACCACAGCCAAAATCAGCAAAGGACGGTTCCCAATAACTTGACCAAAACCCAATTTTAAGACGGTCAAATAAATCCCTAAAGCCGTTCCCAACGTCATAGAACTCAGTCCCAAAAGTCCAAAAACGTGCATCGGTCGAGTCAGGAACTTTTTCATAAAAGAAATAGTTAACAAATCCATCAACACTCGAAAAGTCCGCCAAATTCCGTACTTACTTTGACCGAAACGGCGGGCGTGGTGTCGCACCGGCAGTTCGGCAATTCTCGCCCCTTCAATAAACGCCAAAGCAGGCAAAAAGCGGTGCAATTCCCCGTACAGATTCAAGTCTGCTACCAACTCGGATTTATAAGCTTTCAAAGAACAGCCGTAGTCGTGCAGAGTTACGCCTGTAACGCGACCAATTAACCAGTTGGCAAGTTTAGAAGGAATCAACCTACTAATTGTATTATCCTGCCTATTTTTCCGCCAGCCACTCACTAAATCGTAGCCTTCATTTAACTTGGCCAACAATAGCGGAATATCAGCCGGGTCATTTTGCAAATCGCCGTCTAGGGTAACAATAGCACGACCGCGAGCGCGATCGAAACCTGCCGACATGGCAGCAGTTTGCCCGTAATTGCGGCGCAAAATTACAGCACAAAGGTCATCGCGAGTGCTGGCTAACTGCTGGAGAAGTTCAGCAGAACCGTCCTTAGAACCGTCATCTACACAAATAATTTGATAGCTGAGTCCAGATGGTTGGATAGAAGAGGCGATCGCCTCAATCAAATGAGGCAAACTTTCCACCTCATTATACACCGGCACCACCACTGAAACGTCGAGAACAACCTCCGCGCCAGCCTGCTGTGCAGCCAATTTTTCCAAAAATAATGCAGCGTCCATTTTTTTATTCGATAATATTAACAGTCAACAGTCAACCGTCAACCGTCAACAACTAATTAGGTTGATAACTTGCCACAACTTTACCATATCCCCGCAATTGCTGGTAATAAGCTTGACTGACTAGATCGCCATCGTCCGACAAAACATCAATCCCGATACCGTTGCGACCATGTGCTTTTCCAGAACTGTGAATGTAGCGATTATCTCCGAGATACAATCCTACATGAGTTGCTTTTTCTGGCGTACCAAAAAATACTAAATTTCCCGGTTCTAAAGCACTGATACTAACAGGTTTAGTAAAAGCTTCCTGCTGATAAGCATCCCTCGGCAACCAGATGCCCGCAGCAACAAAAGCAGCTTGCATCAAGCCCGAACAATCATAATTTGGCCCGACTGTACCGCCCCAAAGATAATAATTGGATTGGTTCATAGCCTCGCGAGCGAAAGTAATTACAAGTGGTAATTTTTCCTTGATTTCTGCCTCAGAAACCACCAGAGGATGATACACTGTTTCTGCCACATCGAGCAACTCAACATCTCGAATATCCAGCCATCCCGGATAATCATCTTCGCACAGTCGCACCATCACAGCCGTTGTATCCCCCTCAACAACCGAGTCTATGCCATTTCTCGCCCCCTTCATAAGCTGGGGGGGGTCAACTACTCGCAAATGTCGCCCCAGCGCTGCTTGAGTGGCCAATCGATCGCACTTTGGGGAATCGTAAATATTTATGTGCGATCGGGCTCGGTACTCCACAACATCAGATAATTGATAATTGGCCATTGCTAATTGCTCATTGTTTGCTGTTAATTGTTCGCATTTATTGTTCGCATTTAACGATAGATTGCCATTAGCTCCTAGCCGTTAACCGTTAAGCGTCAGCCATTAACCATGACATTTTTTCACAAAGACGAACAATTAGAAACCCTCGGCAGTAGCATTATAGACTCCGCATTGTCAAAATTTACAGGATTAAGTGGCGATCGTACAGCCATTACCTGGATAGTCTACGATCCGCCGGTGCGAGTCAATACAGGCGGCGCCCTGAGTCCAGAAGAATTTTGGAAATATCAACCGCGAGGTTTTAGCGCTAGAGCTTCCGAACGAATTTATCCCGCCAGCATCGTCAAATTATTCTACCTCGTTGCCATCTGGGAATGGGCGCAAAAAGGCATGATTCAAACATCCCCAGAATTACAACGCGCCGTCCGAGATATGATAGTTGATTCCAGCAACGATGCCACCAGTTTAGTAGTAGACGCCCTCACCGGCACCACCAGCGGCCCAGAATTATCACCCGCCCCCTTTGAAACTTGGAAACAGCAGCGAAACATCGTCAACCGTTACTTTCAATCATTGGATTGGCCGGAATTACAAAATATTAACGCCAATCAAAAAACCTGGTGTGACGGCCCCTACGGTCGCGAGCGAGCATTTCTGGGAGAATTAATGGAAAATAGAAATATGCTGACCACAAATGCAGCCGCGCGTTTGGTGCACAGTATAATCGGCGGCGTAGCTGTTTCTGCCCAAGCATCGCAAGAAATGATGGGTTTAATGAAACGCAGTTTAGACCCAGCAGAATTAGAGGCAGATCCCGAAAATCAAGTTACAGGTTTTTTAGGCGGGGGATTGCCAGAATCAGCAAAATTGTGGTCAAAAGCGGGACTGACAAGTCAAGTGCGTCACGATGCTGCTTATATTGAAATATCGGGTTTGCGGCCGTATTTGTTGGTTGTATTTACCGAGGGCAAAGAGAATAGCAAGAATGAAGAGATTTTGCCATTTATATCACGGCAATTTGTCGAAGCGATGAAAGCACTTAATTAAACTTAGGTTGGTAAGTTGAAAACTATACACGCAGATTCCCGACTTCTGAAAAAAGTTGGGACTCTAACAGCGTCAACTGTCAACGCTAACTTTTTAATTGAACTTGCTCCATCATTCGTTGATCTTGTTGGCTGTGAAAACGATGAGTTGAGGAAATTAATTCTTCTTTGGTAACTGGCGTTCTTCTTAGGGTATCTAAAGGAACTAGAAACTCACATTTGTGAATTTGGATTTCCAGTGCATCAATTACAAATCTTACATCCAAAAAACTGGCATCTTCGTAGTCATTATCTTCATAACGTTTAATTTTTTCTTCTTTGAGTCCAGCTAAATCTGCCAATTCTTTTTGGCTTAGCTTAGCTGCCATGCGAGCTTTAATCAAGATTTGGGGTAAATAATCAATATCATCAAGTGTTAATACTATTGGGGTGTCGCTATCATGAGATGTAAGCCTGTCATATTCAGCAATTTCTGCTTGTAAAGCCATCAGGTGAGATTGTTTGACATCGCCAGAAAGTTGCCACCCCTCGGGGTCTTTTTTCTTCAGTTCCTCATCTTGCTCTAACGCCCTAAGAGAATATTCAAATTTTCGGGCGCATTCTTGACTATATTCATACTCTTTTTCATTTTTAATCATGGGTTCCACCTTTATAAATCTATAGCAATAATGCCTTTAGGATTTAACTGTCTGTCACGCTGAAAGAATTCTATAGAATTTAAGCCGTAATCTCCTACAGGTTGATCTGAACGAAAAATTTCACCTTTATATTTGGATTTCTGTGCGCTACGATCCAAATGATTTAGTAATCTCGGGGCATTTTTTCGGAGATAATCGTAATCGACATCCTCGCTATCCCAACAAGCATCAAAATCTCCTGGGTCTGGCTTAATGGTAACAAAGCTGCCGTTGATATAAATTGTCCGGCAACCACCTGCTTTGAGTTGCTCCATTGCCATTCGCAGTCCGCGCATTAAACGCAACCTCAGCTCGTTGCTTCCAAATCGTTCTACAAATTCTTCCCATTCGCAAAAATGAACTCCTGGGGGTAAGTTGCCGTTTTCATCGAATTCTGGAATCACTTACTCACACCTTAATACCAATTTAATATGAAGCTGCATAGAATAGGGCTTCAAGAATAAAATTGTAAGATGACAACGAACAGATTTCC
>NZ_JAUBUE010000095.1:0-7116 GCF_036705305.1 Microcoleus sp. B3-D7 | reverse complement strand
GTTCAGCCTCGTGGCTGGAAACGTTATGTGTCGGGTTTTCACCGTGATTCACGCTTCAACGAATCGCACTCTTCCTGTCTTTACACTAAGCGAGCTAGTGAGTAAAATTGACAAAAATACAAAAGGGGTGGCTATGTTCTATAGCACTCAATTCGCTAAAGTCTAGCTTGTTCACTAAAACTTCTGTCTGTCGAGAGCTGGATTAAAAGCCCTTGCTGGTAAGGGTTCCCGGTGTTCTTTCGTTTCCCACGGCAGAGTATAACCAATACTCTGCCGTGGGAACTGAGTATTTGCAAGGCACACGCGGACAGTAAGCGAAAAAATGCCTGTAATCATTACCAGATGAGGGTTTTAATTACTACTTTGCGGTCTATGGCAGCTTCGCTATTCCTACGCCAAACCGCATCAAACGGCTGCTTGTGTGGCTTTTTATTGACTGTCAAGAATTAGCAGAAACCCTCCGAGCGTCGGCGAATTAGTTCGCCTATCCGCTCGCGCACTACGGCGGCCTCAGTGGCTAACCAAGTAGCTATGGTGGCAGCATCGTATTTAATCCCCGGCGCACCCCAGCCAAACATCTGTGTAATCAGAGTTTGCAACTGTTCCGGGAAGTATTCATCCCACCAAACTGTCGCAATTTCTCGCAATTTTTCGGCATCGGCATGAGCAATGGTTTCCGGCTCTGGCGCGATTTGTGCGGGTTCCGGTTCCGCTAATTCCTCTGCTAGTGCGGGTTCAGGCGCTAGTTGCTCCGGTTCCGGTTCGGAGAAATTGTCGCCCAGTGCGCTCGGCTTCGGCGACCGCTGAGAGATTGTCGGTCGCTCTGAATTTTTGGCTAAAAAGGTGAACTCGCTCCGCTCTTCTTCGGTCAGCGCCGCCCAAATCTTCTCTCGGTTTGCAGCTCCCTTGTCACAGACTTTTTTGAGCACTGGCAGAATGTCGGCGGCCGCTTGCCGTGTCAATTCGGGGTCAGGCTCTGCCAGCGCCAATCGAATCATTTGCAGCAAGTCGAGTTCGTCTTCGTTCAATTCTGAATGCTGATCTGAATGCTGACCTGAATGTAGGCTTTGTGTAGGCTGAATGTCTTGCTCTGTATGGCTCGTGTATACCGTGTAAACTTCGGGTGAGGGCAACACTTCCACAACCTCAGCATCAGTATTCACCTGGTCGGGAGAAATTGATGTTGTGCCGCCATCAGTTTCGAGACTTGAGTCAGCAGAACTTGATGTTGTGCCGCCATCAGTTTCGAGACTTGAGTCAGCAGAACTTGATGTTGCGCCGCCATCAGTTTCGAGACTTGAGTCAGCAGAACTTGATGTTGTGCCGCCATCAGTTTCGAGACTTGAGTCATCAGAAGTATTTCCATTCTTTTTTGCAAGTTTTGAGTTTAAGTCTACATAGTCTACACAAGCCTTGTGGGGTAAGAATTGTAAGTCTACATTCCGGTCTGCACCGTGTAGACCTAAATCTACATTTTTGGATTGACTCAACAAATCTTCTACAGTCGAAATGTCTTGGTCAGTATCTGTCCGCAACCTCAACCCTTTGATTGCCATACCAGCAGCCGACCGCTGCTTTGCAACATCTTTCCATTCGAGGACTTCTCGGCAGAGTTCCACCAAATCTGCTGAGAAATTGTTTTTACCTTTGGCGCTGTACCCGGCTCGACGACAGTAATTGTTATAGGAGCCGAACAAAGTTGATTTAGCCGCGACATAATCCGCATCTTTCCATTCGTCTTTATCAGCTCCGATTGCCGTCTGAGCCTCGGTATCGTGAATAATGCAATCGTTGACCCATGACGCCATCGGGTCGGCCCGCACCCGGTCAGCCCAAAAAGTGTCATTGATCCCGGTTCCTTCTTGAGCCAAAATGCGCTCAATTTCAGTCACTGGAATTGATAACAAATATTGGGTAAACGCGCTTAATTCCGGCTCTAATTCTCGTTCGAGGTGGGGGTTTCGCTTAATGGGGGTGTACTCGAATCCTTGTTGAATTATTCGGCGCTTCAACCAGGAAAGTCCGCTGGCTGGGAAACACGGCTGATTTGAAGTAATTAGCGCCAGACCAGAAAAACGGAAATCAACAGCCGATTTGTACAATTGCCGGCCGCTGATTTTACCCCCGCCCGTCAGCGACCTGAAGTTTGATAAATTGCCTGTGTACTTTTCTTGGTCGTCAAAAACCGCTAGCCGCTTTGTCTGTAAATCCGCGACTTTATCAGCTTTGGTTAAATCTTCCAAGTTTCCAATCCAAGTGTTTCGCTCTCCAACCACCATTGTGGTCAGTCGGGAGTAAAGCCCTTTCCCAGTTCCACCGGGGCCGGTCAGCATTAGAAATTTGTGCAAAGAAGCCATACCGCGCAAGCTGGCGGCGATGAAAGCAATCAGAATGTCTTTCTTGTTCCGATTGCCATCGGTGGCCTGATTCATCCAATCGTTGATTTTTGCCCATCCAGTATTAACAGCGCTTCCTTTGTAGCTGCGCGGTAGCGACCAAGTTAGTCGGAATCCGGGGGCGTGTTCTTGCCAAGTGTTGCTTTCAATGGAAAGCACCCCATCTTCAAAGGGCAATAGTTCGTTTGATGGTCGCTCTAACCAATCGAGCACGAATAATTTCCTTTTGAGCGACCCTAGAACGTTGGCGCAGTAGGCGTTGTTGGGTTGCAACCCCCGCGTCTGGCACATGGTATCTATGGCGCTGAGGACATAATCGTCGTTCACCGCCGCCCAAACTCCTTTATGCCGAAGTTCGTACTTCATCCAAGATTTGTGTTCGTCAGAGTAGCAGAGTTGGTCGCGCAGCTCCTCGGCAAGTTCGGCTCCCAATTCTTGGGGTAAAGGAATTTTATTCTTAGGCGATGAATCCTCGCTCTCATCAAGATTGCTCTCCCATTCCTGAAAGCTGACTGACTTCATAAGCATCCGCCTGAACTCTTCTATTCCTTTTCTCTGGATAAAATCATCCATACCTTTGGTTTCTCCTTCACTACCCGGTTCCCATTGTGCAGTAACGCTGCGGACGGGAACGCCAAACTTGAGCAACTGGTGGCCGAGTTTCCGCTGTTCCCAAATGACGTTTGGATTGGTCGCTGCATCTGCATCAAAGGCAATGATGAACCCAAAGCCGGCACGGGCGTAAGCTTCCAGGGTGGGAACGAGATAGCGTTTGTTCTGCAAATCGCTAGCTTTCGCTGTCAGCCCCATGCTGATGCCCATTAAGGCGATTGTCGGTAAGTCGTTGCTGCATCCCGAGATTGCTTTGAACGGCCCTTCGGTAACCAGGAGATAGGGATGGTCGTTAATGCGGTAGCAGTGCTGTTTGAGATTTTCTGGCTCCCAGTAGTTTTTGTCGGTGGGATGCTGGGGCAAGAATGCGTCGTACTCACCAACGGGCGTGCGGTATTTGGGCGCTTTTTTACTGCCAGAAGATTTCCAAGGCTTGTCAGGCCTGAACTGAAATTGTGTGGTTGCACCCACGAATAGGATGCCGCCCGACTTCGCTGCGTAACCCAAGTAAACTGATGCCTCGTCCGCAGATACGGTTCGGCAGGTGGCAAAGCTCCAATAGTTCAACAGTCCCCGGCTCTCAATGTGGCTCTTGTGTTTGGGGCAAAGGTACTCGGTAGATTCAAATTGCTGTACAAGATTCATAGATGCCTCTCTCTCGCTACTCATAGCGCTGCGTGCTGGTTTTGTTTGTAAAAACCCGCTATATGTAGAAGAGACGGCTCTGCTTTAACTACCGTTGATTGGCATTTGGGGCATTTGGGACATTTGGGGCAAATGTGCCAACTATGCCAACTGTGCCAACTATGGCAGTAATGGCAGATTTTAGACTATGATGTATTTAAAGTTTTTTTGTTTTTGTTTGTCTGCCGTCTCTTCTAAAGACTGCGGACTCTTTTTTTGTCTGGTCTAATCGCTGCCGGCGGTCGCTTGTTGACAACAGCCTTTTAAAATTCTATACGCGGACGTATTGCTTAGACTGTTGACTGGCAAGAAATTGTTGATAAGCTTCCTTATCGCAGCCATTGGAATCCACAGAAACCTGGCTAACAATCTCATAAGTCATTGCTTCAGCTTCCTCTGGTGTCAAAGGCTGGCGCTCGCAGTAAGCAATTTGTACGTCCCGAAACTCTGGCATATCCCCTTCAACCTCTGATAGGTCGGCTTCGTACCGGAACACTCTGACCACTACCCAGTCCGAGGGAGTGACAAGGTAAGCTTTCCAAGGGCTACCCTCTTTTTTAACGTGGTAAGTGAGCCGTTCTCCAACTTTGACCTTACGCTTCAGTAGAGGACGCGAATCGTGAGAAAGCTGCAACAGTCGAGTCAACTGTTTCCCGATAACAAGCTCTTTGCTTTCGATAGGAATCCATTTTTCTTGCTCTTTGACCAGGTAGAGGCTAAGGGTAGACTTGCTGGCCAGCGGGTCGTAAAGTTCGAGTTCTTCAGTTTGTGTCATCACATCAAATGCTTTTATAGTTATGCTTCATCCAGATCCGAGTGGTCTTGATGGTCGCCCCACATATCCCAGAAGCTGGTCTGCTTGCCCTTAAACACGCAATCGACTCCGAGGTCTGAATCGTCGTTTTGTTCAACTTTTTTTAGTTCCCACCCATACTTCTTTTCCATTTCTTTGCAATCTTCTTCAGATGAGGCCCAATGCCTGTTTTCGCGATCCGAGTCGTCATCTCTATTTTTGCTAAATGGCTATCCAATCATTGCGGTCACTCCTTTAAATGGATGTGTTTTGAAACGCCTCCTCCTTTCCTAGTAAGCGTTTGAGCGCCTGTAAACTCAAAAAGTTTGAGGCACAACCTCACGCTTGCGTGAGGTTGTGCCTCAAACCGCAGTTTTATGAAGCTTTCGGCGTATCGGAATCTTTTGAGGATCGCACTTAAACCGATGGTCGGAGTTTACTTTCGATGAGATTCTGAGTATTTGCAATCGCTCAGAAATCCGAAACCTATAACTTACACTCCTGTCGAGCTTTGAAAGCTTTTGACAGCAAAAATCTGAGATGTTCTGAACTTTTAGACAAATAGGCTCAGCCGCTTGTGTCTGGCTCATCCGATAACTGTCTAGGCAGCATGAATCCATCGACTGTTAGGGAACCTATTTGCACAGAAGCCCTGACGGTTCTAACTGATTCGGTCATCAGAAACTCTTTTGACGCTTCATCGCGCCCTACGTGGCGTATACACCAAACTCCGACAGTCCAAGCGGGCGCGTATACCGAAAGTTCAACTTAGTTTTTCAAGTAGTGTTTCCCATTCCATAATTTGATTTTTTAGCAATTGAATCCGATCGCCCTTAGCCTTGCGCTTGAGAAACAAACCGCGGCCAGCAAGTTCTTCGCGGGCTAATGCGATACTTTGCTCCAACACTTTTGGTCAATTCCTCCCTATCCTCCTTTTTTAGTTCAGCATCGGTCATCCCCACCATCTGACGGGCGAACTGTTCCAAGAATTCAGAGCGCGAGATGTCAAGAGCCTCAGCCCTGGTGTCGATCGCTTTCATTGCCGTAGGAGTCACAAAAATGCTGTAGCGCTCTTTGTTTTCGCCCCAAGCGCTGCGTTCAGCCGGTTTTCTGGTCATTTGTCTGTGTATGCACAATTAACAATTTTCATCATAGGGCTTGACAACACCCAAACAAAAATGCTATGTATGTGCATACATAGCTATGCCTGTGCATACATAAACATAGCTTAACACCAAAACCAAACCCCGCCCCCTCTGACTCGCAATCTTCTGGGGCGGGGTTTGGCACTCACTTTCGGGAGATTTCCCTTATGTTCGCAGATTATGGGCAGCCATCGCAAGCCGCCCAACCAAGCTTTGTAGAAATACCCAATCCCCGCGTTACCACCACAATGGGACGCATGGAAGTGACCGACGTTCGCTCTGAAACCGTCATGGGTCGCTTGCTTGATGACCGAGACAATTTGATACAGGAAGACGGACAGCCAGTTTACATTTGCGTTCGGAAAGTAGAGATTTTGTGTGCCACCGAACGAGCCAACATGATGAGCTGGTGGCAACTGGAGGAACAAGCGCTGACTCCGTACACAGCACCCAGAAAATATTCAATCGAATCCTTAATCAACAGATTGGACGGACTCAAATTGGATGAACTGTATGCTTTGCGAACCTTGGTTTCTTTGGAGAGCGACCCGTTTCAAGCGTACTCCGGCACTGTCAACAGCGATTTATCCCACTTGCAGCTTTGGTTTCCCACAGTGCGAGTTCTTTGTCGCGTCGAACAAAACCAACTAGCAAGCGCGCTCTGCTGGCGAATAACTAGCGACTCCAACGCACCGACAGCACCTACACCGGGCGACGGGAGGAACGATTAATTCTTGAGTTGATAGAATATGGCATCTAAAAATTCTCTTTTAGTCACGTTAGTGGGTTGAGTTTTTTTTGATGCGCCACTTGTCCAACCTAGAACTAATCACGCCACCCAGAATATCTGGAACATCTTCCACGCGACTAATCCCCTAGAACGAGTAGGAGGCTCAAATGATGACAACAAACTTTGATATTAGGCTGGCAAGGACACCAAGTTTCAGGCCACAATTCGTTTATTCGCAAAATCTGGATTTTGTGCCTAGTCCAGACGATACTTTACCGTCGATTATCAGGGGTGCCAATAGTTTGCCAGCTCAATCTGATGGCTGTGAACGGGTAAGGATAATGGTTTTTGGATCGAGCTACGGGGTTACTTACACGATTCGCTGGCTTTACAGGCTACAGTTCGCTCATATCAACGAGTGGAGTTTCCTTATGCCTGCTCCAAGTGAGGGTGAATTTATGAGCATTGTTACTAAGCGAATCCCATTGAGTTCAACTAACTAATTGGCATAGAACTTGGTAACAACTTCGTCGGCGACGCTGGCGATAGTTTCATCTGTATCAAAAGCGATCGCCAGTTTTTTCTATCAGACACCAGCGAGGCATGACTATGACCAACGGCAACGGGTCTAACGGTGACACGTCTAACGGTGATACGCCCCAACCAGATCCAATACAAAAGTTAACGGTGCGATTCGTTTAACCTAAAGTAGGCTGAAAAGCTTATAGGACGGTTAGCCCAGTTGTTGAGACTGGT
>NZ_JAUBUE010000031.1:74841-90839 GCF_036705305.1 Microcoleus sp. B3-D7 | reverse complement strand
CCAAATATGCTTTTTTCGGCATCGCTTTTTATTTTTATGTGATTATAAGTAGTCTATCATAACCGGATTTGGTATAATACGTGAGTGCGATCGAATTCAAAAAGCTTTTCCCAGCCAGTGGTAAGTTGGGCGAAGTGAAACGTAGGGTTCGTTCCCTCAACCCAACCTACTAATATCAAATTCGGGTTAAATTTCCCCTCTATCTCTTAGTTCGCGCAGGCGGACTTTGTGTGTCTAGAAGCGGTTTCAACCGCCGATATATCTTACGGTGTCGGATTCGGATACTTAGCGTGCACCGCATCGATTTCCGCTATAATCTCCCGCTCCAAATTTACCTCCAAACTACCGATATTTTCCTCCAACTGTTCCAGACTTGTTGCACCGATAATAGTGCTAGTTACAAACCAGCGCGATCGCACATACGCCAAAGCCATCTGCGCCGGACTTATCCCATGTTTCCCCGCAATCTCAACATACGCTTTCACCGCATCGTTCAGATTAGTTTTATCGTAACGCTGACCAAATCCCGCAAATAAAGCCAACCTTGAATTTTCGGGAATTCCATTCAAGTATTTACCCGTTAACAGCCCAAACCCCAAAGGACTGTAAGCCATCAATCCCACATTCTTAAAACGGCAAGTTTCTGCTAAATTTAGGTGAAATGTCCGATTGCTCAAACTGAAAGCATTCTGAATCGAAACAACTTTCGGCAAACCGTGTTTTTCAGCCAAAGTGCAGAACTCGCAAACTCCCCAAGGCGTCTCGTTACTCAAACCCAAGTAGCGGATTTTCCCAGCTTTAATTAAATCAGCAAATACCTCTAACTGTTCCAAAATCGGGACTGTTTCGTGCTCTTGGGCGATGTCGTAATCCGGCGCGCCAAATAGCGGCACGTAGCGATCGGGCCAATGGATTTGATAGAGGTCAATGTAGTCAGTTTGCAAGCGCTTCAGGCTGTCATTCAGGGCTTTTTCGACATTTGGGCGATCGATCTGATTTTTCCCTTCCCGAATCCACTTTAATCGAGTGCTTCTGCCCGCCACTTTAGTCGCTATAATGACTTTATCCCGCTGCTGTTTCGCCAACCATTCCCCGATATATTCTTCTGTTTTTCCCTGAGTTTCCGCCTTTCCAGGGACGGGATACATTTCTGCCGTATCGATAAAGTTGATGCCTCTATCGATCGCAAAATCGAGCTGTTGGGCCGCTTCCTCAACGGTGTTCTGCTGGCCGTAAGTCATCGTACCCAAACAGATTTCCGATACTGATAAGTCGCTGTCGCCGAGGTTTTTGTATTCCATAATTTTGATGCTTGTCGTACCATTATCTGCTTCTATATTACCGAAAAACTTTCATTTATTTCCTGAGTCAAAAAAAGTACATGAGGCTCAGCTCTTCCGTAAAAAATCTCCATTTCCCCTCTGCTACGGTGCGCCCTCTGCGGTTAAAATATTTTAAAAGCTATTTGCCCTTAAATGTTAATATAAATAATTAGGTTCCGATAGTTTATGAGTAAGCGCCCGCCAAAAGTTCCGTTTGTAAATCTCTCCCTGCAACACCAGCCAATCCACTCCAAAATAGCAGAAGCTATTGGAAAAATCATACAGGAAGGAGACTTTATTTTAGGTCAATCACTGACAGAATTTGAAACAGCATTTGCAGCAGCTTCAGGAGTAAAATACGGCGTAGGAGTGGCTTGTGGAACTGATGCGATCGCTCTGGGACTCCAAGCTTGCGGCATTAATCCGGGCGACGAAATTATCATACCCGCTAACACTTTTATTGCCACCGCGATCGCCGTCCTCCAAGCCAAAGCTATACCTATTCTTGTAGATTGCGACCCGGAAACCGCCCTGATTGACCTCACAGCAGCCGAAACAGCAGTTACCTCGAAAACTAAAGCAATTATACCCGTACACCTCTACGGTCAAATGGTATCGCCCCGGCAGCTTTTAGATTTTGCGAATCGCCACGATTTAATCATATTTGAAGATGCCGCCCAAGCGCATCTAGCTTCCAGAGAAGGATACCGCGCGGGTTCCATTGGTAAAGCAGCAGCGTTCAGTTTTTATCCCAGCAAAAACCTCGGTTCTTTTGGGGACGGCGGGATGTTAATTACTAACGATGCACAACTCGCAGAAAAAATGCGAACTCTCCGCAATTACGGAGCACCCACTAAATATTTGCACACAGAAATCGGTACCAACAGCCGCCTCGACAATTTGCAAGCTGCCGTGCTCAATATTAAATTACCTTACTTAGAAAAATGGAATCGCGATCGCACCGACGCCGCCCAACACTACAATACTCTACTAGCACCATTGAAACACAAAGGCATTGTACCGATCGCCAACCACAGCAGCAGCGGTCACATTTATCACCTCTATGTTATCCAAATTACTGAGGAAAGCTCGATCGACCGCAACACCCTTCAGGAAAAACTCGCCCAACACGGCATTCAAACAGGCATACACTATCCCCTACCTTGCCACCTGCAACCCGCCTACCAAAACTTAGGCAATCGGGGCGACTTCCCCCGCGCAGAAACCCTGTGCCAACAAATTTTATCATTGCCAATGTATCCCGGATTGAGCAATACTCAGATCGAGCAAGTTGTTCGGGCGATCGTACTATCATTGAATTGCTAATTGTTCATAAAATTTATGCGGCAGGTGTTTCAAGCAGTAAGGTGCGGTTCTCAAAGCGTTTTTGGTGGGGAATTAACAAATCTTTAACTCATAATTTAAAACCCGAAAGCGTTGCGAATCCAGCGCGGCAATCTTAAAACTTCTCAAACCATGCACATCCAGCGCAGAATTCGCATTGTTTTCAAGCGATACCTCCTGGGGGAAGGTATCACGGTGCTCCTAGTGCTGCTGTACGCCCCCCTGCTAGTACACTGGTACGACGGCTGGTTGAACAAAAGCATCAGCCTCGAACACGAATATTTCAGCCACGGACTAATTGGTTTGCCCTACGCAGCTTATATTGCTTGGATGAACCGAAAGTCCTGGCGCAGCTTGCCCAACTCACCGCATCCTTTGGGAGGCTTTTTGCTGGTACTAGCCACGCTTTTTTATCTGAGTCGCTTGAGCGATTTAGTAAATTTATCCCTCCCCGTAATGCTGGCCAGCATTTGCTTATCTTTAAAAGGAATTCCCGGCTTGAAATTGCAGGCGATGCCGCTTTTATTCGTATTTCTGGCCTCGCCGAACCACATTCCTTACCTCATAGAACCCTACGCCTTGCCCTTACAGCAATTCATTGCTGAAGCATCAGGCTGGATATTAATTAAGATTGGTATCAAGGTGAGAGTGGAAGAAATTTATCTGTACGTAAACGAGCGCATTGTAGAAGTTGCCCCGCACTGTGCAGGCTTGAAAATGCTGTTTACCAGTCTTTATGTCAGCTTAATTCTGCTGGATTGGACGGGAGTTTGGAACTCTCGCAAAAAAAGCCTTTTGTTTTTAGTGATTACATCCATTATTAGCATCACTTCCAACATTTTTCGTAATACTTTGCTAACTTACTTTCACGGAACTGACAGAGAGGCGCTTTTTACTTGGCTACACGCCGGATGGGGCGGAGATTTGTATTCTGCTTGTATACTAGGATTATTGGTACTTGTCCTCAACGGGATGGAAAAGTATTTCCCAAGTCAGTCTGGCAATTAATGAAACAGATGATTTCAGCACAGAAACTACTGCGGCGGTATCAATTATCTAAAATTATGGTACTGGTGTTTTTGCTGGTATTAGTTGGGGCAGTAGCAATTCCCGGCTACGCGACGGGAAGGTGGCCTTGGACAAACCCGCCAACCCTTGCCAACCTCAAGCAATTAAGAAGTTTGCGCCAAAACGGGATAAAAATTCCTGGATGGCAGGTTATAGGCGTTCAGAATAACGTCCAAATTGGCGCTCACAGATGGTTAGTTGAAGAAATTAAAAAGGATAAAACAATTGCCATTTTATTGCTGTTGCCTCAAAATTACCCCAAAAACCAGCCCCAAGTAGAATGGCTAGATATCGATGGATTTCACCGATGGCAAACCGATTCTCATCGCACTTTGAGGTTTACAGTTAAATTAGCACCAATACCCGGCCAGCCACCGCCTAATGTCGAGGCGAGGTTTTTCCGAAGCTGGACTCCCCAACAAACTTTTGCTGTCGTGCAGTGGTACGCTTGGCCTAACGGGGGTTCTCCAACAACCAGCCGCTGGTTTTGGGAAGACAGCATTGCTAGACTGTCGAACCGCCGCGCCTCTTGGGTTGCTGTCAGTATCATCCTTCCCATTCAACCGCAGGGCGAGATTAAGATAGCTCAACCATTGCTGGAATCTCTTGCCGAAAGTATCCAGGCTAAATTAATTACAGAAACTTTTCGGTTTCAGTAAGCAGGTAGGTGCAAATAAATCGGCCTAGGGAGTGGGCGGGTTTTGCCACAATCAACTGCTTCCTAGTAAAGATCCGAGTTCAACCCGCCCTGAAAAGATATTATTGTTTTTTCGCGCTACTCTATTTAGATGAAACTTACAACTCAGGTCATTATTCAAAATAATACTTTTTTAAATCCTCTGAAAAGGCGGGGAAAATCCACAATTAAAAATCGCCTCGCTTTTTCCTTGGCAGGCCTGTATTCAACTGCTTGGACTCTATCTTTTGCTGCTGTATTCTGGGGTTTTAATAGCAAAATTTTTTCGGGAACGGCTTTAGCTCAACCTGTTGTTCCAAGAGACGAGCGACTCGTGGCGCCGCCGCCATTGCGTGTACCGCCACCGCCGCCTGCCAATTTCAACCGGGATATTAACCCAGCTTTTCGGAATCGGCCCTACCGCCTGGGCCCGGGAGACCAGATTTCTGTTCAAGTTCAGCGCTTCCCAGAGCTAGGTTTTACGGGTGCAATCAGCCCTGAAGGGGTAATTGTACTGCCGCTAATCGGAACAGTAAATGTGCGCGGTCTTACCGTCGAAGAATCACAGCAGCGCCTCCGGGAGCGCTTTGGCCAATTTATCAAAAATCCTCAAGTCTCGGCTGCTTTGCTGGTTCAGCGCCCGGTAGTGGTGACGGTGACGGGGGAAGTGGCCAGACCGGGTTTTTATCCGCTGCAAACCCCCCAGCTTCCTGCTGCTCTGGCGGCTGCTGCTGGGACTAATCCTACGGCGGAACTGCGGGCGGTGCGGGTGCGGCGGACTCTGCCGGGAGGTGCTGTCGCGGAGCAAATTGTTGATATTTTGACACCGTTGCAAACAGGTATTGCTCCGCCGGATTTGCGTTTGGAAGATGGAGATGCGATCGTCGTACCGTATAAACAGGTTACGCCCGATCGTAAATCCGATCAAGATTTAGCATCCAGGTACAGCCTAGCTGCTGCTGCTGTCCCCGTCCAAATCACTGTCACCGGAGAAGTCGGCAAACCGGGTTTTTACACGCTTCCGGCGGGTTCTGGTCGAATTTCGGCTGCTTTGGTGATTGCGGGGGGAGTCACGGGAAAAGCCGATTTGCGGGCGGTACGAGTGCGGCGGACGCTGACGGACGGCTCATCGGTGGAGGAACCAATCGACCTCTACACTCCCCTAGCAAACGCTAACGATTTGTTCGATTTTCCTTTGGCATCGGGAGATGTGATTGTGATCCCGGAATTGGACGCTAGTACCAAAAACCTAGACTACGACAAAGCTCTTGTTTCGCGGTCTACTCTGATTAAGCCCAGGATCTACGTTCGAGTTTTGAGTTACGCTAGTGGTGGTTTGACCTCGTTCTACGTAGAAAATGGCAGCAGGTTTTTGGATGCTCTCAACAACTTGCCTGTTAATCTTGCTAACTTGCGGAAAATAGCCCTGATTCGGTTCGACGAAAAGCAAGGTAGAGCAATCAACCGTTCGATAGATGCCAAAGCTGCTTTGGAGGGCAATGTTTCTCAGAACCCGATGCTCGAAGATAATGATGTGATTGTTATTGGTAGGAATCTGGTAGAGCGCATTGGTTATGTACTCAATACTTTTACTCGACCATTCCGGGATACTTTGGGATTTATTCTGTTCTTTGAGCAGTTGAGAAATGGGGTGACAGATTTGTTCGGCCCGTCACGTAATGATAGGTAGTCATACTATTTTCAATTTTCATTTGTCGATGGGGAATGACTTATGCGATATGCGTTTACAATTTACCTACAGTTGCAGCTTGTTTGGAAATGGGTATCATTTGTCAGCAATCATTAGTTATCGTTAACAATTAGCAATCTCAAATCTAAAAGTTAAAATCTAAAATCTAAAATCTAAAATCTAAAATCGTCATGACTTTATCCGTTGTTAAACGTTATTTAATTGCTTTCGACCAATACAAGTGGGTGGGACTGGCTACTCTCGCAGTGACTGTTGGCGTGTCGGGAGTAGTGGCTGTGCAGCCAAAGCCTGCGCCAGTTTACGTTGCAATAGGTACGCTGGCCTACGACAGACCGAGCGTGATTTTTTCATCGACTACTACTAAAATTCAACAGGAAGGACAAGAAATAACTAAAGATATGCTGCTGGATACAAGAGTGGTTGAACCAGCAGCCGAAAAACTCATCAAACCCGAAGAAAAATTAAACAAAGAAGAAGCGAAAGAAAAAATACAAGCTTTGGCTAAAAAGCTGGGAAAAGATGTGCAGATAAAGATGCCAAGTAAGAATAATGACCCCAGCGCTTTGATTCAAGTATTGTACAAAAATGGCGATCGCAAAAAAGCAGAAGCGGTAGTAAAGACGCTGATGTACGAAATGGTGGAACACAGCAAAAGTATTAATACTTCTAGACTGCGAGCAACGATCACCCAAATTAACCAGCGTTTGCCGAAAGTAACTCAGGAACTTAGAGAGACGGAAGCAAAACTTGAAGCCTACGAAAAACGAGAAGGGACTTCGATTTTAGCAGCTCAGAGCGGTGCTTTGCCGCAAGCGATTACCAGCAGCCAACAGCAGCAGCGACAACTCCGCGTGCAGTTGGGAGGCATGGAAGCTCAAATTAACAGTTTGCAGGAGCGCTTGGGATTGAATGTGGAGCAAGCTTACGTCGCTCAAGCACTCTCTGCCGATCCAATTATTGCCCAACTGCGAGTGCAATTGTTTTCGATCGAATCTCAGCTCAAAATTCTCCGCAGCGACTTGCAGGAGGAACACCCGAAAATTGTAGAATTGCTCAAACAAAAACAAGCTTTTGAGCAGCAGTTGCAGCAGCGGCAATCTGAGGTACTCGGCGGTAACGGGGTGGCGGCTCCCCTCAGAAGTGCCGCTCGAATTCGGGTAGACTCTTCTTTAGATCCGGCCAGACAGCAGTTAGCTCAAACTTTGATTGCTTTGCAAACGCAGCGGGATGCGGCGCAACAGCAACTCCAAGGAATCGAGAAAACTGAACAGCTATTGCGTCGGGAACACGCGACAATCCCCAACAAGCAGTTAGAACAAGCCCGTTTGGCCCAGCAAGTGGCGTTCAAAAAAGCTCTCTACGACAAGATGCAGTCGGCTTTGGTAGATGCTGAGGCGGCAGTAGCTGAGACAACGGGGAGTTTGAGAATCGCCCAATTGCCGCAAACTGATGACGTTGAGTCAAACAAGAGAGGTTTGCCCGTGATGCTGGCGGTGGGAGGATTTGTGGGATTGCTGCTGGGCGGGGGGTTGATATTTTTGTTGGGGATGCTCAACGGCAAGTTTTACAGTTGGGAAGAAGTGCGGGCGGCTTTGGTGGAAAAAGAGGTGCCGATACTGGGAGTTTTGCCTGAAGTGACGGTGTTTGATTCCTACGGCGATGAAATGCCTCTGGCCCTGGAGGCAAATTCTCCCTATTTGGAATTTTACGAGCGGTTGCGTACTAATTTGCGCCGGATTGGGGACAAACCGGTGAAGGTGGTGTTGTTGACTTCGGCGGCGCCTTTGGAGGGGAAAAGTTTTAGTGCTTACAATTTGGCAATTGCATCGGCTCGATCGGGTAAACGGACTTTGCTAATTGAAGCAGATTTGCGATCGCCTTCTAACGTTGAATCTTTGAAAATTGCTGCTGATCCTCTGGCGACAGTGGAACCTTTGCACTATTACGGCAATATTAGCGAGTGCGTCCTTTTGGTTCCAGAGGTAGAGAATCTATACGTTGTGCCGAGTCCCGGCTTTTTGCGGCAAGCCTCGGCCGTACTAGAATCAAGCGAAATGCGGAGATTGTTTGAGGATGTTCGCAACCGCTTTGATTTTGTCGTGGTGGATTCTCCAGCATTGAGCGAGTGCAACGACGCGCTGACGCTGGAACCGTACACGGACGGTATGATTTTGGTGGCGCGGCCTGGTTACACTTTGTCTAGTATGTTGTCTGAGGCTGCGGATCAGTTGCTGGAATCTGAGGATGACGAGTCGCATAAATCCGGGCCGCGGCTGTTGGGAGCGATTATTAACGGTGCTGATATTCCGGTCAAGTTCCGCAATGATCTTGATGAATTGGAGTTCCCTGTGACTGCGATCGGCGATCGCGCGATCGAAGTGCGATCGAGGCAATTACCGCAGCCGTCAAAGCCTAAAAACAAGGCTATTAAGAGTAAATTGAGATAATTTATTTGGCTTGATTCTTGTAAAGCAATCCTCAACCAAATGTGAATATTTTGTAGGTGCAACCTAAGCAGCTTAAGCCGAAAGCACAGTCAACAGCCTGTCGATTTGAGATTTGAGATTTGAGATTTAAAAATTGACTCCACAGATGAATCTGGGAGCTGGAACTTCGGTCTAAAATTTTTCGCTTGTCAACCGTCAACCGTCAACCGTCATTACTTGAAAATGTGTCATCGCACTATTGATTGGATTCCGGGCGTTTCTGGTGTTTGCTCTGGATAAACTGTTCCAAATCGGCGATCGCATCTTCAAAATCCGACAAATTAATTTTCGCAGGTCTAGTCTTCTTCGGCGGACTCGAAGACTGACTCGAAGGCTTAGCCGGAGGCAGTGGAGATTTAGGTTGTCCCGCTTGAGTGCTGTTCGATTCTATAGAATCGAACAATTCATCCAGGGACTCAAAAAAGGATTGAGCCGAGGCCCGGCGTAAATCTTTCTGGTCGTCGTCATCCGTCATAAGCCACTCCATAGGGTCTAAAATTTGCCAACAAACTCTGTCCGCCCCGGCGCGTGCAGAGATTAGACATGAAAACCGACTAAAACAAGCAGGAGGACAGAATTTAACCGGGCGATGGGAATGCCTGTGGCTGAACTTGCTGCCCCATATAAAACCTGCAGCGGGCATTGTCAGCCTTCAAACTATATTTAACTCTACACCCGCCTACTGAGTGATTTGAGACTTGGTGCAGACCCAGCTCAAAATCCTTGACCCTGAAAAAATCTCAGTTACGGCTCTTTCGTTGTCTAATTAACCCTAGTCTAGTCGAGAATAAGGAGACAGGACTTATGCAACTATTACCGCTGTTCAAGGGTTGCGATGGCAACGCGCCACCTCGAAAGGACGGAGAGACGGTGTTTTTTGCTTGAGTCCTAAGATTTCAAAGGCATTAGGAGATTTTAAGGTGACTCAGGGATTTGATTACGATTTAGCAATTATCGGCGCTGGCGTGGGCGGACACGGCGCGGCCATACACGCGGTTAGCTGCGGGCTGAAAGTGGCAATTATCGAAGCAGGAGACATGGGGGGGACTTGCGTCAACCGCGGCTGCATTCCCTCGAAGGCGCTGTTGGCGGCTTCGGGGCGAGTGCGAGATTTGCGGAATGCCCACCACCTGAAGACTTTGGGAATTCAGTTGGGGAATGTGGATTTCGATCGCGGGGCGATCGCCAATCACGCTAACACTATTGTTAGCAAACTTCGCGGCGACTTGACCAACAGCCTCAAACGTTTGAACGTCGATGTCATCCAAGGTTGGGGCAAAATTGCCAGTGCTCAAAAAATTACCGTCGAAACCGATAAAGGCGAGAAAACTATTACCGCCAAGGATATTATTCTCGCTCCCGGTTCGGTTCCCTTCGTCCCTCCCGGGATAGAAATTGACGGCAAAACTGTATTTACCAGCGACGATGCTGTCAGGTTGGAATCGCTACCGAAATGGATTGCAATTATTGGTAGCGGTTATATCGGTTTGGAGTTTTCCGATATTTACACCGCACTGGGCTGTGAAATCACGATGATTGAGGCTCTAGATCAGTTGATGCCGACTTTCGATCCAGATATTGCTAAGTTAGCAGAACGGGTGTTAATTGCACCCCGCGATATTGAAACAAAAGTGGGTGTTTTGGCTAAGAAGATTACTCCTGGTTCGCCGGTGATTATTGAATTAGCTGATTTCAAGACTAAGGAAATTGTCGAAGTTTTGGAAGTTGATGCTTGTTTGGTAGCAACTGGGCGAGTTCCTGTTAGTAAGAATTTGGGGTTAGAAACTGTTGGCGTGGAAACGATGCGCGGTTATATCCCAGTTAACGATAAGATGCAGGTTTTGGCGGCGGGAGAACCGGTGCAAAATTTGTGGGCGATCGGCGATGTTAACGGCAAGATGATGTTAGCGCATTCTGCGTCTGCTCAGGGAATTGCTGCAGTGGAAAATATTTGCGGCCGTGCCCGCGAAGTTGACTATTTGAGTATCCCGGCGGCGGCGTTTACTCACCCTGAAATTAGCTATGTGGGGATGACGGAACCTGCAGCCAAAGAGTTAGGAAAAACAGAAGGGTTTGAGGTAGCTTCTGTCAAGACTTATTTTAAGGGAAATTCTAAGGCTATTGCTGAAGGGGAAACCGACGGTACGGCTAAGGTGATTTACCGGAAAGATACTGGGGAATTGTTGGGAGTTCACATTTTCGGTTTGCACGCTTCGGATTTGATTCAGGAAGCGGCAAATGCGATCGCCCAGCGCGATTCTGTTAACAATTTAGCATTCCGAGTTCACACTCACCCGACGCTTTCGGAAGTGTTGGATGAGGCGTTTAAACGGGCGGCTGGAGCGGGAAGTCATTAATTTGTAGGGGCTGTTTTCTTGTTTTATATCCCCGACTTGTTGAATCAGTCGGGGATTTCGGTATACTGTTTTAGGGCGTTAGTAGAGCAAGTTAAAGGTGAGGAAAGTGCTCGCAATTGCATCTTTTAGCATTCTCCAGAACAGGCAAGATGCCTGTTCCACAAAGAGTAAGTTTTTTTGTGGGGTGGGCATCCTGCCCGCCCGTAAAAGGCTTATTGAGAAATGAAATTCCCTCTTTGCGAATGTTCCGCAATAAAGGCCCGTTATAGTGCGTAAATCGCTGTTCGTCCATAAACAGACAGCTAATGACTTCATCATTTTGGAGCGACAAATCGGCTCGAATGTGGCTGGTTCTTTTAATTTCTTCGCCTGGGTTTACTTGCCCTTTGAGGACGACTAAAATATCAATGTCAGAGTCGGGGCGTTTGTCACCTCTGGCTTGGGAACCGTAGAGCACTATTTGGGTGAGGCGATCGCCGTAGAGTTGCTCGAAGTGCGATCGTAATTGCGTTAGTATGTTTTTAAGCTTATCATTAACGATCATATTTATAGTAAATGATTGGAGGGCGATCGGGATTGTTTCGTTATACCAAATATCCCACTCCGATTTTCTCCTACTCACAATAGCTTGTCTCATCAATGGTTGTCAAAGCGGTAAATTTCCCTATGGTCTGGGAGAAACAGAATTAGTGATACTCAAAAAAAAAGCGATCGCACTTCAATAATAGAAGGGCGATCGCTCTTTCAGCAGCTAAGTCAATTCTCAGAAATACCCGAGCAACATAGCCTGTGTCTAGCATTTTCAGGTCAGGGATTTAACAGACTATTGGAGTTGAGCTGCTTCAATTATAGCCTTAACCATATTAATAGCTTCCTTGATAGGTATTTGACCACTTTCGACAGCCCTCATTAAATCCTGAGCCTCTTTAGGGCTAATTAAATTAAGCCTAACTGGTTCTTTCAAGGAAACAATAAATTTTGTCTTGTCACTTTCTCCAAGCTTAGATGCCCTTTCTTTTGTTTCAACCTCTCTTAGCTGTTCTTTTAGCTGTTGGAGCATTTCTGCTTTTTTCCCTTCGTTGAAAGTGCCATCAAAAAAGATCCTCTTTGCTCCAACGAGAGCTGCTGCACCTAATGCTGCACCACCAACAACCAATCCTACTGGGGGTGCAACGGCTACTAGCCCAAACAATATGGATGTACCGCCGAAAGCCGCAACAGCAGCACCAGCAGCACCAGCACCTACTACACCAATCCCAATATCAGCTAAAATTCCTAGCTTATCATGAGGATTTTTTTCCAATTGCTCGATCGCTTTAAGGATTTGCTCCTTAGTTAGGGTTTTATTTCCTGACATATTAAGCCTCGTGATTGTTCCAAATTTTCTTATTTAAGCAGTGATAACGTGGCTAAAAACTACATTAAAAACATCAATCAGTAGTTTAAAAAACAATTGGGCGATTTGAATAAAGTCTTGTGTTACTCCAACTATGCCATCTACTTGACGGTAGCCTTGATCTAGTCTATGTCCAGCGATCGCACCAACAGTTATACCTAGCACTGCTGCCAATGGCGCTAACACTGGGCCTATAATTGGTACTGAACTTGCCAATAGCCCCACAGCAGCTCCTAGAGCAATGCCCGTAGCTAAATTAGGATGTGCCTTGACAAACTCGATAATTTTGATTAGAACAATTTTCCCTACAGCCAAAACTTTGTTACCAGCTTTTTTCGTGTAGCTAGCTAACTCGTGCAATCTGATAGTGACTTCGTGGGGCAAGCCGCTATCATTTAACCAGACATACAAATCGCTACTACTCATTGAATCGGCATCTACTTGCCAGAGAGCCATTTTTAAGTTTGCTTGGGGGAGGGATAATGCTTGTGCAGTCATGTTTTTCCTATGGGGAAGCTATAATAGTGCCTCTTAAATATGATTGTGACTATAAAATCTCAGTCTCGTCCAGTCGGAAAAAGTCGGATAAAGTAGGTACTTTTATATCATTTGCCATTTACCCACGCCAGAAAAAGCTGGACAAACTCGATCGGGTCGGAAAAAGTCGGATCGAGTAGGATATAATAGGCAAAACCCCAGCATTAACCCAACCTATGGACGTTCAAGAAGTCTTAAAACTTGCCGACGACCTAGTTTTTATCAATACGGGAAAACACTTAGACAATCTGCAAGAGAGGATACTGCGGGGAACTTTACAAGGTCAGAAATACTCAAAAATAGCAGATGAATCTCACTGTAGTGAAGGTCACATTAAAGATATTGCCTCTGCATTATGGAAGCTACTATCAGAAGTATTAGGCGAAGAAGTCAATAAAGGAAATTTTAGAGTCAGATTGGAGCAAGTAAAATTCTCAAATTTCTGGAACTTCAATAAAGATATTGTACAAATTGGTGAAGTCAACTTCTGTGAAAATAATTCACAGTCCCCAAAAGTCCCCAATTCACCAACCGATGAAGAATTTCTAAACAAAGGCAACGCCAAACCCAAAGTGCGCGAATATTTAGGTGAAATGCCTAAATCTGGAGTTTTATTCGATCGCACATCCGAACTCGCCACCCTCAAACAGTGGATTCTCCACGAAAACACCCGCCTACTCGCCATACTAGGCATAGTCGGCATTGGCAAAACCGCACTCGCCGCACAACTTGTCCAACAAATCAAAGATGAATTTGATTTCATCATTTGGCGAAGTCTCGCCACATCTCCACATCTGCCAATACTTCAAACAAATATAATTCAATTCTTCTGTAGGGGCGGTGCCCCCGTGCCCGCCCCAAATGCCGATGGCGTGGTTGTCCCAGAGAATGGGGCAACCACAGGGGGATTGCCCCTACTGGACTACTTGCAAAAATACCGCTGTCTGCTGATACTCGATGACGTACAAATGATAAACAGCAGCGGACAACTCGCTGGTAATTACCAACTTGGATACGAAGATTACGGCACACTATTGAGACAAGTAGGAGAATTATCTCACAATAGTTGTTTAGTGTTGCTCAGTTCGGAAAAGCCTAGAGAAATCGCCGCATTAGAAGGTAGCAACCAGCCAGTTCGCTCATTACAACTGAATGGTTTAGGTGCGGGCGCGGGGGAAATCCTGAGAGAAAAAGGTTTAGCGGAACATGAAAAATGGTCAGAACTAATTGAACAATACAGAGGCAATCCCTTGTGGTTAAAAATAGTTGCTACCATGATTCAAGATTTGTTTAACGGCAGCCTATCGGAATTTTTGTCGGATGATACAATATTTTTAGGTGATTTAGAATCTTTACTGCATCAGCCATTTAATCGCTTATCCGAGTCAGAAAAACAGGTAATGTCATTGCTAGCGAGTGAAACCGCGCCAGTTTCCCTCTCAAAAGTGCCAGAGAATCTGCAATTATCTCGATCGCAATTTTTGAAAGTGATGCAATCCTTGGGGCGCCGTTCATTAGTTGAAAAAATCCCGGAGGGCGATCGCACATTTTTCACTCTTGCACCGATACTAAAAGAGTATGTCAAAACTAACTATTTCCGCCCAAACATAGAAAAAGAAGCCCGATCGCCCTTTTAGTAAAATTGGGGTTTTAGCCGTTCGCACTTAAATTTGATAGAATTAGGTATCTGCCAAACATCTGAACGATCGCTCAATGCACGTTATCAGTCGCAAAAAATTAAGAGACTACTGCCAAAATCATGCTGATTCCTGCGAAGCCCTCGATGATTGGTACAAGATTGCTAGTCAAGCCAACTAAACTAAAATTATTGAAGTTCAAACTATTTATCCTCAAGCTTAAGCCGTTGGAAATTTTACAATTTTCAACATCAAAGGAAATAAATATCGCTTAATCGTAAGTCTTAACTATCAAAAGCAGATTGTTTATATCAAGTACATTTTGACTCAGGCAGAATATGAAAAAGACAACTGGAAAAATGACCCTTACTTTTGACTCCGACAGATATAGCAGCCTGCTATCCCAATATCAACCTCGAATCATCAAAAATGAAGATGAAAACGAGACTTTTTTAGAAATAGTTGAAAACTTGCTTTCTCAGAAAAACCTAACTCCGGAAGAAGATACTTTGTTAGAACTTTTAGTCAAACTAATTGAGGATTATGAAGAAACTCACTATCAACTGAATGCTTCAACTCCCCACTCAAGACTTCTTCATTTGATGGATGCTAGAAGTTTAGAACCTGCAGATTTAGTAGAAATTATTGGCACATTTGAGACGGTAACTGAAATCGTTAACGGTCAGCTAGAAATTAGCAAAAAACAAGCTGAGGCTTTGGGAAAATTTTTTCATGTAAATCCGGGTTTGTTTCTGTTTGATTAATCGTAGTAGAAACTTCTATCATAATAATAGATTGACACTTGTGACGATCGCCCTTTATCCCCCTATCATGCTTCAAATCCGCCGCCGTCCCCCCAGCCCATCCGTCTCCGTACTCTACTTAGGCCGATCGCACAGCAGCAGATTCAGCAATACTTCCTTCATCTTTGCCACTCAAACCAGTTCCAAATTCAGTATATTGCCGCACATGAGGATGGCGAAAACCGAGTACAATATCTTCTTTAGGAATACCTGCTGCAAGTAAATCAGTCGCCACTCCTTCTTCGGTATCATCATATTGAATCCAAATTTTATCGCCGATTAAATTGATGTGGATTGGTGTGGCGTGAAGGTATTTGTCCTCATTCCAACCAATATCCAAGGCTAAGTAGCTTCCTCGTTCATCATCAAAGAGAACTTGGGAATTATATCCGTCAGGTATAGTATTGCGGAAATTAGCGTGTTCCTGAAGTATGGTTTTGATAATTTGTTGGTAGGTCAAGCGGGTATCCATTGAACTATTGCCTCAGTTTTTTACTCAAAAAAATCAGTTTGATAATGTTTTTTTTTAATAAAACTTGACC
This sequence comes from Microcoleus sp. B3-D7, assembly GCF_036705305.1. NCBI lineage: Bacteria > Bacillati > Cyanobacteriota > Cyanophyceae > Oscillatoriales > Microcoleaceae > Microcoleus > Microcoleus sp. B3-D7. Next base: position 74,960 of record NZ_JAUBUE010000031.1, on the reverse strand, counting down.
TGATTCAATGGTCAATACGCTATTAAAAATAGGTTGACAAATTGCCAGATAGAGACTTCTATTATAGAATAAGTTGAGATTGAAATTTTGCAGCATTCTCAAGAACAGGCAAGATGCCT